>NZ_JAPEPF010000002.1:1008636-1344848 GCF_026340595.1 Streptomyces sp. NBC_01363
GTTCGCGCTGCCCGTCGTTCCAGCGACACCGGGTCCGGCTCCGGGTGCGGCGCGCGTTCCGCGCGCCGCACCGGCGTCCTTCGACGCGCACCACCCCGTGATGGACCGGCGTTTCCTGGGCGTGTTCTAGAAGTAGCGTCGTCCGCCCGCCCCGCCGCCGAGCGCGGCCCGCAGCGCCGGATCGTCCACGGCGCGCACACCCCGTACGGCGATCGCCGCCAGGACGTCGCGGTCCGCCCCGGCGGTCGGCACGTCGTTCGCGGCCAGCAGCCGCTGACCGGCGGGCGAGGCCCACGAGCTGTACGGATGGATCTCCATCCGGGCGATGGACAGACAGCCGACCGTCAGCGCGAACGGCAGTCCGAACCACACGAGCAGCGACACCACCGGGCCGCCGGGACCATGCTCCTGACCGGGCATCAGCAGGGTGACCGCGCCCATCGCGACCACCAGGAGAGCCGCGCCCCGCACCGCGCGCACCGCGGCGCCGACATCGGTTCCGGCGCCGCGCGGCAGCGCCAGGCCGGCGGCGACGAGCCGGTCGGCCAGGGCGCGTACGGCGTCGGCGGTGGCCGCGGCCGTCCGTACCGGAGGTATCGGGGCCTGGCCCTGCGGGCCTATCGCACGTATCACCGTGCGCTCCATCTCGTCCCGGCCCTCCGGGTCGACGACCGTCGCCCAGCCGGTGTGGGCGAGCAGCAGCCGTCGTCGCAGATGCATGGTGACCAGCGCCAGATCGACCACCCGGTGAGGTCCGCCGGCCAGGAACGCCGTCTCGTACAGGGTCAGTTCATGGCCGGAGCCGGTGCCCTCCGCGGGATCCGAGGAGGCGTGGGACAGCAGTCCCGTGCGGGCCGAGACGAGGCAGAGCCGGGCGCACGAGATGGCTGCCGCACCCCATGCGACCAGCAGAAACAGAACCCAGAGCATGGCGGATTCCTATGCGAGGCGGGCGTGGAAAGCCATGGCCTGTTCATCATGCGGACGGTTCGGCGGTGCGGGGCAGGTCCTAACTGCCACAACTGGACCCGCCACCACAGCTGCTGCTGGAGCAGCTGGAACCGCTGCTGCCGCCGCAGCCGGAGCCGCTCGACCCGCCGCAGCCGGATCCGGACCCCGATCCACAGCCCGACCCGGAACTGCACCCGCCCCCGCCGCCTCCGCTGCTGCCCCCGTCGCCGGAGCTCCCGCAACTGCCGTGACCGGGGCTCGTACCGGCACACCACACCACCGGTGCGAGGAGCAGGGCGGAGGCGCCCGTGGACGCCGCAGCCGCCGAGCGCGCCTGCCGCCCGGACGCCCGTCCGCCCGGCTGCATCCGGGCCGCCGCGATCAACTGCGCCTGGAGCTCGGGATCGGGGAGGGCCCGCAGCCCGAGCGTGGCGACCAGATGAGCCGGCTGCGGGTTGCCCGCCTGGGCGGAGCGGTACGCCTCGGCGGCCCGCCGCCCCGACCTGGTGACGCGTCCCCGGGCGATGCCGGCGCAGATGAAGCCGATGAGGAAGCCGGGGATCAGGACCGGGAGCACCTTGAAGACGAAGGGCACGGGGGAGTCCGGGGACAGTTCGTCGGACAGCGACTGCGTGACGGTCGCCACGACGGTGAGCGGGACGGCCAATACGCAGGCCAGTCCCTGGGCCATGCCCCAGCGGCGCCACGTCCGGCTCGCGGCGGGCGCGGCCAGCAGACCGCGGGCCGCGAGCCCGTCGCCGATCTCCTGCACCGCGGGGTGCCGCATCACCGCGTCGCGCAGGGTGTGCAGCGCGCCGCTGGGGGCCAGGGCGTGTTCCTGGAGCACCGCGCGCTCCACCGGTTCACGGGCCTCGGCCCGCTGGACGGCGACGATTCCGGGACCCCCGACGGCCAGCCGTCCGTCCGCCCGCATCGCGGTGAGCGCGGTGTCCACGACCCTGCCCGGACCACCGTTGAGGAAGGCGACTTCGTAGAGGTCGTGGACGGAGCCTCCGACGCCGCCACGGGCACGCGCGAGCCCCACGATCAGGAGGACGGAGGAGACCACGATGCCGAGATCCACCAACAGTGCCACGGTGTTCATGCCGGTCACCTTCCTGTCAGGGCCGCGCGGGCCGCTCGTACGAACCGGGTGGTGCGGCGCGGCGGGCGCGCGCCGGCCCGGTCCTGCCACCAGTGGGTCAGCCGGCGCCGGGCGGCGTCGTCGGCGGGTCCGCCCGCGATCAGCAGCTCCTCGGCGAAGTCCAGCGCGTCGCGCCGGTATCCGGCGGACATGGGGCGGGCCGTGGCGTACGCCAGGAAGGCGTCCCGGTAGCCGGCGCCCAGGATCTCCGGCAGCTCCGGTGCCAGCTTGGCGACGACCCCGGCCCGCTTGGCGGCCAGGGCGCGGCTCTGGATCCCGAGGCGGCGCCGGTCGAAGCCCTGCGGGGCGGGGCCACCCGCGACGAGGGCGGCGAGCAGCGCGTTCTGGGCGGCCGCGAGCCGGTCGCGCGTGGCGTCCGGGGGCGCGGACGCCACGGTCCGCGCGGCCGGACGGAAACCCGGCGCGGACCGCGTCATGTGCGCCGCCGACCGGTCCAAGGTGGCGCGGATCGCGTCCAGTTCGCCCGCCAGTTCCCCGGCCGGCGGGAAGTCGTCGTCGCGTTCCAGGAGGACACCGGGCGGGTCGACCCGGGAACGGAGTTCGGCGAGGACGTCGAGGACGGGCGCGGTGACCGGGTGGGCGTGGGTGTCGTGCCAGACGCCGTCCTTCTCGACGCCGCCCGCCACATGTACGTACGCGATGGCCTCCACCGGCAGCTCGTCGAGCGCGGTGGCCGGGTCCTCGCCCCGGTTGACGTGGTTGGTGTGCAGATTGGCGACATCGATCAGCAGCCGGACCCCGGTGCGCTCGACCAGCTCCGCCAGGAACTGGCCCTCGGTCAGCTCCTCGCCCGGCCAGGAGATCAGCGCCGCGATGTTCTCCAGGGCCAGCGGCACCGGCAGCGAGTCCTGCGCGATGCGTACGTTCTCGCACAGCACGTCCAAGGCGTCCCGGGTCCGCGGGGCGGGCAGCAGATGGCCCGCTTCCAGCCCCGGCGAAGAGGTGCGCGGCCCCCCGGCCCGTACGAACGCGATGTGCTCGGTCACCAGGGGCGCGGAGAGCAGCTCGGCGCGGGCGGCGAGATCCGCGAGCCGCCCCGCGTCGGGGCGGTCGGCCCCGCCGAGGCCCAGCGAGACGCCGTGCGGCACGACCGTGACCCCGCGCTCCCTGAGCCGTACCAGCGAATCGGGCAGATGGCCGGTGCAGATGTTCTCCGCCACCGCCTCCACCCAGTCGATCCCGGGCAGCGCCTCGACGGCGTCCGCGATCTCCGGCCGCCAGCCGATACCGATTCCCAGCTCCATGCCGTCCCCCTCCTCCGCACCGTGCAGGGCTCATGGCCCCGGAGGGCGGTGCTGAATCCGAACAGGGGGACGTTCAGAGCTTGATTTGAGGTTCCCGGTCGTTCGAGGTTCCCGGTCCGGGGAGGTCGGGGCGGGGACGGGTCTCGGGGGCCCGCCCTCGGGGACGGGCGAGGACGGAGCCGCCCCGCTCGCGCTCAGCCGCGTCGCAGTGCCGGATGGTCGGCGACCACCGTGCACGAGCCGGGAGCGATCTCGGTGAACCCGGCGTCATGCACCACCGGAAGCCCGCTCACCGTGAGTTCCTGCCAGCGGCCCGGCTCCGCGGTGGCGACGGAGAGCGGGAAGCCGGCCTCGCGCCACGCCTTGCGCTCGGTCTCCGACAGTTCCCACCAGGCGAGCTGCGCACCGTGCCCGGCCTGTGCCATGGTCTTGCCCGCCGACATGTCCAGCTCCGGGTTGAGCCACAGCACCGGGCCCGAGGGATCGGGCGCGGCGGGTGGCTCGGGGTCGTCCAGATCCGTCCCCGAAACCTGGAGCTTCGCCAGCTCCTTCGGCCAGCCGTCCAGAGGCACCGGCGGGAAGACCCGCACCTCGGCGCTCTCGCCCGTGACCGTGATGCCCGGCAGCGCGGACGCCTTGCGCCACTCCGCGCCGCGCGCCCGCCGCACCACCTTGCGGATGCGGGCGTCCTGCCAGTCCCGCATCGCCCGCGCCCACTCGCCCTCGCCGTTCGAGCGCTCGTCGGAGAGCATCACGAGCACCGCGCGGGCGGCGGTCCGCAGCGCGTCGGTACGGGCCGGGGGAGCCGTCTTCTCGATGTGCACCACGAGCGGGAGCACGTACTGCGGCGCCTCGTCGAGGCTCGTCGGCTCCGTCCTGAACGGGCTGTCCGCCGCAGGTGGGTGGGGCGTGGCCGGGGATGCGGACGGGGATACGGGGGTGTCATTGCTGCTCACCCGTCCAGTCTGCCAGCCGCCCGGAAAATGATTCTTGGCGGAATGAAACGCTCCGGGTGAGGATGCACCGCATGAAGAGCGATCTCTTTTCCAGCGAGAACATGGCGCAGCAGGCCACGGCCCCCGGGATGACCCTGCAGAACGCCAAATCCATCAAGTACGCCGTCAACGGCGAGATGCACGCCCGCCAGGGTTCGATGATCGCCTTCCGTGGCGATCTGCAGTTCGAGCGCAAGGGCCAGGGCATAGGCGGCATGCTCAAGCGCGCCGTGACCGGCGAGGGGCTGCCGCTGATGGCGGTCCGCGGCCAGGGCGAGGCATGGTTCGCGCACGAGGCCGCCAACTGCTTCATCGTGGACATGGAGCACGGCGACGTCCTCACGATCAACGGCCGCAACGTGCTCTGCTTCGACTCCACGCTCTCCTACGAGATCAAGACCGTGAAGGGCGCCGGGATGACCGGTGGCGGGCTCTTCAACAGCGTCTTCACCGGATACGGCAAGCTCGGCCTGATGTGTGAGGGCCACCCCATCGTGATACCCGTCACGCCCCAGCAGCCGGTCTGCGTCGACACGGACGCCGTGGTCGGCTGGAGCGCCAACCTGAACACCTCGCTGCACCGCTCGCAGAGCTTCGGTTCCATGATCCGCGGCGGATCCGGCGAGGCCGTCCAACTGCGGCTGGACGGCGAGGGCTTCGTGATCGTACGACCCAGCGAGGCCAAGCCCGAGAAGGCGACGGCCAACTGAACCTGACAGGCGTCGGCCGCCGGTACGGCCTCGGCGGACCGTGGGTGCTGCGCGGGGTCGACCTCGACCTGCCCGCGCACACCCTGATCCGGGTCGACGGCGCCAACGGCACCGGGAAGTCGACCCTGCTGAGGCTGCTCGCCGGGATCGACTCCCCGACGGAGGGCCGGATCACCGGCCGCCGGCCGCGCACGGCGTACGTCCCCGAGCGCTTCTCGGCCGCGTTGCCGTTCACCGCGGCCGGGTACCTCGTCCACCTCGGCCGCATCCACGGCCTGCGGACCTCCGAGGCGGCGGACCGCGCCCAATCGTGGCTCGAACGCTTCGGGGCCGCCGGCCACGCCCGTACACCGCTCCCGGACCTCTCCAAGGGCACCAGTCAGAAGGTCGCCGTCGCCCAGGCGCTCCTCGCCGAGCCGGAGCTGCTGATCCTGGACGAGGCATGGACCGGGCTCGACACGGCGGCCCGCGACGAGCTGGACCGGGCCGTGGCCGAACGGGTCGCGGCCGGCGCCACCGTCGTCTTCGTCGACCACGACCCGCGCAGGCTCGCCGGGGCGGCCGACGCCGTGTTCCGGATCGAGGGGAACGGCCTGTTCGCCACATCCGGGGCACGGTCCGTCGAGACGGGCCCGCGGGTACGGATCGAGGCGGCGGGCCCGCCCGGCGCCGTGCTCCCCGCCGGGCTGCCGGGCGCGCCGGAGCACACGCCCGGGGCCGACGGGGGCGTGCGGCTCACCGTCGCGGCCGCGCACTCCGACGCGCTGCTGTGCGCCCTGCTCACCGCGCGCCCGCCCTGGCACATCCGGCAACTGGCCGCCGCCCCCGGCCGCGTGGAGAGCCCGGGGACCGACGGGCCCCCGCACCGCACCCCGACCCCCGAGGCATCATGACCGCCCTCCTCCGCTACCAGACCGCCCTGTTGGTCCGCTCCCAGCGCTGGCTCGCCCCGGTCCTGCTGTACGTGGCCTTCATCGGCGTCGGCGTGCAGTGGGGGCAGCCCGTCCTCGACTCGCTCGGCTACGCCGCCGCCGGGCTCCTGCCCGTCACCGCCTGGCTCGTACAGCTCTGCGTCAACCAGGAACCGCCCGCCGCCCGGACCGTGACCGCCGCGGTGGTGGGATCGCCGAGGGCACATCTGGCATCGCTGCTCGCCGCGCTCGGCTGCGCCGGGCTGCTGGGTGTGGCCGCCACCCTGACCGTGCTGCTGATCAGCAAGCCGGCCAGCACCGACAACGCCGTCCGGGTGGCGCTGCTGCCCGCCGGGATCGCCGGACTGCTCGCCGTCGCCTGCTGTGTGCTGCTGGGGGCGGTGGCCGGTGCGCTCTGCACCCGGCCGCTGCTGCGTCGGCGGGGCTGGTCCGTCGTCGGCACCGTGCTGGCCGCGCTGCTGGCCCTCGTGACCAGCGGGTCGCCCGCGAACTCCGCCGTGACGGACCTGGTCTCCGGCTCGCGGACGGGCACGGTGCACCTGCCCGTCCTGCCGTTCGTCGTCGCCGCCGCCCTCGCCGCCGCGGCGGCCGCGCTCGCCTGCAAGCTGGCTTCCCTGCGCGGCTGAGTAGGCTCGTACGCATGGACGAGCGCATGGATGGGCGCAGGGATGAGGCGTACTGCGGTACACCTGCCGCGGACCCCGCGGCCACCGGGACGGAGACCGCCGCGGGTCCTCCGTACGCCGAGTGCGTGCTCTGCCGGAAGCCGACCGAGTACCCGGAGTCGGTCAGGGGCATCACCCTCTGCCCGGTCTGCGAATGGCAGGAGGCCCAGCGCACGGCGTGCTCCGGCTAAGGGCTGTCCCGTAATCCCTGGTGGATCAGCGTGCGGCGTCAGATGCGGTGCATCGCAAGGCGGAGGGACGCCCGAATACTGGATGTATTCGGGCGTTCCGACAACGCGGCGAGGTGCCGTAGCTGTCGTCGCGCGCCCGCCAGGCATTACGGGACAGCCCTTAGGTCGGGGCAGCGCTCAGCGCTGTGCCGCCCGGATCAGGTCGGAGACCTTCACGAAGCGGTATCCGCGCCTGCGCAGTTCAGGGACCACCTGGCGTACCGCCTCGTCCGTGACCGGCGCCGCGCTGCGGGTGCAGTGCATGACGACCAGCGAGCCCGGCTGCACCCCGTCCAGCACCTGCTCGGCCACCGCGTCCGCGTTCGTCGCGAAGGCGTCGCCACTGACGACGTCCCACTGCACCGCCGTCACCTTCTCGGGCGTGAGCGCGCGCAGCGACGCATCGTCGTAACAGCCGCCGGGGAAGCGGAAGTACGGCACCGTATTGCGCACGCCGGCCTTCCGGAACGAGGCGAAGGCCCGCGCCGTATCGGCGCGCATGTCGCCCTTCGCCACGGTCGGTAGTCCGTAGCAGGGGGACGTGAAGGCGTAGTGGCTGTACGAGTGGTTGGCGACCTCGAAGAGGGGATCGGCGCCGATGGACCTGGCCTGCGCCGGGTACTCATCGGCCCACCGCCCCGTCATGAACACCGTCGCGGGCACCTTCAACTCGCGCAGCAGCGCGATCAGTCCGGGGTTGTCGAAGTGCTCGCCCGCCGCCGCGCGCGGTCCCTCGGCGGCCGTCATGTCGGCGTCGAAGGTCAGCGCCACCACCTTCCCGCCGGTCCTCGCCCCGTGGGCGAAGACGGGTGTCTGTGCCCCGGGGCCCGGAGGCATGGTGGGCGGCGGTGCCGGGACCGGGTGCGACGGAGCATGGACCACGAAAGGCGTACGCCCTGCGGCCGAGGGGCCGTCGGCGGGCGTGCTGCCGTGGCCCCCACAGCCGGTGAGGCTGCCGAGCGCCACACCAAGAACAGTCAGAGCTGTCATTTTCCGCACGGAATGAGTCACTAGCGGAAAATATCTAGTTATGTAACTAGTGGGTGGATGTGGCGCTTCTCTCCGTCGGAGTCGCGCGCGGATTCACCCGGGCCGTCGAATCGCCGCCCCGGATGATCCGTCCCGCAGGTCCGCCCGGCGGGTCGCCCGCCCGGTCCGCTCCTACGCGTACGCGCGAACCGCGACGACATGCGCCGAGGCGGCTCCGTTGGTCGCCTCGACGACGATCCTCAGGGCCGTCGACGTGACCGGCTCGTCCAGGGTGTGCACCTGGCGGCGGCGCCGGTTGTCCGTCGTGCGGGAGACGGTCCGCCAGGAGCCGTCCGCATCGCGCGCTTCGACGCGGTAGTCCCGCAGCAGGGTCGGCAGCGTGTCGAACGGGGTCCGGTGGTGATGCAGGTTGATCAGGTCCTCGTTGACGTCGTCATCGGCGAGGACATCGATCCGGCGGAGCGTGACCGGCTGCGGCCAGGCCAGCTCCAGCCAGGCTCCCGCGCCCTTCTGGAGGGGCTCGGAGACCCACATGTGCGGACCGGCGTACGGGCGGGCGTAGCCGTCCACGGCCTTGGCGGGGGCGTATGCGGCGGTCTCGCCCGCCCGGAAGCAGAAGCCGCGGCGCAGCAGGCCCCTGTCGGTCCACTCGCGCAGCGGCTGCGGAGATTCGGCACGCGGGTCCAGCGGGATGCGGGTGAGGGCGAGCACGCCCGGGGCCGGCCCGTCGGTGCTGTACAGGGCGAGGCCCTCATTGGCCCGTACGACGACGAAGGCGTTGCGGGCGCTCTCCGGCGTCCACCGGAGCCCCGTCGCGACCCACTGCTTCGACCCGGCGGCGACCGGCACGGTGACGGAGTCGACGAGGCGGCGAGGAACGTAGTTCTGTCCGAGCTCCGGGTCGTGGAGCTCGACGACGAGTTCCGTGTCCCGCTCGGCGTCGACGAGCAGTTCGAGGCCGGTCAGTTCGGGGTCGACGGGAAGCACCAGGCCGGCGTCGGCGGTCAGCGGCAGGCGCTCCTGCAGTGTTCCGACACCGAAGTCGATCAGGCTGGACGAGGCCGTGACGGCGGCGCGCAGGGCCAGGTCGTCCGGGTCGGCCGACGCCAGACCGACGACGGAGGCGTCCTCCCGCAGCAGGGCGCGTTGCAGCACGGGCACATCGAGTGCGCGCGGGGCGACACCCCGGGCGGCGCACAGTGCGGCGGCGGTGCCCGCGGCCTGGCCGATCGTCGCGCAGGTCGCCATGACCCGGGTCGAGCCGAAGGCGACATGGCTGGAGGAGATGTTGCGCCCGGCGAAGAGCAGGTTCGTCGTGTTCACCGAGTACAGGCTTCGGTAAGGGATGTGGTAAATCCCGTCCGCGTAGCGCTGCTTGGCGCCGTCCCCGTCGGCGTACATGCCCTTCGGCGGATGCAGATCGATGGACCAGCCGCCGAACGCGACCCGGTCGGCGAATTCGGTCTGGCCGAGTATGTCGCCCTGGTGGAGCACGTAGTCGCCGAGAAAGCGCCGGTACTCGCGCTTGCCGGGCACCGAACCCACCCACTCCAGCGTCATGTTGGCGGCGTCGAACTCGCCCGAGTTCTTGATGTGGTCCCAGATGCCGTGGATGACCGCCCACAACTCGTCACGGATGGCATCGTTGTCATGCACCGTGTCCAGCTCGCCGCCGAACTCGATCCACCAGTAAGCACAGCCGTTGTCACCGGACTTGATGATGCGGCGTTGCGGAATCGAGGTCTCGGCGATGTTCTTGGCGAAGGACGGCGGCACGTACTTGACCGGGTGCCCCGCGTCCTTGGTGTAGAAGAGCAGGGTCGATCCCAGCGTGATGCTATCGGCCTCCTCCGGCGCCCACGGTTCGAGGTACTCCGCCCGCGACTCCCGGCCGATGCGGTGGCGGGCTCCCGCCAGGGCGCCGACCAGACCGTCTCCCGAACAGTCCAGGAACAGCTCGCTCTCGAAGCGGATGAGCCGCTCGGAGCCCATCATCCAGCCGGTGACGGCGTTGATGTGCCGGGCGTCCTCGGGCCCGTCCGCGTCCACTTCCCGCACGTCGGTATTGAGGTAGAGCGTGATCCCGGGCTCGGCCCGGACCGCGTCCAGCACGACCATGTCCCAGTAGTACGGATTCCCGTCCGGGTTGCGGAACTGGTTCTCGACGAAGAGTTCGCCCATGATGCCGCCCTCACGGGCGTTGTGGTTGTTGCCGTGTGCGGTGGCACCGACGACCCAGACCCGGACTTCGCTGCTTGAATTCCCGCCGAGAACCGGCCGGTTGTTGATCAGTGCCACGGTACGGCCCAGCCGGGCGGCGGCGATCGCCGCGCAGACACCGGCCAGACCGCCGCCGACGACGGTGATGTCGTGCCGTGCGGTTTCTTGCCTCATGGTTCACGTCCCATCGGGGGTTGGTTTCGAGGCTGCGGAAGGCATGCGGTGCACCGTCGAGGGTGAGGTGTGTTCCGTTCCCCGTCGGTGCGAACGGGTTCCGCGGAGGCGCGCGGAACCAGGCGGGAGCCTATCTCCATGCGTGGATCCCCGCCGCAGCTTCTGCGGCCGATGCCCGTCGGGACGCGGGCCGTTCGGGCAGCGCACGGGGGGGCGGACATCGACTGTCCGCCCCCGGCACCTCGTGGCTCAGCGCGTCAGCGCCACGGCCCCGTCACCGCGAACGTCGTCCCCGGTGTGTAGCAGTTCACGTACATCGTCCCGCCGTCCGGAGCGAACGTGACCCCGGCGAACTCTCCCCACTCGGGCTCCTGCGGTGTCCCGATGTTCTGCCGGCCCCGCGCCATCGCGTAGACCTCGCCGCCCCGCGTCAGACCGAACACATGCTGCGCGCCGTCGCCGTCCTCGCACACCATCAGCCCGCCGTCGGCGGCGAGGCAGATGTTGTCCGGGGACTCGCCCGGCAGTTGCACGTCCGTGCCGGGGCCGAAGACGATCACGAGCGTGAGGCGGCGCCGCTTCGGCTCGTACCGCCACACCTGGCCGTAGTGGTCGGCGGCCGACCCCTGCGAGCTGTGCGCGAAGCTGGAGACGAAGTAGACCGAGGAGCCGCCCCAGTAGCAGCCCTCCAGCTTCTGCGCGTGCGTGATGCCCTTCGGGCCGAAGTCCTGGAACCGGATCGGCGTCCCGGTCGCCAGCGGGTCCGGTACGGGGACCCACTCGATGCCCTCGAAGCTCGCCCCGGTCTCCTGGACCACGGAGAGGTCGGGCACGCCCGGCACCCGCATGGCCTCCAGATGGCCGCCGGCCCGCAGCGAGCCCGTACCGCCGAGCGGTTTGTTCGGCAGGAAGCGGTAGAAGAGCCCGAACGGCTTGTCGAACGCGTCCTCCGTCTCGTAGACGATCCCGCTCTTGGGGTCGATCGCGATGGCCTCGTGCTGGAAGCGGCCCATCGCGGTGAGCGGCACGGCCCCGGTGCGGTGCGGATCGGCGCCGTCCACCTCGAAGATGAAGCCGTGGTCCTTGGTGTAGCCGTTGGTACCGGCTCTGTCCTCGGTCTCCTCGCAGGTCAGCCAGGTGTTCCAAGGGGTACGGCCGCCCGCGCAGTTCACCGCCGTACCGGCGATGGCGACGCGCTCGCCTAGGACGTTGTTGCGGCCGTCCAGCTCCAGGGCCGTACAGCCGCCCTTGCCCATCGGGTCGTAGGTGAGGCCCTCGACGACCGGGACCTGGAGCTTCGCGGTGACGCGGTTCTCGTGGTTGCGGACCAGGCGGACGTGACCGTGACGGCCGGCGAAGGCGGCCATGCCGTCGTGGTTGCTGGGTACCGGGCCCTCGCCGGAGCGGAGCTGGTCGCCCTCCCTGGACAGGACGCGGTAGCGGAAGCCCTTCGGAAGGTCGAGCAGACCGTCGGGGTCGGGCACCAGCGGGCCGTACCCGCTGTGTCCCCGGGCGGCCGCGGTACCCGCGAAGAGTTCGGAGAACACCCCGGTGAAGGCGATCGAGGCAACGGCCGCGCCGCTGCCGGCCAGGACCTGGCGACGGGTGGCGGACAGACGTGACGTTTCCGCGGTCGGTCGTGACGTTTCTGATGACATGAGGCAACTCCCTGCTGGCGGACAGGAGAAGTGACCCGCATGTGTGTAGCACGCGTATCGCCGCGCGGGAACCATGCGGGTCACCGGGCCCCAGGTGTGTCCCGGGCCGGGAGTGGCCCCTGTGGTCAGGCCAGCGAGGCGGAGAGCGTGATCGTCGTGCCGGTCAGTGCCTGGCTGACCGGGCAGTTCGCCTTGGCGTCCTCGGCGGCCTTGACGAAGTCCGCCTCGTCGATGCCGGGCACCTGGCCCTGGACGGTGAGGTGGATACCGGTGATGCCGGTGCCGGGCTGGAGGGTGACGTCGGCCGTGGTGGTCAGCTGGGTCGACGGGGTGCCGGCCGCGGCCAGACCGTGGGCCAGCGCCATCGAGAAGCAGCTGGAGTGGGCCGCCGCGATGAGCTCCTCGGGGCTGGTCTTTCCGTTCGGCTTCTCCGCGCGGGACGGCCAGGAGACATCGAACTCGCCGACGCCGGAGGAGTCGAAGGTGACGACCCCCTTGCCCTCGAGCAGGTTGCCTTCCCAGACCGTGTGAGCCTGACGCGTGGTTGCCATGCCGAATCCCTTCAAACGGTGTGCGCGGTCGATACGGGAGCCCCTCGGCGCCCAAGGGCCCCGAGGGGGAGGTACGTCCCCGAACCTACTGCGCCACCAGCCCCTTCGCGTCGCGCGCCAGCGCCGTCAGCCGGGAGATTGCCCGGAAGTACTTCTTCCGGTATCCGCCGTTCAGCATCTCCTCACTGAACAGCCGGTCGAACGGCAGCCCGGAGGCGAGCACCGGGACCTCCCGGTCGTACAGCCGGTCCGCGAGGACGACGAGCCGCAGCGCGGTCGACTGGTCGGGAACCGGCTGGACCTCGGTGAGGCAGACTGCCCGCAGACCGTCCGTCAGCGCGCCGTAGCGGCTCGGATGGACCCGGGCGAGATGGTCGAGCAGCGAGGGGAAGTCGTCCAGGCTGGCGCCCTCGGTGGCGTACGCGGCCCTGGTGACCTGCTCGTCGGAGTACGGCGGCGGGGCCTCGGGCAGCCCGCGGTGGCGGTAGTCCTCGCCGTCGATCCGCAGCGGACGGAAGTGCGCGGACAGCCCCTGGATCTCCCGCAGGAAGTCGGCCGCGGCGAACCGGCCCTCGCCGAGCTTGCCGGGCAGCGTGTTGGAGGTGGCGGCGAGCGCGACCCCCGCCTCGACCAGTCGGCTCAGCAGCGACGACACCAGCACGGTGTCGCCCGGGTCGTCCAGCTCGAATTCGTCGATGCACAGGAGCCGGTGCCCGCTCAGCGTCTGCACGGTCTGCTGGAAGCCCAGCGCGCCGACCAGGTTGGTCAGCTCGACGAAGGTGCCGAACGCCTTCAGCGAGGGGGCGGCGGGGGTGGCGTGCCAGAGGGAGGCCAGCAGATGGGTCTTGCCGACGCCGTAACCGCCGTCGAGATAGACCCCGAGCGGCGCCGAGGGAGCCGTCGGCTTCCTCCTGCTGAACCGCCCGCCCGTCGCCCGCCACCACCCCTCGAAGGATGCGCTTCGCGCTCTTCCGGTTTTGCCCGAGCCGCTGGCGTGCGCCCCGCCGAGCCCGGCCGCGAAGTCGCTCAGGACCTTGACCGCCTCGGTCTGGCTCGGCTGGTTGGGGTCCGGCACATACGTATCGAAGCGTACGGAGTCGAAGCGCGGCGGCGGC
The DNA here is from genome assembly GCF_026340595.1 of Streptomyces sp. NBC_01363. Classification (GTDB taxonomy): domain Bacteria; phylum Actinomycetota; class Actinomycetes; order Streptomycetales; family Streptomycetaceae; genus Streptomyces. The sequence continues at coordinate 1,022,237 of NZ_JAPEPF010000002.1, forward strand.
ACCATCTCGGCGACCAGCCGGTCGGCGGGAACGCGGGGTTCGAGTGCGCAGAGGGACAGGGGGGCCGTTTCGGCTATGGGGCTCTGCCCCGGCAGGGCTGTGGAGGACGACACAACTCTCAACCTTAAGCGCCGTGCCAGACTGCAGGACATGCGACGCCTCTTCCCTGTGACCGACCTGACACCGGCTGACCACGAGCACGAGGGGGAGTGGAGCCTGGACGCGCTGGCCGACGCCTACGCCTACCCCGAGCAGGACGGCCCCTGGCTGCGCGCCAACATGGTCTCGACGCTCGACGGGGCCGCCCAGCACGACGGCCGCTCGCAGCCGATCTCCTGCGAGAGCGACATGCGGATCTTCGGCACCCTGCGCGGTCTGGCGGACGTGGTGCTGGCCGGGGCGGAGACGGTACGCCTGGAGGGCTACCGCCCCGCCAGGGCCCGCGAGGCCTTCGCCGCCCGGCGGGCCGCGGCCGGACAGGGCCCCGCGCCCGCGATCGCCGTGGTGAGCGGCAGCCTGGACCTCGACTTCTCCTTGCCGCTCTTCACCGAGCCGCTCGTCCCGACCCTGGTCCTGACCGGTGCCGGAGCCCCTCCGGCCCGGATCGAGGAGGCGCGCCGGGCGGGCGCCGAGGTGGTGATCGCGGGGGAGGGCTCCCGGGTGGACCCTGCCAGGGCCGTACGGGAGCTGGCGGACCGCGGACTCGAGCGGCTGCTGACCGAGGGCGGCCCGAGGATGCTCGGTCAGTTCGTGGCCGCCGGGGTGCTGGACGAGCTCTGTCTGACCCTCTCGCCGATGCTGACCGCCGGAGACGCGCAGCGGATCGCGGGCGGCCCCTCGGTCGCCGTGCCGGAACGATTCGCCCTGGCGTCGATGCTGGAAGAGGCCGGGTTCCTCTTCACTCGGTACCGTCGGATCTGACAGTGGGCGGAATTTGTCGTTCCGGTTAGCCTCCGATGGGCACAATTACTCTCGCAGACCCCGTGCGAGCACGGGGAAGGATGGTTTCAGCAGTGACCGGCGACGGCCACTGAAGCAGAAGGGCACCCGTGGTGTTCACCAGCGTTTTGATGATCGAGAAGCCCCTCACCTCCGAGGACGTCGAGTTCGTCACCACCCTGCACGGGGAGGAGCCGATCTCCTTCGTCGTGCTCATGCAGCCGCGCGGTGACCAGGCCGATGTGCTGCTGCGGGCGATCGACGACCTGGCGATGGGCGAACTGAAGGAAGCCGCCCGGGAGAGTGAGGAGCCGGAGGGCAAGAACGCCAGACAGCCCGCCGAACTCGCGCTCGAAGTATCGCTGGAGGCCCTGCGGCAGGCAGGCTCCGAAGCGGTCGGACAGGTGATCGAGGACCACCCCCTGGACAAGCTGAAGTCCGTGGTCGACGACGCGGAGGCGGACGAGGTCATCGTGCTGACCGCGCCGCACTACGTCGAGGAGTTCTTCCACCGGGACTGGGCGTCCAGGGCCCGCCACAAGGTCGGCGTACCGGTGCTCAAGCTCTTCGCGCACAGCGAATAGGCTGGGCGGGCACCCCGTACCGGCTCCGGTACCCGTATCGACTTCTGGGAGACACACGCATGGCACCCGGTATTCCTGCCGCCATGGAACGGCCGCACTTCATCGGCATCGGCGGCGCCGGAATGTCGGGCATCGCGAAGATCCTCGCCCAGCGCGGTGCCAAGGTCGCGGGCAGCGACGCCAAGGAGTCGGGTACCGCCGAGGCGCTGCGGGCGCTGGGGGCGACCGTCCACATCGGGCACGCCGCCGGACATCTGGCGGACGACGCGTCGTGCGTGGTCGTCTCCAGCGCCATCCGCGCCGACAACCCGGAGCTGCTGCGCGCCGCCGAGCTGTCGGTCCCCGTCGTGCACCGATCCGACGCGCTCGCCTCGCTCATGGGCGGCCTGCGCGCCATCGCGGTGGCCGGTACGCACGGCAAGACGACCACCACGTCGATGCTGGCCGTCGCCCTGACCGAGCTGAACCTCGACCCCTCGTACGCCATCGGCGGCGACCTGGCCGGCCCCGGCACCAACGCCGCGCACGGCGAGGGCGCGATCTTCGTCGCCGAGGCGGACGAGAGCGACCGCAGCTTCCAGAAGTACGACCCCGAGGTCGCGATCGTCCTCAACGTCGAGCTGGACCACCACGCGAACTACGCCTCGATGGACGAGATCTACGAGTCGTTCGAGGCCTTCACCGGCAAGGTCGTCCCGGGCGGCACCCTGGTGATCGCCGCCGACCAGGCCGGCGCCGTCGAACTGACCGAGCGGGTCCGTGCCCTCCCCTCGCTGAACGTCGTCACCTACGGCGAGTCCGAGACCGCCGACGTACGGGTCCACAAGATCACCCCGCGCGGCCTGACCAGCGAGGTCACGGTCATCCTGAACGGGAAGTACCTCACGTTCACGGTCTCCGTGCCCGGCCGCCACTACGCCCTCAACGCCGTCGCGGCCCTCGCCGCCGGTGTCGCCCTCGGCATCCCGGCCCACAACCTGGCCTCGGCCCTCGGCAAGTACACCGGGGTCAAGCGCCGCCTCCAGCTCAAGGGCGAGGCGGCGGGCGTGCAGGTCATCGACTCGTACGCGCACCACCCCACCGAGATGACCGCGGACCTCGAAGCGATGCGCGGCGCCGTGTCCGACGCCCGCCTCCTGGTCGTGTTCCAGCCCCACCTCTTCTCCCGCACCCAGGAGCTGGGCACCGAGATGGGCCAGGCCCTCGCGCTGGCCGACGGCTCCGTGGTGCTGGACATCTACCCGGCCCGCGAGGACCCGATCCCCGGTATCACCAGCGACCTGATCATCGACGCCGCGCGCTCCGCGGGCGCCGACGTCACCGCCGTCCACGACAAGGCCGCGGTCCCGGGGACCATCGCGGGAATGGCGAAGCCCGGCGACCTCGTTCTCACCATGGGAGCGGGCGACGTCACGGACCTCGGCCCGCAGATCCTGGACCATCTGTCGAGCTGAGGGAGCGCCGTGTCGTACGACATCGAGAAGCCGGACGAGCAGTGGCGGGCGGAGCTGACGTCGGCCGAGTACGCGGTCCTGCGCCAGGCCGGCACCGAACCCGCCTTCGTCGGTGAATACACCGACACCAAGACCACGGGCGTCTACTCCTGCCGCGCCTGCGGTGCCGATCTGTTCCGCTCGGACACCAAATTCGAGTCGCACTGCGGCTGGCCGTCCTTCTACGACCCGAAGGACACGGACGCGGTCGAACTGATCCAGGACCGCAGCCACGGCATGGTCCGCACCGAGGTCCGCTGCGCGCGCTGCGGATCGCACCTCGGCCATGTCTTCGAGGGCGAGGGCTACCCGACCCCGACGGACCAGCGGTACTGCATCAACTCGATCTCGCTGCGCCTGGCCCCGGACGAGGGCTGAGGGACGAGCGCCGGGACGGGTGCCCCGGAACGAACGCGTTCCGGGGCACCCGCTCCGCCGTGCGGGCTCAGTGCACGTCCCTGCGCATCGGCACCAGGACCGCCACGAACGCCGCGGCCAGGGCGTAGCCGACGAGCAGCAGTCCGCCACCGACGGGGGAGAGCAGCGGCACCGGGCCGGTCGCCAGCTCCGCGGCCATCGTGTCCGCGACATAGCTGAAGCCGGTCAGGGACGCCGTGGCGCCACCGGGCAGCACCGGGTAGAGAAGTCTGACGCCCGGGATCATCATCAGCAGGTACTCACCCGCGTACAGATAGCCGACGACGACGGCCAGCGCCGCGACCTGGTGGCGGATCAGCGCCCCGGCGGCCACGCCCAGCAGGGTGTACACCGCCATCGCCAGGGCCGGCCCGAGCAGCAGCGCCCACACTTCACCGGTGGTCATGCCGGGGGTCACCCCGCGCGCCGCGGCGCCCCCGAAGAAGGCGGCCCCGGCGGTGCCGGTGAGCACCAGCCCGTACACCAGGCCGGCGACGCCGTACGCGACGAGCTTGGCGGTGAGCACCTGCCGGCGCCGCGGGGCGTGGAGAAAGGTGTACGTGGCGGTGCGGTGCCGGTATTCCCCGGTCATCGCCAGGGTGCCGAGCGCGGCCGGCAGGAACACCGTGAAGCTCAGCATCCCGAGGACGGAGCGGACGCCGTCCTCGGTGTCCAGGCCGGGCGCCGGCGGATCGAAGTTCTCCGGGCCGACCAGCGTCATCACCCCCACCATGCCGCCGCCCAGGGCGACGGCCGCGAGGAGTGCCCACAGCCGGAGACAAGTGGCGGCCAGTCGCCGGAACTCCGCCTTGATCAGTGCGTTCATCGCCGGTCCCGTTCCTCGTTCGCCGCTACCGGCGGCCGGTCGTGGCCGGCCGGTGCGTCGTCCCCCGCCAGCCGGAGGAAGAGCTGCTCCAGGCTCGTTCCGGCGGTCAGCCCGTACACGCGCAGCCGTTCGGCGGCGGCCAGATCGGCGACGGCGGAGTCCGCCATCCCGTACACGCGCAGCGTTCCGTCCGGCATGAGGTCCACCCGGTCGGCCGCGCCGGCCCCCGCGGTGCCGCGCAGCAGTGCGGCGCGCAGCGCCGCCGCGTCCGGGGAGCGGACCAGCACCGTGCCGGGCGAGAGCCGCTCGATCTCCGTCAGCGGTCCCGCCGCCACCAGCCGGCCCTCGCGGATCACGACGACGTCCTCGACGATCTGCTGCACCTCGCTCAGCACATGGCTGGACACCAGCACCGTGCGCCCCTCGGCCGCCAGCTCGCGCAGCAGGCCGCGCAGCCAGGCGATGCCCTCGGGGTCGAGTCCGTTGCCCGGCTCGTCCAGCAGCAGCACCCGCGGGTCGCCCAGCAGGGCGGTGGCGAGGCCGAGCCGCTGCCGCATGCCCGTGGAGAAGGTGCGGGTCCGGCGGTCCGCCGCCTGCGCGAGTCCCAGCCGGGTCAGCAACCGGTCGACCCGGTCGGCCGGATGGCCGCCCATGGTGCGGTAGATGTGCAGATGGTCCCGAGCCGTGTGGCCGGGGTGGACCGCGGAGGCGTCGAGCACGGCACCCACGGTGGCGGAGGGCCTGGACAGCTCCGCGTACCGCTCCCCGCCGATGGTGGCGGTGCCCGCGGTCGGCCTCACCAGGCCGAGGATCATCCGCATCGTCGTGGTCTTGCCCGCGCCGTTGGGGCCGAGGAAGCCCGTCACGACGCCCGGCCGTACGGTGAAGCTCAGATCCTCGACGGCGCGGACACGGCCGAACCGCTTGGTCAGCCCGTCGACTTCGATACGCAGGCCCTGCGGCCGCCCGCTCATCGGGTGCTCCCCACCCGCTGCTCGATGAGCCGCGCCAGTCGCTGCGCGTCGTCGAGCGAGAGGACGAGCTCGTCGAAGCCGCCACCGGCGGCGGCGCGGTCCAGCTCCACGCGCAGTCCCGGCCTGTCCCGGTAGGCGGCCACGAGCTGGCGAGGGCCGGTGAGCAACCCCCAGGTGCCGATCTTGGCGACTCCGGAGGCGTGCAGGCCCTTGCGGGCGCCGTGGGCGGCGCGCAGGGGATGGTCGAGGACGGTCACCCGGCGGACCGCGGTGAGCGGCACGGTCAGCGGGTCGCGCCGGATCCATATGCGCTCACGACCGGTGAACTCGATGGTGAGGCCGGTGTCGGAGATGTTCATCAGTGCCATGGGGATTCACCCTCCATCGGGGGCCTGGGCGGCCCCTGGGCAGTTGCGCAGGGCCATCGCGCTGCCGCATGTGCCATGAGCGTCTGTTCTATTAGATGTATAGCAGATAGAGTATGGGGCGTGTACCTAGTGCTCGACCTCGACAGCGAGGTGCCGATCTATCAGCAGATCCGGGACCGGGTGGTGGAAGCCATCGCGGAAGGGGCGTTGGCGCCCGGTGCCGGTCTTCCTTCCACCAGGCAGCTGGCCGTCGACCTGGCGATCAACTTCCACACCGTCAACAAGGCCTATGACCTGCTACGACGCGAAGGGATCATCCGCATCAACCGCAAGAGCGGTGCGGCGGTCCGGCCGGATGTCAAGCAGCCGTCGGACGAACTGCGGGCCGGCGTCGACTGGGAGGCGCGGATGCGTACCCTCCTCGCCGAGCTGGACGTGCGAGGGATCGCGAAGGAGGAGGTGAAGAGGCATGTCGCGGCGGTTCTGGACGGCTTCCCCGGGAGGGGGGACGAAAAGCCCTGACCCGTGGGGCCGGGCGGGAGACCTGGGACCGCCAGGCCCTGTCGTCAAACTGCCGTCTGCGGGCGACGACGGCAGTTTGACGGCAGGGCCCAGGCCGCGGCACGACGTCCCTCGCGGAGCGGCGCGCGGAACGAGACCCCGAAACGTCATTCCGTGTCCCGGTGCGGCGCCCCGCTCCACCGGGATCAGCGACAAGAACGGACAGGTGAACACCTTGCTGGTCGACGCAGCTCTCAATTTCGGCCTACTCGCGGTGCTGAGCGCCGTCCTGTACGCCGCCCCCAGCCCGCTCCTCAACCCCTCCGCCGTACCCTTCGGCGTCCGTGTACCGCCGGACAAGACGCGCGCCGCCGTTGTCGAGGAACAGCACAGTCGCTACCGCGGTGCCATGCTCGTCGCCGCGGCCGTCGTCACGGTGCTCGCCTCGGCGCTCGGCGCCGCGCTCGGCACCCTCACCGCCGGAGCCGCCGGTTCCCTGCTGCTCTGCGCCCTCGCCGCCGCCCTGTGGGTACGGGCCCACCGCGGCATCGCACGCGCGAAGGCGGAGGGCGGATGGTACGGACAGGCCCGGCAGGGCTCCGTCGCGGATACGTCCCTGCGTACCGACCCGGTCCGCTTCCCCTGGGGCTGGACCGTCCCCGGGCTCGTCGTGATCGCCGTCAGCTTCGCCGCGGGCGTCGTCGTCTACCCCGGCCTGCCCGACCGCATCGCACTGCCCGAACGCTCCTCCGGCGGAACCGTCTACCACATGTACACGACCAGTGTGTGGACCGCTTTCAGCCTCGTCCTCGGCCAGGTCCTCCTCACCCTCACCATGGCCGTCGTCGTCGCCGGGCTGCTCCGCGCCCGTGCCGACCTCGATGTGGCACGCCCGGTGGCCGACGCCGCCCGGTACCGCCGCTACCTCACCGTCACGGCCCGCTCCATGATGGGCATCACCGCCCTGGTGAACCTGATGCTGCTCGGGCTGTCCGCGCTGATGTGGAGCGACACCCGCTCCATGGTCGTGAGCCTGGCCGTCACCGGCGTGCCGTTCGTCGCGGTGCTCGCCGTGGTAGCCCGGTTCGTCCTGCGCGTCGGGCCCTCCGGCAGCAGGCTGCCGGAGGGCACGGGCGAGGAGAGCACCGGACTGGTCGCGCGCGACGACGACCGCTTCTGGCGCGGCGCCGGCACGATCTACGTCAATGCCGATGATCCCGCGGTCCTGGTGCCCAAACGGGTCGGCATCGGCTGGACGGTCAACTTCGGCAACCCGCGGTCCCTGGTCGTCGCGGCCCTGGTCCTCGCCGTCGCGGTGGGAGCGACCGTCGTCCAGGCCGTCCGGTGACTCCGGGGCGGCCGGGGCCTCCGCCTTGACGGGCGTGGGCGCGGGGCGGGGCGGATGCGGGGGCCGACGCCGGTCGTCAGTCCTCGGTCTCGCCCTCGGCGCCCTCCGGCCGCAGCAGCGGATGGGCGACACCCGGGAACACCCGGGCCCGCACGACCGGCTCCGCGGATCCGCCACGGATCACGGTCTCGGCGACACCCCACGGCCGACCGGGCAGCACCACGGTCAGGATGTACGAGGACGCGCAGCCCATGCAGTCGTAACGGTCGGCCCAGGTCTCCACGTCCGTGACGCTGCCGGGGTAGCGCGCCATGTGCCGGTGGAGCGCGTGGCAGCGCTCGCACCGCTCACCGGGCTCGCACGTGCCGCCGCAGGGGCAGGGGACATCGAGGGTGTCGGCGGGACGCCAGCGCTGGGTGAGGACGGCCTCACGCGTGGCGCCCATGTCCTTCATGGCCTTCAGATTGCGGGCGGCGACGTTGTACGACTCGCCGGTCGCGGCCATCCGGTCCCGGATGACGTCCTTGCGTCCGCGGTTCGTCGTCATCTGTTCCTCCTGGGGGTGTCACGCAGCCCGCCGGGAGCGCACGAGATCGATAGGTCACACGGTACCGGTCGCCCCGGACGGGCCACGACTTCCGTGGCCCGCCCGCGATTGCCGAAGGTGTCGCGGGCGGCCACCGAGGACCTCGCCTACGACCGCCGGAGAGCGTCGCCCACGACCGCCGAAGGGTGTCGCTCACGACGGCCGAGGGGTGCCGCTCACGACCGGCGCACCCGCGCCGCCAGTCTGCTGCCGAGCCGCCTGCGGAGGCCGCCCGGCCGGTTCCACGTCCGGAACGCCTCCGCCGTACGGCTGCTGCCCGCCCGCTCGGCGGCCTCCTCCACCGCCGCCAGCTCGCCGGCGGAGAGGCCGCGCACCACCGGACGCAGCACCTCCTCCAGCAGCGCCGCCCGGGTCTCGCCCCAGGCACGGCCCGCGTGCGGGTGGGAGCTCCAGACGGTGAAGCAGTCGGCGACATAGGCCGGGTCGGAGCGCAGCCGGGCGAGCACCGCGTCCTGCCGGGCGGCGTTGCCGTAGGCCGCGATGAGATCCGGGTCGTCGCTGTGGACGAACGCGTACAGCTCCGCCTCCGGCCGGTCCGGGGCGAGCAACTGCCCGGCCAGGGCGCCGAACGCCTGCTCGCGCACGCCCGGCTCCACCGGTTCGGCCCCGGCACACAGCTTCCGGGCCTGTTCCGCCCAGCCGGGCTCCGCCGCCCCCGAGCGGACGTCCCGCGCGAACTCGAGGAGGAGCAGGGCGCCGCGCGTCCGCGCGTCGATCTCCTGCGGGAAGCCGCGCAACAGGTCATGGGCGAGCTCGGGGGCCTCCGCGTCGTCGGCGGGGGCACCGAGCACCGCCGCGACGAGAACGGCCCACGTACCGGCCGTACGGTGCGCGTCGGAAGTGCTCCCACTCAGCAGCAGCCGGGCCTCGCCCGCCGTGGGGGTGCCGTCGCCCCAGGCGAGACCCACCGCCGTACGCAGCACCAACGGCTCGGTGAACGGTGACATTCCACCGGCGCGCAGCACCGTGTTCAGCACCTTCACCCGGTCGTCGCCGCTGCCCGCCCTGGCGTCCGGCGCCGCCGCGCACATCCGCAGATGCGGCAGTGCCTGTGCCCCGGTGAACGGCAGCGCGACCTCCGCCAGCAGCCGCTCCGTCGCCGACGGATCCTGCGGGGCGATCCGGTCCAGCTCGCCGAGCAGCGCCGTACGGACATCGAACTGCTCGTCCAGCAGATCGAGCAGCACCGCGGCGCAGTCGGCCGGCCCTTCGTCCAGCAGGGACCGGGCCATCCGGCCCACGACGTCGGGGAGCAGTTCCGCGCAGTCCACATCGAGCAGCCGAGCGATCCGCAGCAACTGCACGGCACGCCCCACACTCCGCCCGGGAACGGGCGTCGCGGAGGCCGCGAGGGGCGTACCGGTGGCGAGTTCGGTACGGAGGTCGTCGCCCAGAGCCGTGACCAGCGCGGCGACGGCACGCTCCCCGGCCGGTCCGGCGAAGACCGAGCGCGCGGGCGGTTCGAGTGCGACATCGCCGCCGTGGACCGCCTCCGTCACCAGCAGGGCGCCGAGCGTCGCGGTCGTGGCGGCGGCGGACCGGCCGTCAAGGGCGGTCAACAGCCTTGCGACCCCGGACAGTTCGGTGCTCGTGCGGTCAAGTCCGGGAGCGGTCAGCGCGTCGGTCAGCTGCCGGGTCCGCTCCTCGTCCAGCGCGTACGGCCGCTCGGCCGCCCAGTTCGCCGCCGCGGCGCGCCCTTCGGGGCCGAGTGGGACGCCCGCGCAGAGTGCCGTCACCGCGAGCGGCCCGGCGGCGAAGGGTTCGCCGGGCAGCTCCGCCGCCACCCGGAACAGCTCGGGGGACCGGTTGCGCCAGATCCGGGCGCAGGTCTCGGCCCAGGCATCGCCCACCGGCTCGCCGGGGCGCGCCCCGGCGCAGTCGCGCACCAGGAACGCGCCGTCCGGGCCGGTCGGTTCGGGGGCGTCCTCCGGCAGCACCCCGACGACCCGGTGCGGGGAATCGGACGGCCGGCGGGTATAGGTCGTGAAGGTCAGCCGCTGAGCGGTCTCCGGCGGCAGTACGGCTCCGGCCAGGGCGATCCACCGGGCCACATCGGCGCACTGCCGCTCCACGAGAACGAGCCGCGCCTGCGCCGGTTCCTCGCACACCCGGCGCAGGTCGGCGAAGACCGCCGCCAGCCAGGGGCTCCGGGAGACCGCGAAGTCGTTGAGCGCCTCGGGACCGAAGGCGGCGGAGGCGGGCAGGGCGGCCATGGGGCCGGGGGTGCCGCCGACCGGCGCGACGGAGGCCCAGTTCGGCGACCGCCAGGCCGTGATCGGCAGCGCTTCGCCCGGCAGCCGGGTACCGGCCGGAAGGTGCACCGCGTGCGCGTGGAATCCGCCGGCGCCGGGGCCGCCGAGCGCCACGGTGCGGCTCAGCAGATGACTGCCGTCGGACAGGGTGCTGAAGCTGAACGCCTCAGGAAACGAACGGAGTTCGCCGGTGGTGGGGTGGTAAGGAGCTCCGGCGGGCGGCTCGTATCCGAGGAGCTGCTCGGCCTCCGCCAGCACCGGCGTGGGTATGCCGGCGCTGACGGCCGTGAACCGTGCGCCGCCCCCGTCGTCCCCCGCGGTGGCAGAGGTGTAGTGCAACTGCGCGAGGCTCATGCGTCGGCCCTCTTCGTCCTTGCCGCGAACGTCCCCGTACCGTCAGCACGCCCGCTCCGCAGGCCGTCCGTCGAGGGCGGGCCGTCCGGGCGCAGCGACGACCCCGGCGGGGAGCGGTCCGCAATCGCGGGAGCGACGCTATCAAGGCACACCGCCCCGCACGCACCCCGCAGGAAGGTCGCCCGGGGCCTTCGTCCGGACCCGGCCGGGCTCGCGGGACCCGGCGCGCGGCGAGCCCCGCTCAATGCGCCTGCGTCACCCCAATGGCCCTGGCACCCGCCGCCCCTCCAGTCGTTGAGCGTCTTCGGATTGCTCAATCCCCCGAGGGCACTGCTCATTGGGCCCAAGGATCCCTCTGTGTACTGGAGTTACTCCGTTGAATCTCAAGACTCTCTCCGCGGCAGCAGCCGTTCTGGCGCTGGCCGGTCTCGCTGGTTCGTCCACGGCCAACGCGGTGCCCGGCACGGTCTCCGGCGACGGCGGCAACCGCATCGGCACCCTGCGTGTCAACGGTGACGCCTACGTGAAGGAGGGCGGCCTCAGCGCCACCTGGGTCAAGGAGTCGGGGGACGTCAAGCAGATCGCCCTGTCCGGCAACCGCATCGGCGTCCTCACCGGTGACGGTGTCGCGTGGGTGAAGGAGGGCGGCCTGAGCGCCACCTGGGTCAGGGAGTCGGGGGACGTCAAGCAGATCGCCCTGTCCGGCAACCGCATCGGCGTCCTGAAGGACAACGGCGAGGCCTACGTGAAGGAGGGCGGCCTGAGCGCCACGTGGGTCAAGGAGTCCGACAAGGTCAAGGAGCTCGAACTCTCGGGCAACCGCATCGGTGTCGTCACCGGTGACGGTGTCGCCTGGGTGAAGGAGGGCGGCCTCAGCGCCTCCTGGGTGAGGGAGTCCGACAACGTCATCGGCATCGACCTGGCCGGCAACCGCATCGGCGTCCTCACCGGCAACGGTGTCGCCTGGGTGAAGGAAGGCGGCCTCAGCGCCTCCTGGGTCCGGGAGTCCGACGACGTCATCCAGCTCGAACTGTCGGGCAACCGCATCGGCGTCCTGAAGGACAACGGTGAGGCGCACGTGAAGGAGGGCGGCCTCAGCGCGAGCTGGGTCCACGAGTACAACCAGGCCATCCAGATCGCCCTGTCCGGCAATCGCATCGGTGTGCTCAAGGGCGACGGCGACGCACGGGTGAAGGAGGGCGGCCTGACCGCGACGTGGGTCCTGGAGGCCAACGACGTCACCGAGCTGGCCTTCTCCTGACGAGTGACGCGTGACGCGTGACGAGTGACGCGTGACGAGTGACGCGTGACATGTCGCGTCCGGCCTGTAACACCTGATACCGTGCCGCGCCGCGCACCGGAGCCGACTCGGTGTGCGGCGCGGCGTGGTCGGTCAGGAGCGGGGGGAGCCCTCCCGGGTCGAGACGGTGACGTGCTGGACGCGCATCGGGTGTCCCGGTTCGGTGTTGGGGCCCGCGGTGGCGCCGTCGGCGGCCGGGAGTTTGCCGCCCATGGCCACGTTCAGGATCAGGAACAGCCCGTGGTGCACCGCCCGGTCCCACGTCCGGGAGTCCATTCCCGCCTCGGTGACCCGGTGGTGGACGCGGCCGTCCAGGTACCAGCGCACTTCCTCGGCACCGGGCGTCAGATCGACCTCGACGGCGTAGGAGTGGAAGGCGGTACGGCAGCCGGGGCACGGCCGCGGTCCCGAGGTGAGGCCCACCGGCTCCTCGCAGGGGCCGCCTTCGAAGGTGCCGCAGTGCATGCTGCCGAAGACGGTGTCGCGGCCGTTGACGGACTCCATGACGTCGAGTTCACCGACCGAAGGCCACCCCGTGAAGCCGTCGCGGAGCTTCGCTCCCAGGGTCCAGAAGGCCGGCCAGTAGCCCGCCGCCGCGGAGCCGGTGACATCGGGCAGCGCGATGGACGCCTCGATCCGCATAGCACCGCCGGGAGGCGGTGCGAAGTCCGCCCGCCGGGACTCGATCCGGCCGGAGTACCACTTGCCGTCCCTGAGCGTGGGGACGATCTCCAGTGAGCCCTTCCCGTCCAGGCGCACGTTGTCGGTCGAGTCCGTCATGGTCTCGATCTCACCGGTTCCCCACTGCGGGGCCGGGCAGCCCGGATAGCAGGTGCCGATGTCGTACTTCCAGCGGGCGGCGGACGGGCGGCTGCCCGCCGGCCCTTCGAAGTCGTCGTGCATGATCCGGGTCCAGCCGTCCGCCTCCGGCCCCGGGCCGCCGGACAGTGCTCCGGCCTCCGAGAGGAGCCGTTCGAGCCGGGGCGTGAGGACCACGGCGGCGACATCGGTCAGATGGGCGTCGTCCCGGTACAGCAGGATCCGGTCCAGCACCGCCGGGCAGGTCGCCCCCTTCGGCGGGCACAGGACCGGGTCGACCGACACGGCCCGCACCCCGGGCAGCCGGCCGGACGCGATCCGCCGCGCCAGCGGGTCGGGCCACTGTGCGGTGTCGCGGTCGAACGCGCATGCCTCCGGGTCCGTGGTGTGCCCGGAGACGCAGGCCGGGATGTCCTTCCCCGGCACGGGAGTGTCCTCCAGGTACACGATCGGGACCCCGAGCGCACGCAGGGGCTTGAGCGTCTTCTCCCAGCCCCTGGTGAGGAGTCGCTGGTCATCGGTGTAGCGGTTGAGGGAGGCGATCACAACGAGGCGGGGCTTGGGCCCCTTGCCGAGCCGGGTCAGGGTGTCCGTACGCCAGGTGTCGCACTCGTGATAGGTGCGGCCCAACTGGGGGTTTACCACGCGCAGTTCGGGCAGTGGGCAGCCCTGCTTCATCAACTCCTCAAGGGCCCAGCCGCGTTGGGCCGCCAGGGCGAGCATCGGGGAGAACCACTGGCCGGCATGCGAGTCGCCGAGCAGGACGATCCGGTCCGGGCTGTCGGTCGCCCCGAACAGGCAGGGCGGACTGCTGGTCACCGGCGGTGCCACCTCACAGGCCCCGTCCGGCGGGAAGTCCTTGCGCGCCTGCACGGGACTGGGTACCACGGGGCCGTCCTTGAACGGCGTGCCGTTCCGCGACAGCAGATGCGGGCCCTCGGCCGCGCCCGGCGGCAGGCCCTTCACGTCCACCGGTGCGGCCGGGCCCAGCAGCCGCAGGGTCGTGGTGCCCATCACCAGCGCGAGGACGACCGGGATGACGACGGCCGACACCCCCACCGACAGTCCGCGCCGGGGCAGTTCGGACACGGTCCTGCTGTGACGCACCGGCTGTTCGACCCAGCGCATGGTGGCCAGCGCGGGCAACGCGGACGCCACCGCCAGCGCCGCCTTCGCCGGCCAGTCCAGCGTGCCGAGGCGGGCCTCGGCGAGTACGAGTACGGGCCAGTGCCACAGGTAGAGGGTGTAGGAGAGCCGTCCGACCGCGCGGGGTGCCCGGCCCGCCAGCAGCCGCCCCACCCCGTACGCGTCCGGGTCGTTCGCGCTCCCGGCGGCCGACCGGTCGGGTATCCCGGCCAGGATGACCGCTGCCGTGGCCAGCGTCGGCACGAGCGCCGCGTATCCGGGGTACGGGGTCGACGCGTCGTACTCGACCATGCACCACAACAGTGCCCCGGCCCCCGCCCACCCGCACAGCAGACGCAACGGGCGGGGGGCCGCGCAGCAGGTGCCAGGGCAGCAGTGCCAGTAACGCACCGTTGCCGAACTGCCATACCCGCGACGGAGTTCCGAGGTATGCCAGCGAAACGGAGTCACTTGTCCAGCGCAGGGACAGGGCGAAGGAGCCGAGCGTCAGCAGCACGGTGAAGGCGGTCACCGCCGACCGCACGGCGCGCCCCCGGCGTGCCGCCCTGGCGGCGACGTACACGAACCCGGCGAGCAGCGGGGCCCAGAGGAGATAGAACTGCTCCTCCACCGCCAGCGACCAGAAGTGCAGCAACGGGCTCTGGTCGTGGCCTGCCGCGAGGTAGTCGGTCTGCTGCTGGACGAAGCGCCAGTTGGCGGCGGACAACGCCGCGGCCACCACGTCGTACTCCAGCTCGGTGCGGCGCAGCGGGACGGTGAGCCAGGCCCCGGCCAGCGCGACGGCGCCGAGGACCACGGCGGCGGAGGGCAGCAGCCGGCGGGCCCGGCGGGAGAAGAACTCGCCGAGTCGGATGCGCCCGGTGGTGACGGCCTCACGCACCAGGAGCCCGGTGATCAGATGGCCGGAGATGACGAAGAAGACATCCACTCCGACGAATCCGCCGGTCAGGCCGGGCACGGCCGCGTGGAAGGCGAGGACTCCGAGGACCGCGACCGCGCGCAGCCCCTCGATGTCTGGGCGGAACCCGGGGCGACGGAAGCCGGGAGCCATGGTCGTGGACATTGATCTGACGGGCCTTTCAACTCAGCCAGGGCAGCATCGGGTTGACCCAACCGGATGCGAGCAGGGCGGTGAGCAGGAGAAGTGTTGTGGCGGCCAGCGCTTCGGGCCAGCGCCTGGGCCGCAGGGAGCGTCCTGTCGGACGTTCCGGCCGCGCGGGCCCGCGTGCCGGGTCGGCGGGGCGCAGTTCGGTCAACAGGTCGCGTATCAGAGGCAGGTTGATCTGGCACTGCACCAACAGGTAGAGCGCGAGACCCCAGTTGGGTTCCCAGCCGTTGCGGGCCACCGCCAGGGCGAGCCCGGCAGCTGCTGCGCCGGTGGAGCAGCAGAGCCAGGCGAGGGAGACGATCACGACCCGGCGGGCCATGCCGCCCTTCGCCGCACCGCCGGCCCCGGTGGGCACCCAGGCCGCGCTGCGGCCGCGCAGGGTGTGCAGAAAGGCGGCCCCGGCGGCGACGCTCGTCAGGACGTTGGCCCGGATCACCTCCACCCGCCAGCGGGTCCGGCTGATCCGCGGCAGCAGTACGTGCCAGAGCCAGAGCGGGGCGAGCAGCGGCAGCACGTGCCAGGGGCGGACGTCATCCGGGTACCGGAACAGCATCACCAACGGCGGCAGCGGAGCGGCGAAGGTGTTCACCGCCGTCGTCAGATAGCCGACGATGCCCTCGTAGAAGCACAGCCGCATCCGCCAGGGGGCGCCCATGCGCTTGAGGACGGGCGTCCCCAGCAGATGCAGATTGCCCATCGCCCAGCGGTACTGCTGGTTGACGAAGGACGCCAGGTTGTCCGGCGAGGTGCCCTTGGCCACCAGTACCGGAACGTACAGGGTGCGGAATCCCTGTTCGTGGAGTGCGAGCCCGGTGAACAGGTCCTCGCTGTGGTCGAGCCTGGCGAAGCCGCCGGCCAGGTCGATGGCGCTGCGGCGGTAGACCGCGTTGCTGCCGCAGCAGATCGCGGCGTCGCTCGCGTCCCGGGACGGCTGGATCCAGCGGAAGAACCACTCCTGGGCCGATCCGGCGGCGCGCTGGATCCAGCTCATCGACCTGTCGGTGTCGAAGCACTGCGGGCTCTGCACGATGCCGACACCCGGGTCGGCGAGATACGGGACGAGATGACGCAGGAAGTCGGGCCTGGGCGCGAAGTCGGCGTCCAGGATGGCGATGTACTCCGCGCTGCTCAGGGTGAGCGCGTGGTTGAGATTGCCGGCCTTCTTGAGGTGGCCCCGGTCGGGCCGGACGACGTACCGGTATCCGTACGAGGCGGCCAGCTCGGCGACCTCGGGGCTCGCGGCGTCGTCCAGCACCCAGACGGTCAGCGCGCCGGGCCAGTCGACCGCCGAGACCGCGCGGTAGGCGTTGTCCAGAACGGCGAGCGGTTCGCCGCAGGTCGGCAAGTACAGGTCCACACCGGGCAGTTCGGCCGGGTCCCAGGCATGGACGAGCACCTCGTGCGAGCGCCTGGTCAGCCGCCGCTGGCGCAGGCTGTTGACCGAGGACAGGACGAGGGCGACGACATTGAGGGCGAGCACCGCGAGGAAGGCCCACAGGGCCGGAGTGCGCAGCGCGAAGGTCAGCATCGTCGCCGCGGTGAGTGCGAAGGCGAACGAGGTGCTGATCAGTACCCAGCGGCGCTGCGGCCCGAAGTACCAGTAGAGCTCGTGGTCGGATGGTGGTTGAGGAAGATGATGGATCGTCATAAGACCCCCATGGCCGGGCATTTGGCGGCATCGGGTGATCCACCATACCGTCAAAGGTATAGACCATTTGCGAAGGGAGCGTTAAAAGGGAGTGTCGAATGTGGTGGGCGGATCAAGGCGTCCGCGAGTGGTCCAGACCTATTCGATCGGTTGCGTCCGTGTCGTGCGGGAATCACAAGGGCACGCGGGGGTTAACAGTCGTCCAATTCCCGGGCCGGGGTGGACCGCGGACCACCGCCCGTGACCGGCGGAAATTCGCTGGCGGGGTTTCGTACGGCCGGGTAGGAATGGGGCCATGAGCACAGTCAAGCCCCCGCACGCCGCGCAGGACCCCATCGACCGGCGGGCCTTCGTCCGCACCGCACTCGACCTCGGTGATGTGGTGCTGCGCCCATGGAGCCGGGAGGACGCCGAGTCGGAAGCCGTGCTGGACGGCCTGGTGGCCGCGGCGGCGGATCCGCGGATCGCCCTCTGGAGCCCGCTCGCGACGGCCGACCGCGGCGCCGCCCTGGCCTGGGTGCAGGCGCGGGACGGGGCCTGGGACCGTGGTGCCAGCGCCTCGTTCGCCGTGCTGGAAGCAGCCGGAGGTGCCCTGCTGGGCAATGTCGCTCTGCGTTGGGTCGACCGCGAGGACGGCCTGGCGATGATCGGTTACTGGACACTGCCGGACGCCCGTGGGCGGGGCATCGCCACCAGGGCGACCAGGGCGGTGACGAGTTGGGGCTTCGCCACCGCCGATGCCCGTCGGATCGAGATAGCCCACGCGGTGGGCAACGAGGGCTCCTGCCGGGTGGCCGACCGCTGCGGCTATCTCCCCGAGGGCACACTGCGCGATTCCTACCGCTTCGGCGACGGGAAGTACCACGACGAGCACTTGCACGCCCGCTTGGCCACCGACCCGGAACCGGCCGAGCCCGCGGGAGGGCCGGCGGCGTAGCGGCCGCCGAGCCACCGCCGCTTACCGGAAGCGGTTCGGGGCCGCGCCGGCCGGCTGGTCCGCTGAGGCGTACGACGCGGTCGGGCTGATCGCCCGCGCCGCCCGGTCCACGAGCGAGGCGGGCGCGGAACGCGGTGGCGTCGCCCAGCGGCTGTTCCGGACCAGCCACCCCGGCATCACCCGGACGCTCTCCTTCCGATCCACCCATCAGGTGCCGACCGAGACGGGGATGTTCCTCTACCGGGTGCGGAGCGGGCGGGCGCGCTTCCTGGGCTGTACACGGAGGTATGAAGCGGAACGGTGCGGGCGCCGGGCGGCAGCGGCGCCCACATATGACGCCGGGACGGAGCACGGCATGAAGCGGAGCTGCGGGCGCGCTTAAGAAAACCTCGATGGACCTGTGGCGCGGGGTGCGGCAGATTTCTCCGTGACGGCAGAGGATGGTGCGCGGCAGCCGATCGACGCGCGCTGCCATTGCCCCGTCCCTCTCGATCCTCCCCCGGCCGCAGGCTTCCCACAGGCATGCCCCCGGCCCGGGGTACTCAACGCCGCACCAGCGCAGGGAGCCGCAGCCGTGAAGGCACTCGTGAAGCAGAAGGCCGAGCCGGGACTCTGGCTGATGGACGTGCCGGAGCCGGAGATCGGCCCCTCGGACGTACTGATCAAGGTGCTCCGTACAGGTATCTGCGGCACCGACCTGCACATCCGCAACTACGACGGCTGGGCGCAGCAGGCGGTACGCACCCCGCTGGTCCTCGGGCACGAGTTCGTCGGCGAGGTCGCGGAGACCGGCGCCGACGTCGTCGACATCAACGTCGGCGACCTGGTCAGCGGCGAGGGCCACCTGGTGTGCGGCAAGTGCCGCAACTGCCTGGCCGGCCGCCGCCACCTGTGCCGCTCCACGCTCGGCCTCGGCGTCGGCCGGGACGGGGCCTTCGCCGAGTACGTCGCCCTGCCCGCGTCCAACGTCTGGGTGCACCGGGTCCCCGTCGACCTCGACATCGCCGCGATCTTCGACCCGTTCGGCAACGCCGTGCACACCGCGCTGTCGTTCCCGCTGGTCGGCGAGGACGTACTGATCACCGGCGCCGGACCGATCGGCATCATGGCCGCGGCCGTCGCCAAGCACGCGGGCGCCCGCAACGTCGTCATCACCGACGTCAGCGAGGCCCGCCTGGAGCTGGCCCGGAAGGTCGGCGTCAGCCTCGCCCTGAACGTCGGCGAGGAGACCATCGCCGACGGCCAGAAGAGCCTCGGACTGCGCGAGGGCTTCGATGTCGGCCTGGAGATGTCCGGCCGGCCCGAGGCCATGCGCGACATGATCGCGAACATGACGCACGGCGGCCGGATCGCCATGCTCGGACTGCCGTCCGAGGAGTTCGCCGTCGACTGGGCCCGCATCGTCACCTCGATGATCACCGTCAAGGGCATCTACGGCCGTGAGATGTACGAGACCTGGTACGCCATGTCCGTACTGCTGGAGGGCGGCCTCGACCTCGCCCCCGTGATCACCGGCCGGTACGGCTACCGCGACTTCGAAGCGGCCTTCGACGACGCGGCGAGCGGCCGCGGCGGCAAGGTCATCCTCGACTGGACCTCCTGACCCGACGCCCCCCGTGGACGACGCCACCGTAGACAGCTGGGAGACACCCCTCATGTTCGACTCCGTACGCGACGACATGCGCACCACCCTCGAAGAGATCGAGGCCGCCGGACTGCACAAGCCCGAGCGTGTGATCGGCACCCCGCAGTCCGCGTCGGTCGCCGTCACCGCGGGCGGCCGGCCCGGTGAGGTGCTCAACTTCTGCGCCAACAACTACCTGGGCCTCGCCGACCACCCCGAGGTGATCGCCGCCGCCCACGAGGCGCTGGACCGCTGGGGCTACGGCATGGCCTCGGTCCGCTTCATCTGCGGCACCCAGGAGGTCCACAAGGAACTGGAGCAGCGGCTCTCCACGTTCCTCGGCCAGGAGGACACGATCCTCTACTCCTCCTGCTTCGACGCCAACGGTGGTGTCTTCGAGACCGTCCTCGGCCCGGAGGACGCGGTCATCTCCGACGCCCTCAACCACGCCTCCATCATCGACGGCATCCGCCTCTCCAAGGCCAAGCGGTTCCGCTACGCCAACCGCGACATGGACGACCTGGAGAAGCAGCTCAAGGAGGCGTCCGACGCCCGGCGCAGGCTCGTCGTCACCGACGGTGTGTTCTCCATGGACGGGTACGTCGCGCCGCTGCGCGAGATCTGCGACCTGGCCGAGCGCTACGACGCCATGGTCATGGTCGACGACTCGCACGCCGTCGGTTTCGTCGGCCCCGGCGGCCGCGGCACGCCGGAGCTGCACGACGTGATGGACCGGGTCGACATCATCACCGGCACCCTCGGCAAGGCGCTCGGCGGCGCGTCCGGCGGCTATGTCGCGGCGCGCGCCGAGATCGTCGCGCTGCTGCGCCAGCGCTCCCGCCCGTACCTCTTCTCCAACTCCCTCGCCCCGGTCATCGCGGCGGCCTCGCTCAAGGTCCTCGACCTGCTGGAGGCCGCCGGTGACCTGCGCGAGCAGCTCAACGCCAACACCGCGCTCTTCCGTACCCGGATGACCGAGGAGGGCTTCGACATCCTGCCCGGCGACCACGCCATCGCCCCCGTCATGATCGGGGACGCGGCGAAGGCAGGCCGGATGGCGGAGCTCCTCCTGGAGCGCGGTGTGTACGTGATCGGGTTCTCCTACCCGGTCGTCCCGCAGGGCGCGGCCCGGATCCGCGTCCAGCTCTCCGCCGCGCACTCCACACAGGACGTGAACCGGGCCGTGGACGCGTTCGTCGACGCGCGGGCCGCGCTGGGGGAGTAGCACCCGGGCCTCACCCGGGGGCCTCACCCGGGAACCCCGCCCGGCGGCGGGGTTCCCTCCGTGACCTGGGACAATGGGGTACATGATCGATTCACGGCGGTTGCGGATCCTCCGTGCGGTGGCCGACCACCGCACGGTGACGGCCGCAGCCGCCGCGCTGTACCTCACACCCTCCGCGGTCTCCCAGCAGCTCGCCGCGCTGGAGCAGGAGACCGGACACCGGCTCGTCGAACGGGGCGCGCGCGGCGCCCGGCTCACCCCCGCCGGGGAGATCCTGCTGACCCACACCAACGCGGTGCTGGCCCAGCTGGAACGGGCCGAGGCGGAGCTCGCCGCCTACAGCGCGGGGGACGCGGGCACGGTCACCGTCGCCGCGTTCGCCACCGGCATCGGCCTGGTCCTCGCCCCCGCCATCGCCGAACTGACGCGCACCGCGCCCGGCATCCGGGTCCGGGTCCAGGACGCCGAGGGCGACGCGAGTGTGCCGATGGTGCTCGACCGGCAGGTCGACGTGGCCGTCGCCGTCGAGTACCGGGGCGCCCCGGGCGAGGACGACCGCCGGCTGACCCGGGTGCCGCTGTACTCCGAGCCCTTCGACGCGGTGCTGCCGGTCGGGCACCGGCTGGCCGGCCGGACACAGGTGGCCATCGCCGACCTGGAGAAGGACGCGTGGATCGGCCCCTACCCCGGCAACCCCTGCCACGATGTGGTGGTCCTGTCCTGCGAGTTCGCCGGTTTCCAGCCGAGGCTGGAGCACTCCTCGGACGACTTCCGCGCGGTGGTCGCGCTGGCCGGGGCGGGGGCCGGGGTGGCGCTGGTGCCGCGGTCGGCGCTGCTGGGGATGGAGCTGACGGGCGTGGTGGTGCGGCCGGTGGAGGGCAGCGCGCCGACCCGCCGGGTCTTCGCCGCGGTGCGGCAGGGGGCGGAGGGGCATCCGCTGATCGCCCCGGTGCTCGACGCACTGGCCGCGGCGGCGGTACGGGAGGGGGCGCTGCCCATGCCCGCAACGCCTTGACGCGGTGCCCCACGGCTGCCGGACGGGACCACGGGAGGCGTCCTCACCTGCGGCGCCCGAGGACGAACCGGCCACCGGACGACCCCGGCCACAGCGTCCCCGCACCCGCCGCGACGGTCACGGCCAGGGCGAGCACTCCGTACTGCGCCGGTGGCAGATACGGCACCGAACCGGTCGTCGACACCGCGAACGCCACCAGCGGTACCGCCGCGACCAGCGTGCCGATCGCCAGCCCGGCCACCGCCACCAGTCCCGTCTCCAGCACCAGCATCCGCCGCACCTGACGGCGGCCCGCACCGACCATCCGCAGCAGCCGGAACTCGGGGCGGCGGCCCACCGTGATCAGGGACAGTGTGCTGATCACCGCGAGCAGCGCGAAGCCACCGATCAACCCGACACCGATGATGACCATCGCGTTGTCCTGGTCCGACGACGACGGTGCGATCCGTACGTCGTCGGCCGTCGCGGGCCGGACCCGCAGCCCCGTGTACGGGGCGAGCGCGCGCCGTACCGAAGCAGCGGTGGCGGAGGCCGCCGTGCCGTCCGTCGAACGGATCAGGATCCGCTGGTCGCGAAGGGCCGAGACGTGCCCGGCCAGTGCCTCGCGCGGCAGCATGAACTCACCGAGCCCCAGCGCCCGTTCGTAGAGCGCCACCACACGGAGCCGCACCTCGGTGCCGTCGCCGAGACGGAGCTCCACCGGGTCGCCGACGCCGACGCCGACACCGAGATCGGCGGCCCGGTCCTCGCCGACCGCCACCGTGCCCCGGCCGGTGAGGTCCGCCGGATCGCCCGCGGTGATCCGCGGATCGAGCGTGCCGGACAGCTGGTCCGCCGTCACCCCCAGCACCGGGAACCGGTCCAGCTTCGGATCACCCATCTCACGATGCGCGAGGACGACACCGGAGCGCAGCACACCGGTCGCCGCCGCCACCCCCGGTGCCCCGCGCACGGCCCGAGCCGCACCGGCCGGCAGTCCGGCGGCCGGGCCCGTCACCACCAGGTCGGCCCGGAGCGCGGCACCGGCCTGCCGGTCGGCGGCCCGCTCCAGCGTCGAGCCCGCCGCCAGCTGTACGCAGACGAACGCGACGACCAGCACGATCGGGGTGATCGCCGCACCGAGGCGCCGATTGTGCGCGGCGGCGGACTTGGCGGCGAGGAAGCCGGAGACCCCGCCGACGCGTCGTACCGGCGTGCCGAGAACCCTCATCGCCACCCGGGCGATCCACGGACCCAGCAGCGCCACGGCGATGATCAGCGATGTCGCCGCACCCGACGCGGCCATCGCGGCGGCCTGCCCGCCCTGCGCCGTCGCCGCACCGGCCGCGCTGACGCCCGCCATGGCCAGCACCGCCCCGGTGACCGTACGCACCCGTCCCGGATCGCTCGGCTCGGGCGCACGGGCCGCGCCCAGCGCCGCGGCGGGCCGCAGCCCGGTGATGGGCCTGGCCGCGAGGACCGACACCGGACGGGCGGCGAGCGCGACGAGCGACGCCGCCGTGGCTGCCGCGGCGAACGGCAGCCACACCGGTACCGGCAGTGGCAGCGGGTCCGTCGTCAGGAGCGACCGCATCAGCAGCCCCAGAGGTACGGCACCGACCCCGCCCAGCACCGCCGCGGCACCGGCCACCCGGCTCACCTCGCGGCCGACGGCCGACCTGAGCTGCCGGGGCGTCGCCCCGACGGCACGCAGCAGCGCCAGTTCACCGGAGCGCTGGTGGACCGCCTGGGAGAGGGTGGTGGCGATCACCAGGAGCGCCACCATGAAGACCGTTCCCGTGATGGAGGCGAGCAGCGGCAGCAGTTCGCCGCGGGTGCCGAGCGCGTCCGGGTGCTCGGCCTGCCCGCGCTCCGGGCCGGTGAGCACCCGGACCTCACGGTCGCCGCGGGCGCGGTCGGGCAACGCCTCCTCCAGCGAGGCCCGCAGCGCGTCGGCGGAGACCCCCGGCTCGGCGACGATGCCGACCGCGTCCACCGTGCCGGGGTGCCCGGCCAGGGCGGTGAGGTGCCGCTCGGTGAGGAAGACGGCGGGGGAGCCACCCCGGTGACCGGTGCCCACGACACCGCTGACGGTGTACGGCCGGGGAGCCCCGTCGACCTGCAATGTCACATGGTCACCGGTCCCGCTCCCGGTGGCCGCCGACAGCGCGCTGTCGATGACCACCTCGGCGGCGGACGTGGGCGCGTGTCCGTCCGTCAGCCGGTACGGGGTGAGCGCGGCGGCCGCCCAGGAACGGCCGAGGCCCGAAGCCGCGCCGCCCTCGCCGCCCACGGTCACCGGTACCGAATCGTCCGCGACGGCCTTCGCGACGCCGTGGGCGGCGGCGGCCTTCGCCACCACGGAGCGGTCGAGCCGCACCCGTTCCGGCAGATACGTCGTCGCGGTCTTCGGCTTGCTGCCCCACGGCTTCGCCGTGTACGTCACCTTCTGGTCGGCCGCCACCACCGCGTCGGCCCCCGCGTAACGCTCCACCGGCGGCTGCGCCAGCAGCAGCGAACCGACGACGAGGGCGAAGGCGCCGATCAGCGCGGCCGCCGCCGCCGTCGCGGCGAACACCGCGCCCCAGGCCCGGCGATGGGCCTTCAGCGAACGCCGGGCGAGAAACGCCGACGCCCGTCGGACGCCGGTCCGCGCATCCGGCCGGGGCCGCGCCGCCCCTTCGCTCCTGGTCCTGCTCCCCTCGCTCCTGCTCCCCTCGCTCCTGCTCTCCTTGGTCCTGCTTCCCTTGGTCCTGTTCATCGCAGCCGGCCGCCGTCCATCGTCAGTACGGTGTCCGCCCAGCTCGCCGCCACCGGATCATGGGTGACCATGACGACCGTACGGCCGTCGATCCGCACCGCGTCCCGCAGCAGACCGAGCACCAGGGCCGCCGACTCCGGGTCCAAGGAAGCCGTCGGCTCGTCCGCGAAGATGACCTCGGGTTCGGTCACCAACGCCCGTGCCACCGCCACCCGTTGCTGCTGCCCGCCGGAGAGCGTCGCAGGACCCTGCGCGCCGCGGTCCGCCAGGCCGACCCGGGCCAGCAGGTCCCGTCCGCGGGTCAGCACCCGCTCGTCCGCCGGATCGGCGCCCGCCAGCACCAGCGGCAGCACGACGTTCTCCTCGATGCTCAGCGAAGGCACCAGATTGAGGGCGTGCGACTGGAAGACGAAGCCGATCCGGTCCCGCCGCAACCGGGTCAGCGCGGCCTCCGAGAGCGCACCGAGATCGGTGGCCCCGATCCGTACCGTGCCCGACGTCGGACGGTCCAGACCCGCGGCACACTGCAGGAATGTGCTCTTCCCCGAGCCCGAGGGGCCCACCACCGCGGTGAAGCTCCCGGCCGGGACCACGCAACTGACCGCGTCGAGCGCGGTCGTCTCCCGGCCGCGCCGGCCGTGGCGCCGGCTCACCGACTCCAGCCTCAGCGCGGACGACCGCACCGCTGTGATCGCGTCCACCGTTGACTCCACCATTCCTTCTCTGCCCCACCACGTACCTTCTGACCTGGGTAAACGCTACGAACCGGAGACCGGTCGGGCGAGGGGGCGCGGTCCCGGAACGGGGGTGCAGCCAGCTCCACCCCGGCCCGGGGGAGGGCCTCACTCCGGCGACGGACGAAGCCCCGTAACGTTCTGCGTCATGAGCACCACTCCCGCCCCGCTGACGGCCGCCATCCGGCGTTCGTGGGACGCGTCGCGTTATCTGGCCGTCGGCATCGCGGTCGCGCTGCTCGCGTATGTGAGCGCGTTCCTGGTGGTGGCGGTCCTGCTGTTCGCCGCCGTGCTCATCGGGCTGCCCGCGCTGCCGGAGGCCGCCAAGGTGCTGCGCCGGTTCGCGGAGTCAGAGCGACGCAGGGCCGCGGCGCGGCTGGGTGTTCCGTTCACCCCGACGCGGTATCCGTCGCTGGACAGCGCCGAACTCTCCGAGCGGGTCCGCCGGGTGCTCGCCGATCCGACGGTCTGGCGCGACGCGCTCTGGCTGCCTCTCCAGGCACTCATGGGCAATGCCCTCGGCTACCTCGCGATGGTGCTGTGGCCGGTCGGACTCCTGGTGGACGGGGTCGCGCTGCCGGTCGTGCATCTGCTGGACCGGCGGGCCGCCGACGAGTACGGCACCCCGTTGCCCGAGCGGCAGGGGTGGGTGCTGCGCTGGCACGGCGTACTCGCGGACCTGTCGGCCGGATGGACGCGGTCGCTGCTCACCTCGTCGCCGTCGACCGCGCTCGCCGAACGGATCGCCCAGCTGACCGAGAGCCGGGCCGGTGCGGTCGAGGCACACGGCGCCGAACTGCGGCGCATCGAACGTGATCTGCACGACGGAGCCCAGGCCAGGATCGTCGCCCTGTCGTTGCGCATCGGCCTCGCCAGACAACTCCTCGACAGCGACCCGGGCGCCGCGCGCATCCGTCTGGACGAGGCGCAGGACGGCGCGGAGGCGGCTCTCGCCGAACTGCGGCACGTGGTGCGCGGCATCCATCCGCCGGTGCTGACGGACCGCGGACTGGCAGGCGCGGTAAGGGCGTTGGCCGCCGATGCGGGTGTGCCCGTCACCGCGGAGCTGGACGGTGTCGAGGACGGCCGGCGGCTTCCGGCCGCGATCGAGGCCGCCGCCTACTTCGTCATCGCCGAGGCCCTCACCAACATCAGCAAGCACAGCGGTGCGACAGCCGCCACCGTGCGCATCGAGCGTCCCCCCGGCACCCTGCGGGTGACCATCAGCGACAATGGGCACGGCGGCGCGGGCGAACGGTACGGAACCTCGGAGAAGCCCTCCACCGGCGGCGATCACCCGAGCCCCCGGCCCACGCAGGCCACGGACCGGGGTGGGTCCGGCAGCGGGCTGGTCGGCATCAGGCGGCGGATCGCCGCCCTGGACGGCACCACCCGCATCAGCAGCCCCATCGGGGGGCCGACGGACATCGAAGTGGAGCTGCCGTGCGGATCGTGATCGCCGAGGACAACGCGCTGTTGCGGGAGGGGGTGATCCTGCTGCTCACCAGCTCGGGCCACGAGGTGGTGGCCGCCGCTTCGACCGGGCCCGAGGTGCTGCCCGCCCTGCTGGAACACCGCCCGGACGCCGCCGTGCTCGACGTGCGGCTCCCGCCCACCTTCCGCGACGAGGGGCTGCGCGCCGCGCTCGCCGCCCGTGCGGAGTTGCCCGAGCTGCCGATCCTGGTGCTCTCGCAGTATGTGGAGGAGACGTACGCCGCCGAGCTGCTCGCCCAGGGCGCCCAGGGCATCGGCTACCTCCTGAAGGACCGGATCGGCCGGGTCGACCAGTTTCTCCAGGCACTGGACCGGGTGGTGGGCGGCGGCACGGCGCTCGACCCCGAGGTCGTGACCCAGCTGCTGACCCGCAAGTCGTCGGCCGAACCGCTGCAGAGCCTCACCCCGCGCGAACGCGAGGTGCTGGAACTGATGGCGCAGGGCAAGGCGAACGGCACCATCGCCGCCGAACTCGTCGTGACGGAACGGGCGGTGAGCAAGCACATCGGCTCGATCTTCGCCAAGCTCGGCCTGGAACCCGACGACGGCACGGTGCACCGACGGGTGCTGGCGGTGCTGGCGTACCTGGAGGGCAAGGGAGTGCGCTGACGTGGAGCGGCGGTGGGGAGGGCCGGCGCCGACAGGCCCTCTTGTCCCGGTCGCGGAACGCCGGGACCATGGGCGTCATGGTGAGCATGCCTGAGCCGCAGGCCGTGATCGTGAGAAGGATTCTCAGGGGCGAGCACAGCGCACAGGATGTCGAGAGAGCGAAGGCCAACTTCCAGAGCTGGCTCCGCGAGGAGTGGAACGGGAGCGAGCACCGGGCCCTGGCCTTCTGCGTCAACGCGCTGGCCGATGCGTGCGGAAGCGACTGGGACGCGCTGCCGGAACGTGACGCGTACGCCCATGTGTGGCTCTTCTCCTTCCTGTGCCCTCGTTCGGTCGATCCCGTCTCCCGTGAAGTCGACCTCGATTCCCTGGACTTCGAGGCATGCGAGTACCGCGACGTGATGCGCCGCTCCCCGGGTGGTTTCCGCGAGTTCGCGAAGCGGATCAGGCTGGTCCGGGGAGAGCCGGAGTGATCCGCGGGGCCGGGGAGCCGTAGGGACCCCGGCCTGGACCCCGTCCGAATCACTGTTGCACCCGCCTCCGGCAACGTAGGGCCGGAGGCGGGCTCAGTCATGGACTCTGAACATCAACTTAGGTTAGCCTTGCCTAAGGGGTGAGTGGGTTGAGGTCGCATTCGGCTTGCCTCCGTATGCGTTCAGGGAGTGGACATGCGAGACAACAGCAGGGGAATCGTCCGACGGCGTCCCGCACTTGTCCATGCCGAGGGCTCCTCGCCCACCGGCCTCGCGCTCGACCCGCACCCGTCGCGGAGCTGACCGACGCCGACCCGGGCCCGAACCGGCACGTACCTCGGCGAACGGACCTGGGCCCACGTCGTCCTGCGCGCCGGCGCCGAGCCGCCGAAACCGGCCGCCGTCAAGGAATTCGTGCGCGAACGCAGCCCGGCCGACTGCGAGGTCCCCGACCGCGTCGAGTTCGTCGACACCTTCCCGCAGACCGGAATCGGCAGGATCAATAGAAGCGATCTCCGCGCCGTCGCCTCCGCCTCGCAGCACCGGCCCGAAGCGTTCTTCCCGCACCGCCCCGAAGTGCCCACCTCGCACCGGTACCACTGAAAGGCCGCCCACCATGGCACTCCCCGCCATCGCCCCGTACCCCATGCCCACCGCGGACGAACTGCCCACGAACCGTGTCCCGTGGGTCCCGGACCCGGAACGCGCCCTGCTGCTGGTGCACGATCTGCAGAACCACTTCCTCGGCGCCTTCACCGACGACGAATCGCCGCTCACCGAACTCCTCGTGAACGTCGAGCGATTGACCACACGGGCGCGCCGGGCCGGTGTTCCCGTCGTCTACTCCGCGCTGCCCGGTGGCCGGTCGCCCGCGCAGCGCGGACTGCAACAGGACTTCTGGGGCCCGGGTCTCCCCTACGACGCGCACGCGCAGGCGATTCCGGCACCGCTGGAACCACAGGTCGGTGACACGCTGCTCACCAAGCGGAAGTACAGCGCCTTCGCCCGGACCCGTCTGCTCGGACAGATGCGGGACCTCGGCCGCGATCAGCTGATCGTCGTGGGCGTGTACGCACACATCGGGGTCCTGATGAGCGCGTGCGACGCCTGGACGCACGACATCCAGACCTTCCTGGTCGCCGACGCCGTGGCCGACTTCTCGCGCGAGGACCACGAGATGGCGCTGCGTTGGGCGGCCGGCACATGCGCCGCCGTCACCACCACCGACCTGCTGCTGGGGGAGGTCTGACCACCGTGGCGCCGACGATCGGGCGGATACCTCCGTGGTTGCGGCCGTCCGGAGACCCGGCGGGCCGCCCGGCCGGGCACGACGCGGCGGGACACAATGCTCCGCATGGACACGAGCGGCCCCACCACCAGCGATCCCACCGCCACCGGCGATCCCACCATCGACAGCGATCCCGCCGGAACGACGGCCCGCGCCCGCCGCCTCGCCGTCCCCGGGCACCGTCGCATCCTCGGCATCGCGGGGCCGCCCGGGGCCGGCAAGTCCACCCTGGCGGCCCGGCTCGTCGACGCGCTCGACGGCCTCGCCGTCCTCGTCCCCATGGACGGCTTCCACCTGGCCCAGGCCGAACTGGAACGGCTCGGCCGCGCCGCGCGCAAGGGTGCCCCCGACACCTTCGACGCCGCCGGGTACGCGGCCCTGCTCGGACGCCTGCGCACACCGGAAGCGGGAACCATCGTGTACGCCCCCGCCTTCGACCGCGCCCTTGAGGAGCCGATCGCCGGGGCCGTCCCCGTACCCCCGGACATCCCGCTGGTCATCACCGAGGGCAATTACCTGCTGCACGACGAAGGCCCCTGGGCCCCTGTCCGCGGGCTGCTCGACGAGGTGTGGTTCCTGGACACCGATCCGGCCCTGCGGGTACGGCGGCTCGTCGAGCGGCATGTGCGGTTCGGGAAGCCGCGGCCGTACGCCGAGCGCTGGGTGATGCGGTCCGACGCGGCCAACGCGCGCCTGGTCGAGCGCGGCCGGGACGGCGCCGACCTCGTCGTGCGTCCGGATCCGGAAACCTGAGCCCCACTCGCGTCGACCGGCGCGGACGGGCAGGATGCTGTGTGCCGTGTCGCGTCGCCAGGAGGTCCCGCATGTCCAGCCAGAACCAGCCCGTACCGTTCACCGCCGACGACTACCGGGCCCGCATGAGGCGTGCGGCCGACACCGCCGCCGAGGCCGGACTCGCGGGCGTCCTGGTCGCGCCCGGACCCGATCTCGTCTACCTCACCGGCTACCAGCCCGTGAACACCGAACGCCTCACCGTCCTCGTCCTCACGGCCGGTCAGGACCCGGTCCTCGTCGTCCCGACGCTGGAGGCCCCGGACGCCGAGAAGGCCGTCGGCGCCCCGGCCCTCACCCTCCGGGACTGGACCGACGGCAAGGACCCCTACGCCGTCACCGCCCCGCTGCTCGACGGCGCGGGCCGGTTCGGGATCAGCGACAACGCCTGGGCCATGCATCTGCTCGGGCTGCAACGCACACTGCCGGGCACCTCGTACGTCTCGCTCACCGAGGCCCTGCCGATGCTGCGCGCGGTGAAGGACGTCCATGAGCTGGAGCGGCTCGCGGCCGCCGGAGCCGCCGCCGACGCCACGTACGGCGAGATCCTCAAGGTGCGCTTCTCCGGCCGCAAGGAGACCGACATCGCGGCCGAACTGGCCGAGCTGCTCAAGCGGTTCGGGCACTCCCAGGTCGACTTCACGGTCGTCGGCTCCGGCCCCAACGGTGCCAATCCGCACCACGAGGCCGGTGACCGCACCATCGAGCGGGGCGACATGGTCGTGCTCGACTTCGGCGGCCTCAAGCACGGCTACGGCTCGGACACCTCCCGTACGGTCCATGTCGGCGAACCCACCGCCGAGGAGCAGCGGGTCCACGACATCGTGCGGGAGGCGCAGGAGGCGGGCTGCAACGCGGTCCGGCCGGGCGTCGCCTGCCAGGAGATCGACCGTGCGGCCCGCGCGGTCATCACCGAGTTCGGCTACGGCGAACGCTTCATCCACCGCACCGGCCACGGCATCGGTGTCACCACCCACGAACCGCCGTACATGATCGAGGGCGAGGAGCAGCCGCTGGTGCCCGGGATGTGCTTCTCGGTGGAGCCGGGCATCTATCTGCCGGGCCGGTTCGGTGTGCGGATCGAGGACATCGTGACCGTGACCGAGGACGGCGGCCGACGCCTCAACACCACCGCGCGCGAGCTGGCGATCGTCGAATAGCCGGACGAGGGGCGCGGTGGACCGGCCCTGCCGCGCCCCTCAGCCGTCGGCCAGCACCACGCACGACTCCGGCGGCAGGTGCAGCAGCCCGTCGCCGCCCGGGGCCTCCACCGGCTCCCACGCCGCCACCACCCGGTTCCCGTCGCCCCTGCGCCGGCCGCCGCCCAGCGGGATCGTGGCCGGCTTCTCGCCGAGGTTGACCGCGATCCGCAGATCGCCCCTGCGGTACGCCAGCCAGCGGGCCTGTTCGTCGTGGGCGGTGCGCACCGACGCCAGGTCCGGGTCGCGGAGGTCGGGCAGGGCGTGGCGCAGTGCGATCAGCTCGCGGTACCAGGCGTGCAGGCGGGAGTGCGGCTCCTGCGACGGCTCGCTCCAGTCCAGACAGGAACGGTTGCGGGTGGCCGGGTCCTGCGGGTCCGGAATGTCGTCCGCCGCCCAGCCGTGCGCCGCGAACTCCCGCCGCCGGCCGTTGCGCACCGCCTCGGCGAGCGCCGGATCGGTGTGGTCGGTGAAGAACTGCCAGGGGGTGCGCGCGCCCCACTCCTCGCCCATGAACAGCATCGGCGTGAAGGGCCCGGTCAGGACGAGAGCCGCGGCGCAGGCCAGCAGGCCGGGGGAGAGCGTGGCGGAGAGCCGATCGCCCAGGGCCCGGTTGCCGATCTGGTCGTGGGTCTGGGCGTAGCCGACGAAGCGGTGGGCGGGCGTGCGGGCGATGTCGACGGGGCGGCCGTGGGTACGGCCCCGGAAGCTGGAGTACGTGCCGTTGTGGAAGAACGCGCTCGTCACGGTCTTGGCGACGGCGGCCAGCGGAGCCGCGGCGAAGTCCGCGTAGTAGCCCTGGGACTCCCCGGTGAGCGCGGTGTGCAGGGAGTGGTGGAAGTCGTCGTTCCACTGGGCGTGCAGGCCGAGGCCGCCCGATTCGCGCGGGGTCGTGGTCCGCGGATCGCAGAGGTCGGACTCGGCGATCAGCGGCAGCGGCCGGCCCAGTTCGGCCGCGAGCGCGTCGGCCGCCGTGGACAGCTCCTCCAGGAAGGTCAGCGCCCGGCCGTCGGCCAGGGCGTGGACCGCGTCGAGCCGCAGCCCGTCGAGCCGGTAGTCCCGCAGCCAGGCGAGCGCGCTGCCCAGCAGGAACGCCCGCACCTCGTCCGAACCGGGGGCGTCGAGATTGACCGCCGCGCCCCACGGCGTGTGATGGGTCGCGGTGAAGTACGGGCCGAAGGCCGGGAGGTGATTGCCGGACGGGCCGAGGTGATTGTGGACCACGTCCAGGAGGACCGCGAGCCCGAGACCGTGCGCCGTGTCGACAAAGCGCTTGAGCCCCTCCGGTCCGCCGTACGGCTCGTGCACGGCCCAGAGCGACACCCCCTCGTACCCCCATCCGTGGGTGCCGGGGAACGGGCAGACCGGCATCAGCGACACATGGGTGATACCGAGCTCGGCGAGGTGCTCCAGCCGGGCGGCCGCGGCGTCGAAGGTGCCCTCGGCGGTGTACGTACCGATGTGCAGCTCGTACAGGACGGCGCCCGGAAGCCCCCGGCCCGCCCAGTCGCTGCGCCATTCGAACAACGAGTGGTCGACGACGGCGCTCTCGCCGTCCGGCCCGTCCGGCTGACGGCGCGAACGCGGATCGGGGAGCACCCGCGGGTCAGCGCCGTCCCCGCCGCTCCCGTCCCCGCCGTTCCCGCTCCCGTCCCCGCCCAGGACGAAGCCGTAGCGGTCCCCGTCCGACGCCTCCGCCTCGGCCGTCCACCAGCCGTCCCGCCCGGGATCACGTCCCATCGCCCGCAGCTCACCCGACAGCCGCAGCCCGACCGAGTCCGCATCCGGTGCCCATACCTCGAACAGCATGCAACGCTCCTCGTCTCCTCGCCCCCGTGCCCCATCGTCGGCAACAGCCGCGATCACCGGCCCACGACACTGGATCGAGCCCGTTACTGACGATTAAGGTCTGGTTCTGATCATTGCCCCGCCAGGTTCCGCTCAATACGCACTCCCTCTTACGGCTGTGGAGGCCGAGATGACTGTGCCGTCGTTCCCGCCCGGTTTCCTCTGGGGAGCCTCCGCGTCCGCCTTCCAGACCGAGGGGGCGGCCGACACCGACGGCAAGGGCCCCTCCGGCTGGGACGCCTTCGCCGCGCAGCCCGGACGGATCAAGGACGGTACCGACACCACCCGCGGAACCGGGTTCCACCAGCACTACCGCGAGGACGTCGCCCTGCTGGCCGGCCTCGGCGCCGACGCCTTCCGGTTCTCCGTCAGCTGGCCGCGCGTGGTGCCCGGCGGCAGCGGACCGGTCAACCCGCAGGGGCTCGACTTCTACGACCGCCTCGTCGACGAACTCTGCGCCCACGGCATCACCCCGGCCCCCACCCTCTACCACTGGGACACCCCGCTGCCGCTGGACGAGGAGGGCGGCTGGCTCAACCGGGACACCGCCTACCGCTTCGCCGAGTACGCGGGCATCGTCGCCGAACGCCTCGCCGACCGCGTACCGATGTGGATCACCATCAACGAACCGGCCGAGGTCACGATGCTCGGCTACGCCCTCGGCGAGCACGCGCCCGGCCGCGCCCTCCTCTTCGACGCCCTGCCCGCCGCCCACCACCAGCTCCTTGCCCACGGCCTGGCCGTGCGCGCGCTGCGCGGCGCGGGCGCGGACAACATCGGCATCGCCGTCTCGCACACCCCCGTCTGGACCGCCGGGGACCGCGACGAGGACCGCCTGGGCGCGGAGCTGTACGACACGATCACCAACTGGCTGTTCGCCGACCCGGTCCTCACCGGCCGCTACCCCGACGAGAACTTCGCCGCGCTGATGCCGGGCCCGGTCGAGGACGACCTGTCGACCATCTCCACCCCGCTCGACTGGTACGGGGTCAACTACTACAACCCCACCCTCGTCGGCGCCCCGGACGCCGACGCCCAGGAGACCTTCTCCGGTTTCCGGATGCCCGCCGAACTCCCCTTCGGTATCCGCGAGATAGAGGGTTACGAGAAGACCGACTTCGGCTGGCCCGTCGTCCCCGACGGCCTGCGCGAGACCCTCGTCCAGCTCCACAACCGTTTCGGCGACCGGCTCCCGCCGCTCTACATCACCGAGAACGGCTGTGCCGTCGACGAGCCCGCCGAGGACACCCGCCGGATCGCGTACCTCGAAGGACATCTGCGGGCCCTGCGTACGGCCATCGACGCGGGTGTCGACGTACGCGGCTACTTCACCTGGTCGCTCACCGACAACGTCGAATGGACCGAGGGCGCCAGCAAGCGCTTCGGCCTGGTCCACATCGACTACGAGACACTGCGCCGGACGCCCAAGGACTCCTACGCCTGGTACCGCGACCTGATCCGCACACAGAAGGCGGGCGGTCCGGGACACCGACCTGACGGAGGGACTCCGGCGTGATCCATACTTCGCGGCATGGTTGCTTCATGGTGGTCCCGGGCCGGACTGGGGATCTTTGTGCACTGGACGCCCGCCTCCGTACCGGGCTGGGCCCCGCCGTACGTCCCCGCGGATGAACTCCCGCAGGCCGGCCGCCGCTCGCCGCTCGGCTGGACCTCGTACGCCGAGTGGTACGAGAACGCGCTCCGGTTCCCCGACAGCCCCGTCTCCGCCCACCACCGCGCGACCTACGGCAGCCGCCCGTACACCTCCTTCGGAGGCGACTTCAACGACGCCCTGGAGAGCTGGGACCCCACCGCCTGGGCCCGCGGCTTCCGTGCCGCGGGCGCCCGCTACGCCGTCCTCGTCACCAAGCACCACGACGGCTTCTGCCTCTGGCCCTCCGGCGTCGCCAACCCGCACCGCGCGCGCTGGCACACCACACGTGACATCGTCGGTGAATTCGCCGAAGCCGTACGGGCCGAGGGGCTGCGCTTCGGGGTCTACTACTCCGGCGGACTCGACTGGACCTTCGACGACCGCCCCATAGGAACCGGCGCGGACACCGTCTCGGCCGTGCCGCGCGGCAGCTACCCCGCGTACGCGGGCGCCCAGATGCGCGAACTGATCCGGCGGTACCGCCCCGACATCCTCTGGAACGACATCGCCTGGCCCGGCTCACGCGCCGATGTGCAGCGGCTCATCGGGTACTACCGCTTCGCCGTTCCGCACGGCGTCGTCAACGACCGGCTGTTCCCGTACGCACCGATGTGGCGCGCGCTGCGGCTTCCCGGCGCCAGGGCCCTGTACGACGGCTGGGAACGCCGCACCGTCGCCCAGGGCGAGGGCTTCGTCCCGCGCCGGCCCCCGTACTACGACTTCCGCACCCCGGAATTCGCCCGCTACAGCGGCCCCGACCCGTACGAGATCACCCGCGGCATCGACCACAGCTTCGGCTACAACCGCAACTCCCCGCCCGAGGCGTACCTCGGCCGCGAGGCGCTGGAAACGCTGGTCCGGGAGACGGCGGCCGGAGGCGGCAATCTGCTGCTCAACGTGGGGCCGCGCGGCGAGGACGCGACGATCCCCGCCGAGCAGCAACTCCGCCTGGAATGGCTGGCGGAACCCGCCTCCGGACTCACCGGGGAGCGGTCGGCGTAACCACCCTGCCGGTGGGCCGGATCAGTCCCAGACCATGTCGAAGGAGCGCTCGAAGTTCACATACCCGAGGCGTGCGAAGGACTCGGCCATCGGTACGTTGCCGAGGTCGGTGGCGGCCCGGATCCGTTCCACGCCGTCCTGCGCGGCCAGGACCCTGGTGCCCTCGGCGAGGATGTCGTCGACGTAGCCGTGGCCGCGCCGGGCGGGCAGCACACCGATGTAGGCGATGATCGGGTTGTAGTCGTTGCGTGCCGGGATCACGAACCCGACCGGTTCACCGTCCGGGAGCTCGGCGACGCGCCACCACTCGCGCGGTGTCCCGTACCCGGCCAACTCCTCGTCGTAATGCTTCTCGGCGGCCTCGCGGGCACCGAGCCCGGACGCCAGGTCGGCCTGCCCGTGGGCGTCGAGGGTCCCCTCCATCACCGGTGTCATCAGCGCGAGGAGATCCTCACGGTCGCCGACCGGGCGGAACCGGAGCCGGCCGCTGTCGGCGGGAACCGGCGTACCGGCACGCCACTCCAGACGGAGCCGCTCGACCAGCATCCGCGCACCGGAGCGTTCCATGACCCGGATCCGGGCCTCGACGGCATCGCGGGCGGCCGGGTCCTCGCGCCAGTCGGCCGGTACGAAGCGTCCGTACTCGGGCCGCGGGGCGCCGGCGGGCACGACCGCCGCCGTCGCCGTCTCCAGCAGCTTCAGGCCCGCCTCGCCGCGTTCGGGCTCGGGCAGGGTGTCGTCCAGGTCGAAGAAGTCCAGGAGCAGCGGCGCCTCTCCGGTCCGGCTCCACCACGCGATCCGTGCCACCACGTGCTCGCCGCGCATCGCCACCCACATCCACTCGGGGCGACGGCGCCCGCTCTCCAGGTCGTCGGCGAGCTCGTGATCGAGGGTGTACGACAGCCGGCGGAAGAGCCCGAGCTCGTGCGGGCCGGCGAGCGGACGGATGGTCAGTTCCTGTGGTGCAAGGGTCACACGAGCTCCTCGGGATGCGCGGAAGTGCCATCCGGTGAATCCCGGGCGGCCCGCGGCGGGAGACAGTAGCAACGTCGCCACGGCCGTGCGCGGGGATATTCGCGGCAGGGTTCCGCGGGGCGTCCGCGAAGGCGTTCGCGGAGTGTTCCGCGCAGGTCGAAGGGCGGGACACGGGCCCGTTCTGGACACTCCGGGGCGGTCGGACCGACAATTGGCCCTGTGACGTCCTCCTTCGAGTCCCACACGTATCCTGTGCGGCTGTCCGACGCCCAGCGCGATCGTGTGCTCGGCGTGCTCAGAGACGGCGCGGCACAGGGCAGACTGTCCCACGACACCTTCATGCGACGCATGGAACTGGCCCTCACCGCCCGGCGTTCCGAGGAACTGGACGCGCTCACCGCCGACCTGGAGGGCGAGAAGCGCTGGTCACGGCGGATACTCCGGGTGGTGGGCGGGATGTCCGGATTTCCCGGCCGGGTGCGCCGGGTCTGGCAGACCGAACGGCTCCCGAAGCTCCTGCTCCCCACCCCGAGCCCGCACCCGCTGCTGATCGGCCGCGATCCCGGAAACGGCCTGCGGCTCAACCACGAGACCGTCTCCCGACTCCACGCGGAGCTCACCGTGCGGAGCGGCTGCTGGCTGCTGCGCGACCTCGGCTCGACCAACGGCACCTGTGTCAACGGCCAGCGGGTCACCGGCACGGTCCCGGTCCGCGACGGGGACCAGGTGAGCTTCGGACGGATGAGCTTCCGGCTCTCCGCGCCCGTCCTCGGGCCGCCCGGCTGAGGGCCCCGCCTCGGCCGCCCGGCTGCGAGCCGGCGGGCTCAGGACCGCTGGTGCAGCCCGCGTCCGCCGAGGGTGAGAAAGGCTTCGCCGACCGCTTCGGAGAGCGTCGGATGGGCGTGGATGTGACGGGCCACATCGGCCGGTTCGGCATCCCACCCGACGATGAGCTGGCTCTCGGCGATCATCTCGGAGACCTGCGGACCGACGAGATGCACCCCGAGGACCCGGCCGCCCCGCTCGGCGACGATCTTCACCATGCCGCCCCGCCCGTGCACCATTCCCTTGGCCACGGCGGTCAGCGGCATGGTGCCCACCGTGACGTCGTGCCCGGCGTTACGGGCCTCCGCCTCGGTCAGGCCCACCGCGGCGGTCTGCGGGGACGAGTACGTGACCCGGGGGACGGCGGCGTAGTCCACCGCCGGTGAGGGCAGACCGGCCAGCGTCTCGGCGACCAGCAGGCCCTCCGCGAACGACGCGTGGGCCAGGCCGAGGGACGGCGGCGGCAGCAGATCGCCCACCACATGGATGCCCGGCACGGATGTTTCGAGACGCGACCAGTCGGCGGGCGCGACATGGCCGCGGTCGTCGGCGGCCAGCCCCGCCGCCGCGAGTCCCAGCCCCTCGGTCACCGGGGCCCGCCCCACCGCGACGAGCAGCCGTTCGGCCCGCACGGTGCGGGTCTCGCCGCGCGAGGTGCGTACGGCCGCGAGCACCCCGTCGGCCACCACGTCCGCGTCCGTCAGCCGCGCCCCCGTGAGCACATCGATCCCGCGCTTCTTCAGGCCCCGGGTCAGATGGCGCGACACATCGACGTCCTCCAGCGGTACGAGCCGGTCCGCGGCCTCCACCAGGGTCACGTCGGCGCCCATCGACCGGTGGAACGAGGCGTACTCGACGCCGATCGCCCCGCCGCCCAGCACCAGGACGGACCGCGGCAGCCCCGGCGCGAACAACGCGTCGTCGCTGGTGACGACCCGGTGCCCGTCGGCCTTCAGGCCCGGCAGCACGCGCGGTCGCGACCCGGTCGCCAGGACGATGCCGCGGCGCGCGACGACTGCCCCGTGACCGGTGACATGGGCACTGCGCGGCCCGGTCAACTCGGCGCTCCCGTGCACCACTTCGACCGCCGCATGGGCGAGGTGGTCCACCACGCCCCGGTGGTTGCGCGCCACGATGTCGTCCCGGGTGGCGACCAGGGCCGGCCAGTCCACCGAGTCCAGGGTCGCCTTCACCCCCCACCGTTCCCCGGCCTCCGCGATGCCGTCCACGAGTTCGGCGGCGTGCAGCATCGCCTTGCTGGGAATGCAGCCGCGGTGCAGACAGGTGCCGCCCACCTTGTCGCGCTCCACGAGGACCACCTCCAGACCGAGGGAAGCGGCCCGCAGGGCGGTGGAGTATCCGCCGGTGCCACCGCCGATCACCAGGACGTCGGGCCCGGTCCCGTTTTTGTCCGTCGCCGTCGCTGTCGCCAGTGCCCCTGCTGCTGTCCGCGTCATGGGCACAGCCTCCGCCCGGCCCTTGCCATGAGTCCAAGGCAATGTTTCTGTAGCACCGATGCACAGCCTTTATGGGTACGGACCACGGGGAGAGCGCGATGAGCCTGCGGCAGATGGAGTACTTCCTCACGGTCGTCGAGGAGTCGTCGTTCACCCGGGCCGCCGAACTCCTCCATGTCACCCAGCCCGCGCTCTCCCACCAGATCAAGGCCCTGGAACGGTCCGTCGGCGGCGCCCTGCTCGAACGGCTGCCGCGTGGCGTGCGGCTGACCCCGATGGGCCGTGCCTTCCTGCCGCACGCCGAACGCTCCGTACGCAGCGCCGCCCAGGCGGGGCGGGCGGCGCGGGCGGCGGCGGGTGCGGAGGGCGGCGAACTGCACATCGCGACGGTGCACGCGGTGGCCGTCGGCATCCTCCCGGACGTCTTCGCGCGCTGGCGCCGGGCGCATCCCGGGGTCGGCCTGGTCCTCCACGAGTACGCCACCCCGGAAGCCCTGGCGGAACAGCTCGAACGCGGCACGGCCGACCTCGCCGTCGGCCCGCCGCCCGCGCACTGGCCGGGGCCCGTCGTACCGGTCGGCGAGGAGGAGATCGTCCTGGTGGTCCCCTTCGACGACCCGCTCGCCGGACGCACCTCGGTCCGGCTGCGGGAGCTGGCCGACCGGCCCTGGGTGCGCTGCGCGATGGAACCCGTGGTCCAGGGCCGGGCGTTCCTGGACGTGGCCTGCGGAGAGGCGGGCTTCGCACCCCGTACGGTGCTGCGCACCGAACACACGTCGACGGCGGTACGGATGGCGGCCGCCGGGGTCGGAGTCACCACGGCTCCGGCGCATGTGGTCCGGGGAGCGGTCGGTGAGGACTGCGCGGTCCTCGCGGTCGAACCTCCCTGGCGGCGTCGACTGGCGGTCTTCTCCCGCGTCGAGCTCACGGGGGCCGCCGCCGCGTTCACGGATCTGCTCGGGGCCGCCCGGCCGCTCCGCCCCCGGACGCCGACGGACTGAGACCCCCGACCGGGCGAACCGCCGTCACCCGGACGGCCGTACGCCGACTGCGCGATGCCCCCGCCGGTGGTCCCCTTGGTGGGAAGCCGCGCCGCACACCGGCGCCCTGAGCCCCGGGGGTACCGATGCAGGCCGACGCGCCGGAAGGCATACCCGCACCGGACCTCGGCCGTCGGGCCGGCAGGCCGGCGCGCGGACCCCGCCCGAGCACCGGCCCCAGCCTGCTCGCACCCGGCGCGGCGCACGACCCGTACCGGCTCTACCGCGTCCTGCGCGAGGAGTACCCGCTCTGCTACGACGCGCCCCTGGGCGCCTGGCTGGTCAGCCGGTACGCGGACGTGGCCACGGCGCTCACCGACGCCCGGTTCACCGGCCTCCCGCACGACGCCGCGCCCCGTGGCGGCCCCGCCCCGCTCGGCCTCTGTCACGGCAGCCCCCACTGCGCACCCCGCCGGCACCACACGACCGCGCCCGGGGCGATGCCATGTCACATGCCGGACGCCGAATCAGTGCCATGTCACATGCCGGACCCTGGATCGGTACCACGTCACATGGTCGCGCGGATCGAGCGGACCGCGTACGTGCTGGCGCGCCGACTCGCGGGCCGCCAACAGGCCGACCTCGTCGCGGAGTTCTGCCGTTGGCTGCCCGTCGGCGCCGCCCCCGGCGCGAGCGCCCGACCGTACGCCGTCCGGCTGTCCCGCGCCGCGACAGGCACGACAGGTGCAACAGGTGCGACAGCCACCACTGCCACACCCTGTACCCGGCACACCGGCCTCCGCGAGACCGCGCTCGCCTCCTTCCTCGCCAATGTGCTGGACGCCCCCGACCTCCTCGCCGCCCTGCGTACCGCACCCGCCCTGGCCGACCGGGCCTGGACCGAGTCGCTGCGCCGCGACCCGCCGGTCCAGGTCGTGCTGCGCCGCACCGTCGCCGAGGTCGCCCTCAGCGGTGGCACACTGCCCGCCGGGGCGGACGTCGCCTGTCTGATCGGTTCGGCCGGCCGTGATCCGGAACGCTTCGCCGCACCCGACCTCTTCGACCCCTTCCGCCGAGACCAGGGCCGGTCCCTCACCGGCCCCGTGTCCTGCCCGGCCGTGCTGCTCGGCCGGCTGGAGGCAGGGCAGGGCCTGCGCGCGCTGCTCGACGCGATGCCCCGGCTCCGCTGGGCGGACGGATTCCGCCCGGCCGGCACCGGGCTGCTCACCCGCGGTCCGCGGGCCCTCCTCGTCCGGCCCGGCTGAGCAGCGCCACCGGCCGCCCGGCGAAGAGCTCGGCGAGCGCGACCGGGCCCCCGGCGAACTCCCGCCCGGGTGTCAGCAGATCGGTCCACGGCCCGTCGTCCGGCAGCGTCAGCTCCGTGTCGTGCCAGCCGCCCGACTCCGCCAGCCGCAACGACAGCCTGGTCACGGCGGTGACCACCTCGCCGGAGCGGCAGAACGCCAGACAGTGCGCGGCCGCCGGCCCATGCGCGCCCAGCGGGGCGTACGTACCGGACTCGCCGAACACCTCGGGCCGTTCGCGCCGCAGCCGCAGGGCGGCCGCCGTGAGCTCGCCCTTCTCGCCGCGGGCCCCGTCCCCGGACGGCTCGCGGAACGGCCGCCGGTTGTCCGGGTCGACCAGCGCCACGTACTCCCGCTCCGTGCCCTGGTACAGATCCGGCACACCGGGCATCGTCAGCTGCACCAGCGCCGCACCCAGCACATTGGCCCGCACGTACGGGTCGAGCGTGTTCGCGAACCGCTCCAGCGTCTCGCGCACCGGACCGGAGCCGGCCGCCGGCCCGGCCGCGACGAAGTCCGTCACCGCCCGCTCGTACGCCGGATCGGATTCGGTCCAGCTGGTGAAGAGCCCGGCCTCGCGGACCGCCTTCAGCAGCGCCGGCTCCAGCCGGCCCGCCATCTCGCCGCCCGGCAGCTTCACGCAGCCCACGGCCGTCTGCCAGGCCTGCCAGGCGAGCTGAGCGTCGGGAGCGGTGGCCGGAGTCATCCGCTCCAGCTCCGTCAGCAGTCCGGACCACGATTCCGGGCACTCCGTCAGCACCGCGACCCGGGCCCGCAGATCGGCGCTCCGCTTGGTGTCATGGGTGGTCAGCGCCGTGCCGGTGGCCGGCCAGTCGCGGGCCAGCCGGGCACAGAACGCATGGAACTCCTCCGGCGTCACCGCGGGCTGCCCGGGATCGCCGCCCACTTCGTTCGCCGAGATCAACGGTACGTACCGGTAGAACGCGGTGTCCTCGACGGACTTGGCGCGCAGCGCGGAAGCGGTCTGGGCGAACCGGGCACAGAACGCGGTCCGGTCGGGCCCCTCTCCCAGCCGCCCCAGCGCCAGCTCCCGGACCACATCGACGGCCGACGCCTCCTCCGCCACGGTGAACATCGCCTTCGCGTCCCGTACGACCGCGTCCGGCAGCGTCTCGTCGGCCGTCCGTGTGCGGGGCTCGCCGGCCGTCGCGTACGGGCGGTAGACGGGAACCCGCACGAGCAGTTCGCGCACGGCGGCGTGCAGCGTCCACGGGGCGTGATCGCGAAGCGCGGGGTCGTCGGCGCAGATCCGTACGGCGAGCCGGGTCAGCAGCTCGGTCTCGGCGGCCAGTTCATGCGTCACCACCCGGTACGCGGCCCGGCGGACGGTCGCCGTCCAGTATCCGCCGCGGTCACCGGCGGGTCCCGCGTA
The DNA here is from genome assembly GCF_026340595.1 of Streptomyces sp. NBC_01363. Classification (GTDB taxonomy): domain Bacteria; phylum Actinomycetota; class Actinomycetes; order Streptomycetales; family Streptomycetaceae; genus Streptomyces. The sequence continues at coordinate 1,064,489 of NZ_JAPEPF010000002.1, forward strand.
CTCCCGGTAGCGGCCGACCAGCTCCGCGGCGCCCATCGGGTCGACGAACAGCCCGTCGACGCGGTGCAGTGCGTCGTACCCGGTCGTCCCCGCGACGGCCCAGTCCGCGGGCAGCGTCTCGCCGCCGGTGAGGATCTTCTCCACCACCGTCCACCGCCCGTCGGCCGCCGCCGAGAGCTGTTCCAGGTAGGCCGCCGGGTCGGCCAGCCCGTCGGGGTGATCGATGCGCAGCCCGTCGACGACACCGTCCCGGACCAGTTCGAGGATCTTGCCGTGGGTGGCGGCGAAGACCTCGGGGTCCTCCACCCGCACCCCGATGAGCTCCGAGATCGTGAAGAACCGCCGGTAGTTTAGCTCGGTGCGGGCCAGCCGCCACCAGCCGAGCCGGTAGTGCTGGGCATCCAGCAGCTCGGGCAGCGGCAGACCGGCGGTGCCGGTCCGTAGCGGGAATTCGTGTTCGCCGTAGCGCAGCACGTCCCCGTCCGCCCGCAGCCCGCCGATCTCCTCGCCGATCCGTCCGCCGAGCACCGGCAGCAGCACCTTGCCACCGCCCGCCGCCCAGTCGATGTCGAACCAGCGGGCGTACGGGGACCCGGGGCCCTCGCGCAGCACCTCCCACAGCGCGCGGTTGTGGCGGGGGACGGCGGCCATGTGGTTCGGCACGATGTCCACGATCAGCCCGAGACCGTGCTCACGAGCCGTGCGGGCCAGCTCCCGCAGCCCGTCCTCACCGCCGAGCTCGCCACGGACCCGGCCGTGGTCGACGACGTCGTAGCCGTGCCGGGAGCCGGGCACGGCTTCGAGGACCGGGGACAGATGGAGGTGGGAGACGCCGAGCGCGGCGAGATACGGCACGGCGTGTCCGGCGGCCTCGAACGGGAAGTCCGGCTGGAGCTGGAGCCGGTAGGTGGCGGTGGGCGTCATGCGGACGTTCGTACCCAGCCTGGCGGCTTCTGTGTCACGGAACGCCGCAAAGGGCTCGACCGGCGGTGTCCCCGGTGGCCGGACACGCCCTACGCGGGCCGCTGGAGCACCGCCATGCTGCGCCCGACCAGCGTCACCCGATCGCCTCCCGCCACCTTCGGTCCCGAGCCGGGCAGGACTCCGACCGGGCGTGCCGTGTCGACCACCACCAGCCACTGCCGGCCGTGATTCACCGGAACGGAGAACTCCAGCGTCTCGGCGCCCGCGTTGAACATCAGCAGGAACGAGTCGTCGGAGATCCGCTCGCCGCGCGGCCCCGGCTCCGAGATCGCGTGTCCGTTGAGGAAGACCGTCAGTGCCTTGGCGTGCGCGGCCTGCCAGTCCCGCTGCGTCATCTCACTGCCCTCCGGCGTGAACCACGCGATGTCCGAGAGCTCGTCGTGCGTGCCCTCGACCGGACGGCCGTGGAAGAACCGGCGGCGCCGGAAGACCGGGTGGTCGCGACGGAGCCAGACCATCGCCCGGGTGAACTCCAGCAGACTGCTGCCCGGACCGTTCGCCCCGTCCGGTGCGGCCTCGTCCGCTTCGTCCTGCGGGACCTCGGCCGGATCCGGCCAGTGCACCCATGACAACTCGCTGTCCTGGCAGTACGCGTTGTTGTTGCCCCGCTGGGTACGCGCGAACTCGTCGCCGTGGCTCAGCATCGGCACGCCCTGCGACAGCATCAGCGTGGCGATGAAGTTCCGCATCTGCCGCGTCCGCAGATCGAGGACCTCCGGCTCGTCGGTCTCCCCCTCCACCCCGCAGTTCCAGGACCGGTTGTGGCTCTCGCCGTCCCGGTTGCCCTCGCCGTTCGCCTCGTTGTGCTTGTCGTTGTACGAGACCAGGTCGTGCAGCGTGAATCCGTCGTGGCAGGTGGTGAAGTTGATCGAGGCGAGCGGCCGCCGTCCGTCGTCCTGGTACAGGTCCGACGACCCGGTCAGCCGCCCCGCGAACTCGGCCAGGGTCCGCGGCTCGCCCCGCCACAGGTCCCGCACGGTGTCCCGGTACTTGCCGTTCCACTCGGTCCACAGGGGCGGGAAGTTCCCCACCTGGTAGCCGCCCTCGCCCACGTCCCACGGCTCGGCGATCAGTTTCACCTGGCTGACCACCGGATCCTGCTGCACCAGGTCGAAGAACGAGGACAGCCGGTCCACCTCGTGGAACTGCCGGGCCAGGGTGGCCGCCAGATCGAAGCGGAAGCCGTCCACATGCATGTCCGTGACCCAGTACCGCAGCGAGTCCATGATCAGCTGGAGCACGTGCGGCGACCGCATCAGCAGGGAGTTCCCGGTCCCCGTGGTGTCCATGTAGTACCGCTGGTCGTCCGCGAGCCGGTAGTACGAGGCATTGTCCAGGCCCCGGAAGGAGAGCGTCGGACCCAGGTGGTTGCCCTCCGCGGTGTGGTTGTAGACCACGTCGAGGATCACCTCGATGCCGGCCTGGTGCAGGGCCCGTACGGCCTGCTTGAACTCCAGCACCTGCTCGCCGCGGTCGCCCCAGGAGGCGTAGGCGTTGTGCGGGGCGAAGAAGCCGATGGTGTTGTAGCCCCAGTAATTGGCCAGCCCCGCGTCGGCCAGCCGGTGGTCCTGGACGAACTGGTGGACCGGCATCAGTTCGATGGCCGTGACACCCAGTTCCGTCAGATGGGCGATCACCTCCGGATGGGCCAGCCCCGCGTAGGTGCCGCGCAGTTCCTTCGGCAGCCCCGGGTGGAGCATCGTCAGGCCCTTCACATGGGCCTCGTAGATCACCGTGCGGTGGTAGTCCGTACGGGGCCGCCGGTCGTCGCCCCAGTCGAAGTACGGGTTGACCACGACCGAGGTCATGGTGTGCGGCGCCGAATCGAGGTCGTTGCGCGCGTCGGGCCGGCCGAACGGATAGCCGTACACCGCCTCGCCCCACCGGATCTGCCCGGCGACGGCGCGGGCGTACGGGTCGAGCAGCAGTTTGGCCGAATTGCAGCGGGCGCCGCGCTCCGGTTCGTACGGCCCGTGGACCCGGAATCCGTACCGCTGCCCGGGCATCACCCCGGGCAGATAGGCATGGCGGACGAAGGCATCGGTCTCCCTGAGCTCCACCGCCGTCTCGGAACCGTCGTCGTGCAGCAGGCACAACTCGATTCGTCTGGCGGCCTCCGAGAAGACCGCGAAGTTGGTCCCGGCGCCGTCGTACGTGGCGCCGAGGGGATACGCCTGTCCCGGCCAGACCTGCATAGGCTCGACTCTTCCACTTCTGATCCGGGTGCCTGGAGCTTGCGGACACGCCCTGGACCCTGTCCGGCCCTGATCCGCCGGACGGGCCCTGGAGCCAGATCTTCCCCGAAAGAGGTGCGGCTACCTAAGACCGACCGGCACGGCACGCGGTCCGGTCAACATCGGGCCTCTCCGTGTCGCCCGGAACCGGGATCGGGCCCCCCGGCCCCGTCCCTCGCCCGGTACAGGGCCCCGGATGGGGTGCCCAATCACTATGAATCCCCTCACTACGGCAGATCTTGCCGTCGGGAACATGCCTGCGCCATAGGGGAGTTGACGAAGCAGCATGTGCATCCGGCTGCACCGGCTCCCGCTCCCGGAGTACCCTTCCTTGATCGTTGGTGGGGGAGTGGAAGGCGGTGCGCGGGTGAGCTCGGGAGGCTTCGAGCTGCCCCCAGGTGACCCAGGTCACGAGGGGGACTCCACCGATGTCCCGCCGGGGGCGGTTTCACTTGCGCAGCCCATGGAGATCGGCGCGGAACTGGACTGGGGAGCGGACGCCTGGAGCGAGGTGCGTACGCGCGCCCAGCGGGCCGGCCGGGCCTACATCTGGCTGAATCTCGTGGAGCAGCGGCTGCGTGCCGTGGTCGCCGCGGTGCTCCGGCCCATCTACGAGCCGGTCCACGGCGAGGACTGGGTGGTGGCCGCCGCCGGGCCCGCCGGGCAGGAATGGGTGCAGCGCGCCGTCGCCGTGCGCGAGGTCTCGCGCCGCAAGGGATATCTGCTCGACCCCGCCGACGACAACGTCCTCAGTTTCCTCACGCTGCCTCAGCTGCGCGAGCTGATGGTCCAGCACTGGCCGTGCTTCGAGGCGTACTTCGACGACCGGCGCGAGGTGGAGCTGGCGCTCGACGAGCTGGAGGTCGCCCGCAACGTGGTCTCCCGCAACCGCGCCCTGAACGAGGCGGTCCTCGCCCAGGCCGAGCGCGCCTCCGCCCGGCTCCTGGAGATCCTGGGCAGCGGTGCCGCGGTCCCGTCGGCCGACCGGCTCCCGGTCGACGCCGTCGAGGAGCTCGTCGGCGACCGGTACGCGGACGTGGTCTCCGTCCACTCCGACCGGGTGCGGCTCCAGCGCCAGCTGCCCGCCGAGGATCTCTTCGGCGGTTCGCGCCGGCTCGACGCGATCGGCATAGGGCTCAACCTGCTGGTGCAGAACTTCTCCGGCCGCAGGCTCATCCGGCTCGCCGAGTCGGGCTGCCGGGTCCGGCTGCTCTTCATCAACCCGGCGAGCAGCGCGGTCAAGCGCCGGGAGCGGGAGCTGGGTCTGAAGAAGGGCGAGCTGAGCCGGTCGGTGGAGATGAACATCCTCCATATGCGCCGGGTCCGCTCCAAGCTCCGTGATCCGGGCGCCTTCGAGATCCATGTGTTCGACGAGACGCCGCGCTTCACGGCCTATCTGGTGGACGGCGACGGGACGGACGCGGTCGGGGTCGTCCAGACCTATCTGCGGCGCGCACGCGGCATGGAGGCGCCCGTGCTGGTGCTGCGCGGCGGCGGGCGCGCCGTGGTCCGGGCGGGGCAGGACAACGAGCACGGGCTGTTCGAGACGTACCGCGAGGAATTCGAGTCCGTGTGGGCGGACTCCCGGCCCGTCTCCTGAGGGTCCGGGACCGCGTTGTCAGTGGTGCATGCGAGGGTGGTCATCACCTGGGGGAGAGCACCACGAAGGAGGTACGGGATGAGCTGGCACCGGGAGGCGCTGGTCGGCTTCGACCTGGAGACGACGGGCACGGAACCGCTGGAGGCCCGGATCGTGACAGCCGCGATCGTCGGCGTCGGCGGCAGGGACGGGGAGCCGGTGCGGCAGCACAGCTGGCTGGCGGATCCGGGCATCCGGATTCCCGAGCAGGCCTCGGCGATCCACGGCATCAGCAGCGAGCGGGCGGCGGCGGAGGGCCGGCCGGTGCGCGAGGTGGCCGACGAGATCGCCGGGACGCTCACGGAGTACTGGCGCCGCGGCGTGCCGGTCGTCGCGTACAACGCGGCCTTCGATCTGACGCTGCTCACGGCCGAGTTGCAGCGGCACGGGCTGCCGTCGCTGAGCGACCGGCTCGACGGGGCGGGGATCGGGCCGGTCATCGACCCGTACACCATCGACCGGGCCGTCGACCGCTACCGCAAGGGCAAGCGCAACCTGGAAGCGGTCTGCGTCGAGTACGGCGTGGTGCACGGTGGAGCCCATGACGCGGGGGCGGACGCGCTGGCCGCCGTCCGGGTCGCGTACGCCATAGCCGAGCGGCACGGCTCGGTTGCCGGGCTGACCGCCGCCGAGCTGCATGAGCGCCAGGTGGAGTGGTACGCGCAATGGGCGGCGGACTTCCAGCAGTTCCTGCGCCGCAAGGGCACCGCGGACGCGGTGATCGACGGCCACTGGCCGCTGCGGGAGGCGGCCGGGGTCGCCGCGGGCTGACGGCCCGGACCCACCGCCGAGGTCCGCGGGGGCAGCCCTCAGAACGGATACCACCGCACCGCCGTGTCGCCGTCTCGCAGCGAGGCCACCCGGCGGCGGAATTCCGTGAGGGCCTTCGGGTTGGCCGGCGCGTGCTGGGACACCCAGGCACAGCTGGCCGTCTCCCGGGCCCCGCGGAGCACCGCGCAGCCCTCCCACTCGCGGACGTCCCAGCCGTATGTGGCGGTGAAGGCGTCGTACGCCTCGGGCGCCAGGCCGTACCGGTCCCGGGACAGTGCGAGCACCACCAGATCGTGCTCGCGCAGATCCGCGGAGAAGGTCTCCAGATCGACCAGCACCGGCCCGTCCGGACCGACGTGGACATTACGGGGCAGCGCGTCGCCGTGGATGGGCCCCGGGGGCAGATGCGGGACCAGTGCGGCGGCGGCCGCCGCGAAGCCGTCGCGGCGCTCCCGCAGATAGTCGGCGTCGGCCGGGTCGATCGCGTCGCCCGCGAGCCGCAGCCAGCGTTCGACCCCGCCCAGCAGTTCACGGCGCGGCAGGCCGAAGCCGTCCGGGGCGGGCAGCGCGTGCACCAGGGTGAGCAGCTGTGCCAGATCCCGCGGCTCGGCGGGGCGTACGGCGTCGGGCAGCCGGTGCCAGAGGGTCACGGGGTGGCCCTCGACCAGGCGCGCCGCGGGCTCGGCGGCCCGTACGGCGGGGACGTCCGAGGCGGCCAGCCACCGGGCGACGGCCACCTCGCGTTCGGCCCGGTCCCGCAGTTCCGGGTGCTGCACGGCGTCCCGGCCGACCTTGACCACCAGGTCGCCGACGGCGAACACCGCGTTCTCACCCATCGCGAGCAGCTCCGCACCGCCGGACAGTCCGGCAGCGGTCAGCACCTCACGCGCACGCATCTCGTTCATGGCTCCGATTTTCGCATCAGTGCAGGTTGGCTTGACGAACCAACGGCCCGTCAGCACGATGACGGAGGCCACCTGAGCGGCCAGAACGGTATGAAACCGATCGGATGACGCAAGGGGGATAATTCGTGACATTAGCGAGTGCAACCGTACGTTCCGGAAAGCATGACCCGCCCGCCGGGCCGCAGGACGAACGGCCCCGGCCGGTCGACCGGAAGGGTGCCGGAACCTGGTTCCTGGTGCTGCCCGCGCTGATCCCGATCCTGATTCTCAGTGTCGGCCCCCTGCTCTACGGCATCGCGCTGGCCTTCACCGATGCCCAGTCAGGACGCACCCGCTCCACCCAGTGGGTGGGCGGGCTCAACTTCCAGGACCTGCTCCACGACACCCTCTTCTGGGACTCGTTCCGGATCGGTCTGGTGTGGGCGTTCGGCGTCACCGTCCCGCAGTTCGTACTGGCCCTCGGCCTGGCCCTGCTGCTCAACCAGAATCTGCGGATGCGCTGGCTGGCGCGGGCGCTGGCGATCATTCCGTGGGCGATGCCCGAGGTGGTCGTGGGCATCATGTGGCGGCTCGTCTACAACCCGGACGCGGGCGTCCTCAATGAGACCATCCGCGATCTCGGCCTCGGTGACGGCCGGGACTGGCTCACCGGGCTCGCCACCGCGCTGCCCGCCGTGATCGTCGTGGGCGTCTGGGCGGGCATGCCCCAGACCGCCGTCGCCCTGCTCGCCGGGCTGCAGAACACCCCGCACGAACTCCACGAGGCGGCCGCCCTGGACGGAGCCGGTGCCTGGCGCCGCTTCCGTACCGTCACCTGGCCGGTGCTCAGACCGGTCGCGCTCGCCATCACCGCGCTCAACTTCATCTGGAACTTCAACTCCTTCGCCCTGGTCTACGTACTGACCAACGGGGGACCCGGCGGACGCACCCGGCTGCCGATGCTCTTCGCGTACGAAGAGGCCTTCCACTACGGACAGTTCGGATACGCCGCGGCGATGGGCTGCGTGATGGTCGCGGTGATCTCCGTGATCCTGGCGGTCCATCTCGCCGGCCGGCTGAGGGGAGGCGAGGACCGATGAGCATGCGCACCAGCAGAACCGCACGCGCCGGACAGTACGCCGCGCTGCTCGGCTATCTCGTCTTCCTGGCGTTCCCGTTCCTCTGGCTGATCTCCACCGCCTTCAAACCGGCGCGCGAACTCGGCTCCCTGCACCCCACCTGGATCCCCGACCATCCGACGCTCGACAACTTCCGCAAGGCGTTCGACGAACAGCCGCTGCTCCAGGCCGCCGCCAATTCGCTGAGCGCCGCGGTCTGCGCCGCCCTCATCGCGGTCGTCGTCGCCACGCCCATGGCGTACGTGATGGCCCGCCGCCGCTCCAGGCTCTCGACGGCGGCCACCGGATGGGTCGTGATCAGCCAGGCGTTCCCGCTCGTCCTGCTGATCATCCCGCTCTTCCTGATCCTGAAGAACCTCCATCTGATCAACACCCGGTGGGGGCTGATCATGGTCTACGCCGTCTGGGCGCTGCCCTTCGCGCTCTGGATGCTGGTCGGATACGTACGGGCCGTGCCCGCCGAACTGGAGGAGGCCGCCTCGGTCGACGGTGCGGGCCGGCTGCGGACACTCGTCTCGGTCACGGCCCCGCTGCTGACCCCCGGCATTGTCGCCACCGCGCTCTTCGCCTTCATCACCGCGTGGAACGAGCTCTTCTTCGCGCTCGTCCTGCTCAAGACTCCGGAGAAGCAGACCTTGCCGGTCGTACTGACCCACTTCATCGGTGCGGAGGGCGCGGCCGATCTCGGGCCGCTCGCCGCCGCCGCGTTCCTCGCCACCCTGCCCTCGCTGGTCATCTTCGCGATCATCCAGCGGCGGATCACGGGCGGCATGCTGGCCGGGGCGGTGAAGAGCTGATGCGGGCATCCCTGCGGACGACGGCCGCCGCGGCGGCCACCGCGCTGGCCCTGCTGCTCACCGGCTGCGCGGGGACGGACGACGGCAGGGGCGACAACGGGAGGATCGAGCTCAGCTTCCAGTCGCTGGCCTGGCAGAAGGAGTCCGTCGACGCCAACAAACAACTGGTGAAGGAGTGGAACGAAGCCCATCCGGACGTCCATGTCAGCTACGTACAGGGCAGTTGGGACACCGTCCACGACCAGCTGCTCACCTCCTTCGAGGGCGGCGAGGCGCCGGACATCATCCACGACGCCTCCGACGACCTGGCCGACTTCGCGTACGGCGGCTACCTCGCGGACCTGCGCGGGCTGCTCCCCGGCCGGCTGACCGCCGACATCCCGCGGCAGAGCTGGTCCACCACCACCTTCGGCGACGGCGTCTACGGAGTGCCGTTCCTCCAGGAGCCCCGCGTCCTGATCGCCAACACCAAGATCCTCGCCGGGTCCGGGGTCCGCATCCCGACCCCCGGCGAGCCCTGGAGCTGGGCCGAGTTCCGGCAGGTCACCAAGGAGCTGACGGTCAAGGGGCGATACGGCGTCGCCTGGCCGCTCAAGGAGCCGGTCTCCGTCACCCTCAACCTCGGCCTCTCCGACGGCGGCGAACTCTTCCACCGCGGCGCCGACGGCAAGGTGACCATCCGTGCGGACGAGGGCGACCGGATCGTCCCCGGCACCATCCACGACCAGGTCGACATCGACCACAGTGCTTCGCGCACCGCACTCGGCATGGGCGGCTCCGACACCCTGCCCGGATTCTTCGGCGGCAAGTACGCGATGGTCCCGCTGGGCTTCTCGTACCGCCAGCAGGTCGTCGAACAGGCCCCCGAGGGCTTCGAATGGACGGTCCTGCCGGCCCCCGCGGGCAGCGCGGGCCTCGCCCAGGGGGTGAGTCCGCAGACCCTGTCCGTCTCGGAGGCCAGCCCGCACAAGAAGGAGGCCGCGCAGTTCATCGACTTCCTGCTCCGGCCGCCGAACATGGTGCGCCTGGCCAAGGGCGACTGGATGCTTCCGACCGGCACCGAGGCCCTCGCCGACCCGTCCCTGCACACCGCCGAGAACGGCTGGGCGACCGGTGTCGCCGTCGCGAAGGCGCTCCGGCCGGCGCCCGCCCAGTCGGTGCGCGGCTACCCGGAGTGGAAGGACAAGGTCGCCACGCCCGCCCTCCAGGAGTACTACAGCGGTGCTGTCGGGGCGGACGAGCTGAGGAAGCGTCTGGTTGACGACGGGAACCGGGTCCTGGCCCGCTATCAGCGCTGAGCCCACCCGCGGCCGGCGCGGCGGGGGATGGTCCCTTAGGCCATTCCGCTGCCGTTCCGGTCGGGTCAGTTTCATGGGCCACTCAGTTCTTCTTGCGGCCGGACCCGGAATTACCGACCGGTACGTTTCTTTGGGTTCGCCGCCCGAGCTCTCCGGTGAGAGCACAGGAATCGCGGAGCCTGGTCCGAAATATTCCTGAACGTCGGCGATTCAGACATTCAGTGGCTTGAATTCGACTCTTCAGATCCTTGTGCCCACGCGCCTGTGCGGGTATGGGTGCCGCATCGTCCCTGCTGTCGCGGTGGTTCGTCCGGCGCGTCTCACCTGTCGGACGCTGTCGAAAACTGAACGCACGGCCTGTTTCGGCCTGCCCGGATGGCAATCGCCCGGAGTTGGTTCCACCCCTGCCCGATTCGCTGCGATTCGGGCGCGGCGCAAGAAGAAGTCATTGACAAGCCCTTTCGTGCTGAGCTTCACTCCTTTCGGCGGTGAGTGGCGAGAAATTCCCGGTCAGAGGCGGGGGATTGTCGTCGTGAACGGTCAGAGTCATGCCCGCATGAATGCAAATTCAGAGTAAAAGATGGAGGTGCTGTTATGAAGTTCCTTTTCTTGCTCAAGGACAAGATGACGCCGGAGAAGAGCCTGAAGGCGTACGCCTGGTACCACTGGTACTAAACCGACAGAACGGTCCGTCACTTCGAGGGACACGGTCAGTCGATTCGGGCCCGTGTCCGGCCAGGCCTCATCGGCCCGCCGGGCGCGGGCCCTTCCCGCTTCTTGGAGACCACCGATGCACATGTCCGGTACCGGCAGCCGCGCCCGGGACGTCGTCTTCGCGCCGAGACTCCAGGCGCTCCTGCGAGACCACCGGGGCGAGGAGGTCTTCCGCCTCGACCCCGGCACCGTCGGCGTCGCCGGAGCCGACCTGACGGACCGGATCCTCGCCGCCAGGCCAGCCGCCGAGGATGAACGCCCCACGTTCAAACCCCTTCACGGGCGCTCCATTCCGCGCACCGAGGCGTCGACGGTCATGCAGGCCATCGGCCGGGACGTGCGGACGGCACTCAAGAAGCCCGTCGAGGCGGTCGACCTCTCCGGCGAGTGGCCGCACGTCGGCCATGTGTTCCTGCGCGATCTGGTTCTCGGAGCCGACCCCTACCGGCTGCGCATCCTCATGGACCGCGCGCTGGAGCTGACGCCCAAGCTCACCTGGACGGTCATCGCCGCGGGGGCCGCGCTGCCCGGCCGGCTCCGTCCCGGCGCACCCGTCTCCGCCATCGCGGGCCTGACCGCCGAAGCCGGGAGCTACAGCGACCGGCGCTACGCGATGGGCCTCTACCGGCGGGCGGCGGCCCCGGTCTGCTTCACCGTCTCGACGCTCGTCGCCAACGCGCTCTGGCTCGGATCGCCCTTCGACGCGGACACCTCGAACCGGAACATCCTGTACGAGGCCATGCGACTGCTGCCGCCCTCCTGGAACGTCCTGCGGAAGGCGTCACCGGAGTACCCCGCACTCGACTCCCGGATCGGCGCGGCCGACGACGTACTGATCCTGCCGCTGGTGAGCCACCGCGACCCCGCGCTCTGGGACGACCCCGACGAGTTCCGCCCCGAGCGCTGGGACAGTCTCGACCCGGACGATCAGCCCGGATACCTCCCCTTCGGGCATGCCTCCGAACGCTGTTGGGGCCGGCACATGGTGATGCCGCTCGCCGAGATGCTGCTCGATATGCTGCGCGGCGACGGCCTGACGGTGAGTCCGGAGCAGACCACCGCGCAGGTGCCCCTCGCCGGGCTGATGGGGGTCTCCGAGGTCCGGGTCGTCCGAAGCTGACCTCAACGTGGTCACCTCGTGAGGGCTCTGTGAACACGGGGGTGGAAACCGGCCGTCCTCCCGTCCGCGCCTACGGCCGGGCGGGGTTCGTCTTCCCATGTGCGAAGTGTGCCGGTCGTGTCGTGGGCCCGGTGTGCGCGGCGGATGCCGCGGCGACCGTGCCTGACGTGGGCGTGGCTGGCCGGTTTCTTATTACGCAACTTTGTTGAGTAAGTCACAGCTGCATGAAGGTCTTGATCTGGGCGCGTCAATCGGCGAGGGTTTCGAGCCAACCCCCGGAGGTCTTCCGGCCGGGGGTCAATCCCCCCACAAAGAATGACGAGGAGACCCCTCTTCATGGCAATTCACAAGCGCGCACGCCGGATCAAGCTGACCGCGGCGATAACCGCGGTGGCCGCAGCGGCCGGAGTCACCCTCCTCAACACCTCCCTCGCCGGCGCCGCACCCGCTCCCGCGATGGGTGTCGTCTACGGCGCGGACGCGGCGAACGCCGTATCCGGCAGCTACATCGTGATGCTGGACCAGAAGGCCGACAAGGCGAAGCTCGCCAAGGAGTACGGCGGCAAGCTGAAGCGGAACTACAGCTCCGCCATCAACGGCTTCTCCGCCAGCGGCCTTTCGCTCACCGAGGCCAAGCGTCTGGCGGCCGACCCGGCCGTCTCCAAGGTCGTCCAGAACAAGAAGTTCCACATCGACGAGACCCAGGCCAACCCGCCGTCCTGGGGACTGGACCGGATCGACCAGACCGAGACGGCCGGCGACAACGCGTACACCTACCCGGACAGCGCGGGCGAGGGCGTCACCGCATACGTCATCGACACCGGTGTCCGTACCACGCACAACGAGTTCGAGGGCCGGGCCAGCTCGGGCTACGACGCCGTGGACAACGACGACAGCGCCGACGACGGCAACGGCCACGGCACCCACGTGGCGGGCACCATCGCCGGTGCGACCTACGGGGTCGCCAAGAAGGCCAAGATCGTCGCCGTCCGGGTGCTCGACGACTCCGGCTCGGGCACCACCGAGCAGGTCGTCGCCGGCATCGACTGGGTCACCGAGAACCACGAGGGCCCCTCCGTCGCCAACATGAGCCTCGGCGGCGGCGCGGACGAGGCGCTCGACGCCGCGGTCCAGAAGGCCATCGCCTCCGGAGTCACCTTCGCGGTGGCCGCCGGAAACGACTCCGCCGACGCGAGCGAGAGCTCCCCGGCCCGCGTCCCGGAGGCCATCACGGTCGCCTCGTCCACGGTGGACGACGAGCAGTCCTCGTTCTCCAACTACGGCTCGATCGTGGACATCTACGCCCCGGGCTCGGACATCACCTCGTCCTGGAACGACAGCGACGACGGCTCCAACACCATCTCCGGCACGTCCATGGCGACCCCCCACGTCGTCGGTGCCGCCGCCGTCTACCTCGCCGGACACCCGGACGCCACCCCGGAGGAGGTCGCCACGGCGCTGACCGACGGGGCCACCCCCGACGCGATCTCCAACGCGACCGAGGGCACGCCGAACAAACTGCTGAAGGTCGTCGAGTAGCCGACCCCGCAGCAGTGACCGGGCGGCGAATGCCCGTTCACGACGGAACCAGCGGCCGCCGCGCCCTCCCCCACGGGGCGCGGCGGCCGCACCGTGCGAAGAGATCGTCCTATGGTGTGCCCATGACCATGTACGCGGCGCTGTTGCGCGGGATCAACGTGAGCGGCCACAAGAGGGTCCCGATGGCCGAACTCCGCACGCTGCTCACCGAACTGGGACACGGCGACGTCCGCACCCACCTGCAGAGCGGCAACGCCGTCTTCAGCAGCGCGTCGGACGACGAGAACGCCCTCGCCGCCGAGCTGGAGCAGGCCATCGAGAAGCGGTTCGGCTTCCCCGTCCCCTGTCTGGTCAGGGACGGCGCCTACCTGGCGGCAGTTGCGGCGGCCTGCCCGTTCCCGGCCGCCGAACTCGAAGGCAAGCAGCTGCACATCACTTACTACGACCAGCCGGTCGACGCCGACCGCTTCGCCCGGATCGACCCGGCGGCCTTCCTCCCCGAGGCGTTCGGCCTCGGCGACCGTGCGCTCTACCTCTACGCCCCCGACGGGCTGGGCCGTTCGAAACTCGCCGAGGCGCTGTCCCGGTCCTCCGTCACCAAGGGCATCGTCGCCACCTCGCGCAACTGGAACACCGTGGTCAAGCTGGTGGAGATGACGGCGCCCACGGGGACCGCGCGCGACGGAGCCCCCGCATGACCGAACCGTTCCCCGGCGTGGCCTCGGCGGTCGAGGGCGAGCTGCGCCTCCTGGACCCCGCCGTGCGCGCCTCCGCCGAACTCCTCTCCCGGGTGCTGCACCCCGACTACCGCGAGATCGACTACGCCGGCCGGGTCTGGGACCGCGAGACCATGATCGCCTCGCTCACCGGGAAGGACGCCCCGCGCCCCGGGCCGATGACCGCGTCCCGGATGAGCGGGGTCCAGCTCGGCGACGACCTCGTCCACCTCACCTACGACACCGAGACGAAGGGGCGCCTCGCCCACCGCAGTTCGGTGTGGCGGCTGACCGACGCGGGCTGGCTGCTCTACTTCCACCAGGCCACGCCGTTCGGCACCGCCGCGGACACCGGTGCCGACGACGACGGCTGAGCCCGGTCAGCGACGGGCGACGCGCTGTGCCCGCGCCGCCCACCGGCCGTCCGTGCGGGAGATCCGCACCGGATGCCCGAAGCAGTCGCTGACCCGGTCCGTGGTCAGTACCTCGTCCGCCGGACCCGAGGCCACGCACCGGCCGCCCCGCAACAGCAGCGCGTGCGTGGTGGAGGCGGGCAGCTCCTCCAAGTGATGGGTGACCAGGACCGTCGCCAGCTCCGGATGTTCCTCGCGCAGCACGTCCAGACTGTCGAGCAACTGCTCACGCGCGGCGAGATCGAGACCGGTGGCCGGCTCGTCGAGCAGCAGCAGCCGCGGTTGCGGCATCAGGGCGCGGGCGATGAGCGTACGGCCCCGCTCACCCTGCGACAGCGCCGGCCAGCGCGACCCCGACTTGCCGCCCATGCCGAGCATCTCGAGCAGCCGCTCCGCCCGGTCCCGCTGCTCCTCGTCCACCGAGCGGCGCGGCACCGGCTCGACCGAGTTGGTCAGGCCGGTCAGCACCACCTCGTGCACCGACAGCGGGGAACGCAGTGGATGGCGCGGATTGACATGCCCGAGCAGCGACCGCAGCTCCCGCAGATCGACCCGGCCGAGGGTGCGTCCCAGGACCTCCACCGAACCCCGGGTGGGGTGGTTGACCGCGCCGAGCAGCCCCAGCAGCGTGCTCTTCCCGGCGCCGTTGGCTCCGAGCAGCGCCCAGTGCTCACCGCTCCGTACGGTCAGGGAGACCGAGTCGAGCAGCACATTGCCGTCCCGGACGAGCGAGACGTCGTCGGCCCGGATCACCGGGGCGGCGGTTTCGGCGGCGGCCGGGCCGGGGGCGGCGGGGGCGGGTACGGCGGAGGTGGTACGGGCGGTGGTCACGGGCGAGTACTCCTTCATGCGGGTGCGAGCGTCTCCAGGCCGCTCAGGTCCTCGGCGGACAGCCGGATCTCCCCGGCCCCAGGTTCTCCGCCAGATGGACGGTCGAACCGGTGCCCGGGGCCGGGCACGGTGCGGGGGACCGGTGCAGCAGCCAGGCGAGGGCGATCTGCCCGCGGGTGGCACCGTGCCGATCGGCGATCCCGGCGAGAGCCGCTGCGGCATTGCCGGTCAGAGCGCCGTTGGCCGGCGGGAACCAGGGCAGAAAGGCCAGGCCGTGGGCCTCGCACACCTTCAGTACCACGTCCGACGAACGGTCCAGGAGGTTGAAGCGGTTCTGCACCGAGGCGATCCCGGTCAGGGAGAGAGAGCCTGCTCCAGCTGATCGGCGGTGAGGGTGTCCGGACCGATGTACCGGATCTTACCTTCCTGCCTCAGCGCGTCCAGAGCGCCGAGCTGGTCGGCCATCGGCACCTCCGGGTCCAGCCGGTCGCGGGCGGCGCCACGGCGAGTGAGCGGTTGCCGCTGATCTGCGCGCAGAACGGGGTGGAGAGCGAGCGGCTCGCCCTGCGCCGCTTCCGCCATGTGTACGGGATGCGCGTCTGGCTGCCCGCCACCTTCGTCGAACCGGACGAGGTCTCCGCCGCCGGTACACCGCTGACCGGCATCCTGCCCCTGGGCCGCTACCCCACCGGGACCGACGCGACGGGGATCGAGGCGGACTTCCTCAACGGCGAGATCATGCTGCTCGGCCGCCTCCACGGGATTCCCACGCCGGTCAACGAGGTGCTCCGCCTTACCGCGAACACCTTCGCGCGCGAGAGCGGGGAGGCCGGCCCGATGTCCGTGGCCGAACTCGTCGCGGCCGTCGACGCCGCGACGACCTGAGCCGGTCGCACCGGACGGCGTCGCGCTCCCCGGTGTCGCGTTTCTTCAATACCGGCTGCCGGGACGGACGCAGACTGGGACGCATGAAGAACGAGCACGCGCACATGACCGAAGTCGCCGCCGAGGCGGCACGTATCGCCCGCTCCATCGGCACCGAGCAGCTCGACGCACCGAACACGCCCTGCGGCGACTGGGATGTGCGCGGCCTCGTCAACCACTGGGTGCTGTACACCTCCCACGGCCTGGAGCACCGTGCCCTGCGCAAGGACCTCCCCGAGGAGCTCACCACCCGCGACTTCACCGCCGACGCCGACTGGGCGCAGCAGTACGCGGCGCAGCTGGACCGCGCGGTCGCCGCCTGGTCGGACCCGGCGGTCTGGGACGGGGAGGTCGACCTCGGGGGATCGACCTCCCCGGCCGCCGACATCGCCGCGATGCTCATCGAGGAGACGGCCCTGCACGGCTGGGACGTGGCCCGTGCCGTCGGCGAGGAGTTCCGGCTTTCCGACGGGGCGGCCGCGTACGTCCTCGGTGTCGTCGACAGCACCGCCGCGCTCTACCGGCAGTACGACGGCTTCGCCGACGAGGTGACGGTGCCCGCGTCGGCGTCGGTCTTCGAACAGGCGCTGGCCCGCAGCGGACGCGACCCGAAGTGGACAGGGGCCTGAGACCGGCCCACCGGGCCAGGGCCTGTCCGGCGGATCAGGGTCGGACAGGCGCTAGTCCTGCCAGTAGAAGAGCAGGGTGCTGACATCCAGGGGTTCGCGCCCGCCGAAGTAGTAGACGCAGAGACCGGTGACCCGGATCGCGCCGGTCGCCGGGTCGATCCAGCGGAAGCCGGCCGCTTCCAGTGCCGCGCGGGCGGCGGGTTCGTCCTCGTGCGAGGTGGCGAACCGCCCGAGGGTGCTGAGGGAGATCTCGCTCTCGCCGAACCTGATGACGTGATAGGTGCCACCACCCTGCCGGTGGTCCTCCCCGCAGGAGACCGGGGGCTCCGGCGCCAGGCCCGCCGCGGTGAGCGCGGCCACGGCCCTGCGGAGCTGCTCGTCCTCGTCCGGCTGTACGGGCGGCCCGGCGCAGATGGCCTCGACCCGCCACCGCGGGTCGCTCCACTCCTCGCAGTCGTGCCCGTACTCGTGGAGGACCGCCTCGCGCAACTCGTCGTCCAGGCCCTCGACTTCGACCCGTGGGCGGCCCAGCGAGTCGTGGATCGCCCGGGTCTCGG
The DNA here is from genome assembly GCF_026340595.1 of Streptomyces sp. NBC_01363. Lineage (GTDB taxonomy): Bacteria > Actinomycetota > Actinomycetes > Streptomycetales > Streptomycetaceae > Streptomyces. The sequence goes on from NZ_JAPEPF010000002.1 coordinate 1,081,678, forward strand.
CGGCGTCGCCGGTGAGGCGGTGCAGCGCGTACGCGGCCCACAGCTTCGCCTCGGCCGTCGGCGCCTCGCCGAGGTAGCCGCGGAGCCGGTCCGGGTCGGTCAGCAAGGACTGCGTGAGGTACGCGACCGCCCGGTCGGGGTCCGCGAGCTCGTCGGTGACGTCCTGGCCGGCGCGGTGCCTCATCCGGACGCGGAAGGCCCGGTCCTGGGGGCGTGCGTCACCGACGTCGGCCAGGACCGCCTCCGTTCCGTACCGGGTGACCAGCGCGTCCAGTCCGGCCTCGCCGATCTCCCGCAGGCGCGGCCACGGTTCGGCCGCGAGCGTCGCCAGTTCGCCGGCTGCCGAGCGGTCGCCGAGCAGGCCGCGCGCCTTGAGGATCGCCGCGGACATTCCGTACCAGCCCTCCTTCCGCCGGTCCTTGTGTTGGAGCCAGGGCAGGAGCTCCGCCCGGTCCGCGAGAAGGTCCAGCAGCGCGATACGTACCTCGCCCACGTCGTCGGGGTCGTGGATGCGCGCGATCAGCCCGGCGACGCGGTGCTCGGGCACCCGCCCGGCCAACGCGACCACGCAGGCCCTGCGGCGCCACCACGGATGCGCCGGATCGGCGACGTGCCCCGCGAGTGCGTCCGCGTCGAACGCGCGCAGGCCCTCGGTATCGGTCTGCCCGGCCTGCGGGACCAGGGTCTCGATGGTTCGCATCCGGGGATGCTACCGCCCGCCTCGTCCTGCCCTGAATGGCCCAGCGGATACGACGCCGAATGGCCCGGGATCACATGCCAATTCGTGTCTAGGCTCGACCTCATGACCACATCGCACACCCCTCGACCGGGCCGGACGGCCGTCGACTTCTACTTCGACCCGGCTTGCCCGTTCGCCTGGATCACCTCCCGCTGGATGCTGGAGGTGGAGCAGCGGCGCGACATCGATCTCCGCTTCCACGTCATGAGTCTGTATCTGCACAACATCGGCAACGAACTCCCCGACTGGTACCGGGAACTGGTCGACAGGTCGATCGGCCCGGTGCGGGTCGCGGTCGCGGCGGCGGACGCCCACGGCGACGGGGTGCTCCGCGACCTCTACACCGCGATGGGCGTCCGTATCCACCAACAGAAGAACGAGGACTTCGACGAGGTGATCGCCGAGTCCCTCGCGGAGCTCGGACTGCCCGCCGCGCTCGCCGACGCCGCGCACTCGGAGACGTACGACGAGGCACTGCGGCGCAGCCATGACGCCGGCAAGGACCCGGAGGCCGACGCGTACGTCGGTACGCCCACGATCCATGTCGACGGCGCGGTCTGGTTCGGGCCTGTCCTGCGAGCGGCACCGCGCGGCGAGGAGGCCGGACGCGTCTTCGACAGCTTCCGGGTGCTCGCGGGGAATCCGGATCTCTTCGAGCTCAAGCGGACCCGCACGGGCAGCCTGGACGTGGGATGACCGGGCGCCGCGTCACGCGGTGAGCGACGCCGCCCGTGCGCCGGGGACGCGGGCCTCGTCGTACCGGGTCAGCAGCAACCGTGCCAACTCCGGCGAGGCGCCGAGCACATCGGCCAGTACGTCCGCGCCGGCCGCCCCCTCGGCGATCCGGTCCGGGAGCCGGCCGGGAGCGATGACGTACGGCGCCACCGCCACCCGGCGCACACCCTCGTCCCGCAGGGCCCGTACCGCGTCCTCGGTACGGGGGAGGGATGCGGAGGCGAACGCAGGCCGCACGGAACACCAACCGGTGTGCCGCAGCTCCCGCGCGATTTCAGCGATCACTGCGATCGCCTCCGGGTCTGTGGAGCCCGCCGAGGCCAGGACGAGCCCGGTCGAGCTCCGGTCGCCGGGACGGACCCCGGCTTCGTGCAACCGCCTTTCCAGCGCCGAGTTCAGCAGCGGCGACGGGCCGAGCACCTCGGCCTGCCGGACCCGCAGCCGGGGCAGCCTGCTCCGGGCCTCGTGCAGCACGGTGGGGATGTCGGACTTGGCGTGGAAGGCCCGGGTGAGGAGCAGGGGCAGCGCGATGACGTCCTGAGCCCCCTGCGCGGCCAGCCGCTCCAGGACCCGCGGCACCGACGGCGCGTTGAAGTCCAGGAAGCCCGTCTCCACACGCAGCCCCGGCCGCAGCGACCGCACCCGTGCGGTGAGCGCGTGCACGGTCGCCGCGTGCCGCGGGTCGCGGCTGCCGTGGGCGATGACGAGAAGCACCGGAGCGGTCATGGTCGTCCTCAGTTCTTGACGAGGAGGCCGCGGCCGCGCAGCACCCACCGCTCCAGCGGACTGAAGATCAGCAGGTCGATCGCGATGCCGACGGTGAGGATCAGGATGATGGCGAGGAACACCATCGACATGCTGCTGGTCTCCCGGCCCTGTTCCAGCAACTGGCCCAGGCCCACGCCCAGATCGGGCGAGGAGGCGATGATCTCGGCGGCCATCAGTGAACGCCAGGAGAACGCCCAGCCCTGCTTCAGGCCCGCCAGATAGCCGGGCAGAGCGGCCGGCAGCACGATGTGCCAGGTACCGCGAAGACCGGTGGCGCCCAGTGTCTTCCCGGCCCGCAGATGCAGCGGCGGGATCTGGTCGACGCCCGCGACCAGGCCGTTGGCGATCGAGGGGACCGCGCCCAGCAGGATCACCGCGTACATCATCCGGTCGTCGAGCCCCAGCCAGATCACCGCGGGGGGCACCCAGGCGACCGACGGCAGCGACTGGAGCCCGGAGAGCACCGGCCCGATCGCCGCGCGGACCAGCTTGACCCGCGACACCAGCAGTCCGAGCGGAGTGCCGATGGCCAGCGCCAGCAGGAAGCCGAGCAGACCGCGCGAGACGCTGGTCCAGATGTAGCCGAGCAGGGTGCCCTGCGCCCAGGCGTCGGTCACCTCGGCCCACACCTGGGACGGCGACGGCAGCTTGTAGTCGTCGGTGACCTGCGCCCGGATCAGGATCTGCCAGACGACGAGCACCAGGACCACGGCCACGACCGGCGGCAGCACCTTGCGCACCAGCACTTCGCGGACCGGGGTCCGGTTCACCCGTACGGCGTCGAGGGCGTCCAGCCCCGCCTCCAGGCCCGCCAGGTCCTTGGCGGTGTCCTTGGCTGCGGCCTCAGTGCTGGCCATGTCGGCGGATCTCCCCACGCAGTTGTTCGGTGATCTCTACGGACAGCTCGGCCACCGCGGCGTCCTCGATGCGGCGCGGCTGGTCGATGTCGACCGTCCACTCCCGGGCGACCCGGCCCGGCCGCGACGAGAGCAGGACGACCCGCTCGGCGAGACGGACCGCTTCCCGCACGTTGTGCGTGACGAAGAGCACCGAGACGTTCGTCTCGCGCCAGATCCGGGTCAGCTCGTCGTGCAGCACGTCCCGGGTGATGGCGTCGAGCGCGGCGAACGGCTCGTCCATCAGCAGCAGTTGACTGTCCTGGGCGAGCGCGCGGGCCATCGCCACCCGCTGCCGCATACCGCCCGAAAGCTCATGCACCCGCTTCCCGTGCGCCCCGCCGAGCCGTACGAGTTCGAGCAGCCGCTCCGCCTCGGCGCGGCGGTCGGACCTGGGTACGCCGCGCAGCCGCAGCGCGAGTTCGATGTTCTTGCCCGCGGTCAGCCACGGGAAGAGGGCGTGCTCCTGGAACATCAGGGCCGGCCGCCCGCCGGGGGTCTCGATGGACCCCGCGGTCGGGCGGTCGAGTCCGGCCACCAGGTTGAGCAGGGTCGACTTGCCGCACCCGGAGGCGCCCAGGAGGGTGACGAACTCGCCGGGAGCGACATCGAGTGTGATGTCGTCCAGCACGAGCTGCTGCCCCTCCGGTCCGCCGAAGGACTTCGAGACGTGGTCGATGCGGGCGGCGTGCCCGACCGCCGTACGGTCCTCGGCCTTGGTGAGCGTGGTGGTCGCCATGGTCGTCACCTCCTGGGAATCCTGTTCGGGTGCCGCTTACTTGACGCCGAGACCGGCGTCGGCGACCTCGGGCTTGCCCGCGGCCTTGAGGATCTTGTTCAGCGGCTTCAGGTCGTAGATGCCCGTCAGGTCCGTCTGCTCCAGCAGGCCGGCCTTCACCGCGTGCTTGGCCTCGGTGTCGAGCGTCGCGGCCAGCGGGTCGTCGGTGAACCGGATCGACTTCCACGCCGGGTCGAGGACGTCCGTCGGCAGTTCCTTGCCGGACAGCGTCTTGAGCGCGGCGTTGGCGGAGGCCTTCGCCTTGTCCGGGTTGGCGTTGATCCACGCGTTGGTGTTGACCGAACCGCGCAGCACCGCTTCGACGACGTCCGGGTGCTCGGCGAGGAACTTCTGCGACACGATGATGTTCGTGATCACGAACTTGTTGTCCGGCCACAGCGACGACTCGTCGAGGAGCACCTTCGCGCCCTGCGCGACCAGCTTGGAGGCGGTCGGCTCGGGAGCCCAGGCACCGTCGATGGAACCGGACCTGTAGGCGTCCGGCGTCACCTTGTTGTCCGTACGGACCACGGAGACGTCGCCCTTGCCGCTGTTGGCGTCGACCTTCCAGCCCTTCTCGGAGATCCAGTTGAGGAAGGCCACGTCCTGGGTGTTGCCGAGCTGCGGGGTGGCGATCTTCTTGCCCTTGAGGTCGTCCAGGGTCTTGATCTTCTTCGGGTCGACGACCAGCTTCACGCCGCCCGAGGCCGAACCGCCGATGATCCGCAGGCTCTTGCCCTTGGACTTGGTGAAGCCGTTGATGGAGGGCGAGGGGCCGATGAAGCCGATGTCGATCGAACCCGCGTTGAGCGCCTCGATCTCGGACGGACCGGCGTTGAACGTCGACGGCTTGACCGTCGTGGAGCCGAGCTCCTTGGCGATGATGCCTTCCTGGATGCCGACCAGGGCGGTGGCGTGGGTGAGGTTCGGGAAGTAGCCGATCTTCACGGTGTCCGCGGAGAGCTTCTTGCCGTCGGTGGCGACGTCCGCCTTCTTGGCGTCGTCCTGCTTCGCCTCGGAGCCGTAGCCGCAGGCGGTGAGCGCGAGGGCGAGCAGCGGCAGGGCGGCGACGGCGGCGAGGGCACGGCGCGGCGTGGTACGGGGGGCAGACACGGGAGGCTTTCCTCTCGTCGGCCCGGTGCTCGCGTCCTGGGCGATCAGGGGGACGCGGCCGGGAAGTCGGCAGGTCTTCGTCTGAACTGGCTGTGCGGGCGGTGCGGTTGGAACGAGTGGGCGCGCAGGCGGTGCGCGTACGTCATCACGCACATCGCGCGACCCCGCCCTGACCGCTGCCGAGGGCGCCGCTGCCGATGCGGCCGCCCTCCTTCGCGAACGTGGAGTAGATGTCGATGGCCATCAGAAGTCCCATTCGGCGTCGTCCGCGGCGGCCTCGGGTTCGGCCGCGGCGGCGAACGAGGCGCCCGCCATGCCGGCCGACAGCGTGGTGCCGTCCGCCGGGTCGATCAGGAGGAACGATCCGGTGCGCCGGGAGTCCGCGTACGTGTCGAGTGCGAGCGGCTCCGCGGTACGGACGACGACCCGGCCGATGTCGTTGGCGACGAGCTGTCCGGGCGCCGGGTGCTGGGAGAGGTCGTCCAGCGTGAGGCGCGAGGGGATGTCCTTGACGATCGCCTTGACCGTGCGGGTGGTGTGCTTGAGCAGCACCCGCTGGCCGACCGCGAGCGGCTGGTCGGCGACGTGGCAGACGGTCGCCTCGACGTCCTGGGTGACGGCTGGCGCGTCGTCGGCCGGTGCGATCAGGTCACCGCGCGAGATGTCGATGTCGTCGGCCAGCCGGATGGTCACCGACTGGGGCGCCCAGGCGATGTCCACGCTCTCGCCGAGCGCGTCGATCCCGGCGATCGTCGACGTGCGGCCGGACGGGAGGACGGTGACGGCCTCGCCCACCCGGAACGCGCCGGCGGCGATCTGGCCCGCGTAGCCCCGGTAGTCGGGGTGCTCGGCGGTCTGCGGCCGGATGACGTACTGGACCGGGAAACGGGCGTGGCAGGCGGTGAGGTCATGGCTGACCGGCACCGTCTCCAGGTGCTCCAGGACCGTCGGCCCGCCGTACCAGTCCATGTGCGCGGACGGCTCCACGACGTTGTCACCGGCCAGCGCGGAGATCGGGATCGCCGTACACCAGTTTTCCTGGGGGTCCCCCCCGGACCCCCAGCCCGGGACGCCGAGCGAGGCCGCGTACGCCGTGAACTCCTCGGCGATGGCGGCGAACACCGGCTCCGCGTACTCGACCAGGTCCATCTTGTTGACGGCCAGCACCACGTGCGGCACCCGCAGCAGAGCGGCGACGGCGGCATGGCGGCGGGTCTGCTCGACGACACCGTTGCGGGCGTCGACCAGGACGACGGCCAGCTCGGCCGTCGAGGCGCCGGTCACCATGTTCCGGGTGTACTGCACATGCCCCGGGGTGTCGGCCAGGATGAACCGGCGGCGCGGCGTCGCGAAGTAGCGGTAGGCGACATCGATGGTGATGCCCTGCTCGCGCTCGGCCCGCAGCCCGTCGGTCAGCAGCGCCAGGTCGGGCGCCTCCTGGCCCCGGCTGCGCGAGGCGTGCTCGACGGCCTCCAGCTGGTCGGTGAGGACCGACTTGGAGTCGTGCAGCAGCCGTCCCACGAGGGTGGACTTGCCGTCGTCGACGGACCCCGCGGTGGCGAACCGCAGCAGGGTGGTGGTCGACAACTGCTCTGCGTGCTGGGTGGGTGTGGTCATTTAGAAGTACCCCTCGCGCTTGCGGTCTTCCATCGCGGCCTCGGACATCTTGTCGTCGGCACGCGTCGCGCCCCGCTCGGTGAGCCGGGAGGCGGCGATCTCGGTGATCACGTCGTCCAGCGTCGTCGCGTCCGAGTCGACGGCGCCGGTGCACGACATGTCGCCGACCGTGCGGTAGCGCACCTGACGGGTCTCGACCCGCTCGCCGTCCTTGGGGCCGCCCCAGTCGCCCGCGGTCAGCCACATGCCGGAGCGGCCGAAGACCTCGCGCTCATGGGCGAAGTAGATCTCCGGGAGCTCGATGCCCTCGCGGGCGATGTACTGCCAGACGTCCAGCTCGGTCCAGTTGGAGATCGGGAAGACCCTGACGTGCTCGCCGGGGGCGTGCCGGCCGTTGTAGAGCTGCCACAGCTCGGGGCGCTGGCGGCGCGGGTCCCACTGGGAGAACTCGTCGCGCAGCGAGAAGACCCGCTCCTTGGCGCGCGCCTTCTCCTCGTCCCGGCGCCCGCCGCCGAACACGGCGTCGAAGCGGTGCTGCTGGATCGCCTCGGTCAGCGGCACGGTCTGCAGCGGGTTGCGGGTGCCGTCCGGGCGCTCGCGGAGCTTTCCGGCGTCGATGTACTCCTGCACGGAGGCGACATGGAGCCGCAGTCCGTGCCGGGCCACCGTGCGGTCACGGTACTCCAGCACCTCGGGGAAGTTGTGCCCGGTGTCGACGTGCAGCAGCGTGAACGGCACCGGCGCGGGCGCGAACGCCTTGAGCGCCAGGTGCAGCATCACGATGGAGTCCTTGCCGCCGGAGAACAGGATCACCGGCCGCTCGAACTCGCCCGCCACCTCGCGGAAGATGTGCACGGCCTCGGACTCCAGGGAGTCCAGGTGGCTGAGTGCGTACGGATTGCCGGTGCCTTCCGACACGGTCGCGACGGTCGTCACGCCGCACCCCTCTCGCTCAGCAGAGCGTAAAGCTCCGCCGCGGACTCCTGCACGGTCTGCCGGTGCGATTCGATCCGCAGGTCGGGCGACTCGGGCGCCTCGTACGGGTCGTCGACCCCGGTGAGCCCACTGATCTCGCCCGCCGCCTGCTTGGCGTAGAGACCCTTCACATCGCGTTCGGAGCACACCTCGACCGGAGTCGCGACATGCACCTCCAGATAGGCGGTGCCCTCGGTCTGGTGCCGCTTGCGCACCGCGTCCCGGCTGTCCGCGTACGGGGCGATGACCGGGACCAGCACCTTCACGCCGTTGGCCGCCAGCAGCTCGGCGACGAAGCCGATCCGCTGGACGTTGGTGTGGCGGTCCTCGCGGGAGAAGCCGAGGCCCGCGGAGAGGAACTCCCGGATCTCGTCGCCGTCGAGCACCTCCACGCGATGGCCCTCGCCGCGCAGCCGCCCGGCGAGTTCGTACGCGATGGTGGTCTTGCCCGCGCTCGGCAGACCGGTCAGCCAGATGGTGGCTCCCGTCTCCGTCACGCTCATCGAAGTCTCCTGATCAGTCGTCATCAGTGGTGCAGCCCGCACTCGGTCTTGCCCCGGCCGGCCCAGCGTCCGGCGCGGACGTCCTCGCCCTCCAGCACCCGGCGGGTGCAGGGCGCGCAGCCCACGGAGGCGTAGCCGTCCATCAGCAGTGGGTTGGTGAGTACGCCGTGCTCCGCGACGTACGCGTCGACGTCGGCCTGCGTCCAGCGGGCGATCGGCGAGATCTTCACCTTCCGCCGCCTGCTGTCCCAGCCGACGACCGGAGTGTTCGCCCGGGTGGGGGACTCGTCGCGGCGCAGCCCGGTCGCCCAGGCTGTGTAGGCGGTCAAACCCTCTTCGAGCGGCTTGACCTTGCGCAGTTTGCAGCACAGGTCGGGGTCGCGGTCGTGCAGCTTCGGCCCGTACTCGGCGTCCTGCTCGGCCACCGTCTGCCGGGGAGTCAGCGTGATGACGTGGACGTCCATCACGGCCTCGACCGCGTCGCGGGTGCCGATCGTCTCCGGGAAGTGGTAGCCGGTGTCGAGGAAGACCACGTCGACGCCGGGGAAGACGCGCGAGGCGAGGTGAGCGACGACCGCGTCCTCCATCGAGGACGTGACGCAGAACCTCCCGCCGAAGGTGTCGGCGGCCCACTTCAGGATCTCCGGCGCGGAGGCGTCCTCCAGCTCCAGGCCGGCCCGCTCGGCCAGGCCTTCGAGGTCCTCGGTCAGCGGAGTCTCCGTCATATCCCGTCCCCTTCACCGTCGTTGCGCCGCAACCCCCGGGTCAGCAGACCCAGGAACTTGAGCTGGAACGCGCGGTTGCACGAGGCACATTCCCAGGCGCCGTGGCCGGTCTCGTGCGGGCGCAGGTCCTCGTCCCCGCAGTACGGGCAGTGGAACGGTGCGGCGCGTTCGCTCATGACAGCGACTCCGCCCCGGCGCGCGCCGCCCAGGTCGCGAACCGCTCGCCGTCCTCGCGCTCCTCCTGGAAGCGGCCCAGCACGCGCTCTACGTAGTCGGGCAGCTCGGCCGAAGTGACCTTCAGGCCGCGGACCTTGCGGCCGAACCCGGCCTCCAGGCCCAGGGCGCCGCCCAGGTGCACCTGATAGCCCTCGACCTGGTTGCCGTCGTCGTCCAGCACGAGCTGGCCCTTGAGGCCGATGTCGGCGGTCTGGATGCGGGCGCACGCGTTGGGGCAGCCGTTGAGGTTGATGGTGAGCGGCTCGTCGAAGTCCGGCAGGCGGCGCTCCAGTTCATCGATGAGCGCCGCGCCGCGCGCCTTGGTCTCGACGATCGCCAGCTTGCAGAACTCGATGCCGGTGCAGGCCATCGTGCCGCGCCGGAACGGTGACGGCTTCACCTGGAAGTCGAGCGCCTCCAGTCCGGCGACCAGGGAGTCCACCTGGTCCTGCGCCACATCGAGGATGATCATCTTCTGCTCGACGGTGGTGCGCAGCCGGTCCGAGCCGTGTGCGGCGGCCAGGTCGGCGATCTTGGCGAGCGTGGAGCCGTCCACCCGGCCGACCCGGGGGGCGAAACCGACGTAGTAACGGCCGTCCTGCTGCTGGTGCACACCCACGTGGTCGCGCCAGCGGCTGCTGGGCTGCTCGGGTGCGGGACCGTCGGTCAGCGGACGCTTCAGGTACTCGTCCTCCAGCACCTGGCGGAACTTCGCCGGGCCCCAGTCGGCCATCAGGAACTTCAGCCGGGCGCGGTTGCGCAGCCGCCGGTATCCGTAGTCGCGGAAGATGCCGACGACTCCGGCCCAGACGTCCGGAACCTCGTCGAGCGGCACCCACGCGCCCAGCCGTTCGGCGAGCCGGGGGTTGGTGGAGAGCCCGCCACCGACCCAGACGTCGAAGCCCGGACCGTGCTCGGGGTGGACCACGCCGACGAACGCGATGTCGTTGATCTCGTGCACCACGTCCTGCACCGGCGAACCGGAGATCGCCGTCTTGAACTTGCGCGGCAGGTTGGAGAATTCCTTGTTGCCGATGTACCGGTCGTGGATCTCGTCGACGGCGGGCGTGCCGTCGATGATCTCGTCGGCGGCGATGCCGGCCACGGGGGAGCCGATGATCACGCGGGGGCAGTCACCGCACGCCTCGGTGGTGGAGAGCCCGACGGCCTCCAGCTTCTCCCAGATCGCCGGGACGTCCTCGATGCGGATCCAGTGCAGCTGGATGTTCTGCCGGTCGGTGATGTCCGCGGTGCCGCGTGCGTACTCCTGCGAGATCTCGCCGATCACCCGCAGCTGCGCGGTGGTCAGCCGGCCGCCGTCGATCCGTACCCGCAGCATGAAGTACTTGTCGTCCAGCTCCTCCGGCTCCAGGATCGCCGTCTTGCCGCCGTCGATCCCGGGCTTGCGCTGGGTGTAGAGACCCCACCAGCGCATGCGTCCACGCAGGTCGTTGGGGTCGATCGAGTCGAAGCCGCGCTTGGAGTAGATCGTCTCAATGCGCGTCCGCACATTGAGACCGTCGTCGTCCTTCTTGAACTGCTCATTGCCGTTGAGCGGAGTGTGGTGCCCCACGGCCCACTGGCCTTCGCCGCGATGGCGTCCGGCCTTGCGGCGTGGCGTGGTGGTCGCAGGCTGTTCCGGGGTAGCGGCCATGACGGTACGTCCTTCGGGACTGCAGGAGGGCGGCTCTGAACTGCACACTCGCGTCAAGGCGCGGCGGTGCGCAGGGATTGCAGAGGAAAAGGGGGAGCGCGGCGGTGCTGGGACTCTCAGCTCGCCGGACAGATGGCGCTGGACACGCGGCCGAGGTCGACGTGGCGTCGACTCACCAAGGCAATTCCAGTTCCAGGCATGACGGAAGCGTGGCACGCGGATCTCGGGCCAGTCCACCACTATCCAAGATGTGGACGAGAGCGTCTCGCATCGCAAGACAGTGTGGTGCTCGTCACTTGGAACGCCGGGGCCGGCCCGCCCGTAATCGCCGCAATCCCCCCACTTGTCGCCGGGACGTGCCACCGGAAGTGGAGGGCGGCCGCCCGAACCGCTACCGCCCGGCCCCCGGCCACGGCCCCGGCGTCGCCACCTCCGGCTCCAGCTCCACCTTCGTGTCGAACAGCCGGAAGCCGCGCCGCAGATAGTTGTCCATGGCGTGCGGGCCGTCCTCGGAGCAGGTGTGCAGCCACACCCGCTTCGTCGGCGTCCGCTCCGGCCAGCGCTCCGCCAGGTCCCAGGCACGGGCGACCCCGTACGAGAGCAGATGGCCACCGATCCGCCGCCCCCGGAACGCCGGGATCAGCCCGAAGTACATGATTTCGACCTCGCCCTCGTCCTGCGGGTCCAGCTCGATGTATCCCGCCGGGGTGCCGTTCGCGTACGCCACCCAGGTCTCGGCCCCCGGCCGGTCCAGGGCCTCCTGCCACTGCGCGTACGTCATGCCGAGCCGGTCCGTCCACCGGATGTCGCCGCCGACCGCCGTGTAGAGGAACCGGCTGAACTCGGGCAGCGCTGTCTCCGACCGCACGATCCGCACATCGCCCTCCGGGACCGCGGCGGGCCGCAGATCGTCGGGGGAGGTCTGTTCCAGGGACCAGATGGTCACCTCGGTGGTGGCGGTCGCGGCGGTATGCACGGGGTTGCTCATGACTGCCAGGGAACCACGCCCCGCCTCCCGCGCCAAAGCCGGTCCCGAAGCGCGGACGGCGGACCGGGGACTGATCCGTCGTTCAGGACTCAGTCGCCCGTACGCGCCCTGACCACCACCGGAGCCGTCGAGTGCGGCAGCAGATCGGCCGGGTGGTCCGGGTGGATCACCTCCACCTCGACGTCCTCGCCGAAGCGGTACGGGCGGTGCGCGAGCACCTGGGCGAGATGGCGGCGCATCCGGGAGATCTCCGCCCGCACCGTCACCGTCCGGGTCGCGTCGCCGAAGATGTCCTGGGCGAGCTCGGACGCCGAACGCCCCTCACGGTGCAGCGCCAGGGCGTACAGCAGCTCCGCGTGGCGGGGCGAGAGCCGCTGCGTCCAGGTGCCCACCGCGCCCACCACATTGACCGTGAGTCCGCGTGGCCGGCTCAGATCCAGCACCACCCGCTGCGGAGCCCCGTCCGAAGGCCCGTCCGCGACCTGGAGCAGCCAGCCGCCGGGCAGCGGCTCGACCCGGCACATGCCGAGCGACGGCAGCCACACCCGGCCCGGCCGCAAGGACTTGGGCAGCGGCAGCCGGTCGACCGGAGGCATCCCGGTCACCGCGGCCAGCCAGCCGTGGGTGTCCACCGCCAGGGCCCGGCCGCCCAGTCGGCACACCAGCGGTGCCGCCACCGAACGCAGCCGGTCGATCGCCTGCAGATGCCGGTTCCTGATCTCGCTCTCCGCCAGCCTGGCGACCGAACTGACCAGGGCGAGCGTCGTCGGATGGAACGTGGAGGCGGGGCCGCTCATGTCGACGATGCCCTTCACCTTGCCGTCGCGCGGGTCCCGGACCGGGGCCGCCGCGCACGTCCAGTTGTGCAGGGTGCGGACGAAGTGCTCCGAGGAATGGACCTGGACCGGGACGCGGGAGACCAGCGCCGTACCTATCGCGTTCGTCCCCGTGCTCTCCTCCGCCCAGGCCGCGCCCTCCGCCAGACAGACGTCGTCCGCCCGGCGCAGCACTCCCGCGTTGCCCCGGCGCCACAGCACCCGGCACTCCACGTCGGTGACCACCAGGATCTGCTGGGCGGCGTCCGCCAGGGAGAGCAGGCCGTCGTTCAGCAGCGGCATCACCTCGCTCAGCGTCGAGCTCCGGCGCCGGTGCTCGATCTCGTCCACATCGAGCAGCACACTCTCGGTGGACTGGTCCGGATCGATACCGCTGCGCAGCACCCGGTCCCACGAGGCGCCGATCTCGGCCCGCGGGGCGACCGCCGGACGGTCGCCGACGAGCCTGTCCTCCCTGGCCCGGTGGATCATGCGAAGGGCCGCGGCGGACTGCCGGGCATCCGCTCGCGTCACCCCGGAGGCGCTTGTCTCCACTCTCGGTTCCCCCCACATGCCAGGCCGGCTCGACGATCCACGGGCCCCATCCTGCCGCTGCGAGGGGACCGGCACCGCACACTCCGCACAATGGTTGCAACCCTTTGCAACTCTGGCGAGGGGGTGCGGGGCCGTATGAGAGTGGTGGAACCACCGTGCGGCGGAGCGCGTGCCCCACTGTTCGGTGTGCACAGCATGGAGGGTGGTGCCGTGTCGGCGCAGCACCACCCTCCGTTGCTGTAAAGCTACGGGCAGGGCCGGTCAGGGCCCGACGGGCCGCGCCCGTTCGACGATCGAAGCCAGATCGAGGCTGTGCGGCAGTGTCCCGAAGGCCGCGCCCCGGTCCCCGCCCAGCCGTGACGCGCAGAACGCGTCGGCCACCTCCGGCGGCGCCCACCGCACCAGCAGCGAACCCTGGAGCACCAGCGCCATCCGCTCGACCAGCCGGCGGGCCCGCGCCTCGATCCCGTCCAGATCGGCGAGCTCCGTCAGCATGTCCTTGATCGCCCCGTCCAGCCGGTGATCGGCTCCGCGCGCCCTGCCGACCTCCTGGAGGAACGCGTTCAGCGCCATCGGCTCACGCTGCAGCGCCCGCAGCACGTCCAGCGCCTGCACATTCCCCGAGCCCTCCCAGATCGAGTTGAGCGGCGCCTCGCGCAGCAGCCGGGGCATCCCGGACTCCTCGACGTAGCCGTTGCCGCCGAGACACTCCAGTGCCTCGGCCACCATCGGCGTGCACCGCTTGGTCACCCAGTACTTCGCCGCGGGGACCGCGATCCGCAGGAAGGCCCGCTCGTTCTCCGAGCCGTCGTCGTAGGCCGCGGCCAGCCGCATCGCCAGCACCGTCGCGGCCTCCGACTCCAGCGCCAGATCGGCCAGCACATTGCGCATCAGCGGCTTCTCGATCAGCACCCCGCCGAACACGCTGCGGTACGTGCAGTGGTGGATCGCCTGCGCCACCGCCTGCCGCATCAGCGCCGCCGAACCGACCACACAGTCCAGCCGGGTCGCCGCCACCATCCCGATGATGGTGCGCACCCCGCTCCCCTCCTCGCCGACCCGGCGCGCCCACGTGCCGTCGAACTCGACCTCGGCCGACGCGTTCGACCGGTTTCCCAGCTTGTCCTTGAGCCGCTGGATCGCGAACGTGTTGCGGGTGCCGTCGGGCAGTACCCGGGGCAGCAGAAAACACGTCAGGCCGCCCGGCGCCTGGGCCAGTACCAGGAAACCGTCGGACATCGGCGCCGAGCAGAACCACTTGTGCCCGGTGAGCAGATACTCGCCCTCCGCGGCCAGCGGCTCGGCGCGGGTCGTGTTCGACCGTACGTCCGTGCCGCCCTGCTTCTCCGTCATCCCCATTCCGAAGAGCACACCGGCCTTCCGCGCGGCGGGCCGCAGCCCCTGCTCGTACACCGTCGAGGTGAGCAGCGGCTCCCACTCGGCGGCCAGTGCCGGATCGGTGCGCAGCGCGGGCACCGCCGCGTGCGTCATCGACAGCGGGCAGCCGTGGCCCGCCTCGGCCTGCGTCCACACGAGGAAGCCGGCCGCCCGCCGTACATGACCGCCCGGCCTGCCCCAGGCGTCGGTCAGGCCCGCGGTGACCGCGTGGCCGAGCAGGCGGTGCCAGGCCGGGTGGAACCCGACCTCGTCGATGCGGTGGCCGTACCGGTCGTGGGTACGCAGCACCGGCGGATTCCCGTTCGCCTGCGCACCCCACTCCTGCACCTGCGCGGAGCCCGCGGATCTGCCCAGTTCACCGAGCTCGCCCCGGACTTCGGCCAGGAGCCCGGGTGACGTGTGACGTTGCACCGCCTCGGTGAGCGCCCGGTCGGCGGTGAAGACGTCGTAGCCGGTCAGCGGTGGTACCTGGTTGGACACGGTGTGGGTGGTGGCTGCCATGCCGATACGGTAAGGACGTGCAGGCAGCAAATGAAACACCCGAGCGGCCACCGGGTCGGCTCCACCGGGCCCGAGTCCTCTACCGCAACGTATCCAAGCGGCAGATGGCCTGGCAGTTGCTCAAGGACACCGTCAACTCGTGCATGGAGTACCGCATTCTCGGGCTCGCCGCCGAGGCGGCGTTCTTCACCCTGCTGTCCCTGCCACCCCTGCTCCTCGGCCTGATCGGGCTGCTCGGATACGTCGACGAGTGGACCAGCACCACCACGGTCGCCTCCATCGAGCGCAACATCCTCAACGCCGCGCAGACCGTGCTCAGCGAGCGGGGCGTCAACGACTTCGCCAAGCCGCTCCTGGCGGACGTCACCACCGGTGCCCGGCCCGATGTCATCTCGATCGGCTTCGCCATCGCGCTCTGGTCCGGCTCCCGCGCGGTCAATGTCTTCATCGACACGATCACCGTGATGTACGGCCTCGACGGCCAGCGCGGCATCGTCAAGACGCGACTGCTCTCCTTCCTGCTGTACGTCGTCGCGCTGCTGCTCGGTTCCGTCGTGTTGCCGCTGCTCGTCGTCGGCCCCGACCGGGTCGTGGAGTTCGTCCCATGGGGCACGGAGCTCATAAGCGTCCTGTACTGGCCGCTGGTGATCCTGCTGTCGATCGCGTTCCTCACGACGCTCTACCACGTGTCCGTGCCGGTCCGTTCGCCCTGGATCGAGGACATGCCCGGTGCGCTGGTGGCGCTCGCGATGTGGGTGCTCGGCAGCTTCCTGCTGCGGATCTATCTCACCAGTACGGTCGAGGGGCCCACGATCTACGGTTCGTTGGCGGCCCCGATCGCCGTCCTGCTGTGGATCGGCATCTCCGCGTTCGCGGTGCTGGTGGGGGCGGCGGTGAACGCGGCCATCGACCGGGTGTGGCCCTCACTGGCGACGGCCGCCGCCCGCGCGGCGAACGACCGGGTACGCGCGGCCCAGGCGGCGGAGCTGGTCGCGCGGGCGCAGGCGGGGAACCAGGACGACGGGTACTGGGACGACGATGACGAGGACGACGAGGGTGACGATGAAGGCGACAGCCCCTACATGCCGTCCGAGTTCCCCGAACGCTGGTCGAAGTTCCTGCCGCCGGAGGATGTGAAGTCCAGGCTTCAACCGAGCCGCGACAAGGAGCCGGACAAGCCGAACCCGGACAAGGCGAACGACGCGTCCGACGACTGAGTGTGCCCGCCCTAGGGGGCGGGCGCGGGTGCCGGGACGGTCGGTGCCGCCGGAACCGACGGGGTCGCGCCGGGAGACCAGGACAGCTTGACCACCAGATGGCCCTCGACCGCGCTCTTGGCGATCACCGCCCCGGCCTCCGCCGTGATCTTGACCCCGAATTCGAGCTCCACACCGTCCGGTTTCAGGTCGCCGTCCCGGAACACCGCGAGGGCGGACTCGGCCGCCGACCGGATTCCCGTGAGTGCGCTGTCGAACGTACGCCCCGCCCTGGCCAGGGTGTTGTCGTCGCCCAGCGCGACCAGCTGCGCGCCCTGGGTGTGACGGTCGACCTCGACCGTCACGGTGGCGCCGTTGTCAGTGGTGAACTCCATCAGTGCCGTCATGACCGCCCCCGGGAAGCCGATTCCGTCCGCCGACGAGATTAGCGTGTGGGGTATGGGCGACAGGTACGAAGAGCGGACGTCGCGGTTCGACGGTGCGATCGTGTGGACACTGGGCGTGCCGGAGGGCGCGGTCCATCCGGTGCTGCCCGACGGCTGCATGGACCTGCTCTGGATCGGCGGGCGGCTGCTCGTCGCGGGCCCCGACACCCGTGCCGCGACGCCGTCCGCCCCGGCCGGCGGGCAGTGCGTCGGCATCCGCTTCGCACCTGGCACGGCCCCCGCGCTGCTCGGTGTGCCGGCGCACGAGTTGCGCGACCGTCGCGTCGGGCTCGCGGACCTGTGGCCCGGAGAACGGGTCCGCGTACTCACCGAGCAGCTCGCCGAAGCGCCCGACCCGGCTGCCGCGCTGGAGAACATCGCGCTGCGCCGGGCGGCCGAGAGCGCACCGCCGGACCCGCTGATGCGGTACGTCGCGGACCGGCTCGGCGCCGGACGGTCCGTCGCGGACACCGCGCACCGGGCCGGCCTCGGCGCCCGCCAACTGCACCGGCGTTCGCTCGTGGCCTTCGGTTACGGGCCCAAGACGCTCGCCCGGGTCCTGCGGCTGCAGCGCGCGCTCGCCCTCGCACGGTCCGGGACGCCGTACGCCGAGGCGGCGGTCGAGGCGGGCTGCACCGACCAGGCCCATCTCGCCCGGGAGATGCGCGACCTGGCCGGGACCACCCTGACCGCCCACCTCGGGTCTGCCCGACCCTGATCCGCCGGACAGACCCTAGCCCGGTAGCCGCTCGCGTCCGGGCCCCCGGCCTCAGCCGTTGGCGGCGAACAACGACACCGCGCAGCCGTCCGGGTCGAGGACCGTCGCGTAACGCTGCCCCCACACCGCGTCCCACGGCTTCAGATGCCCGCGGTATCCCGCGGCGGTCAGGTCGTCGTACACCGCGTCCACCTCTGCCGGGCTGTCGCACAGGAAGGCCAGCGAGAGGCGGTCGCCGCCGGTCGGCGGGGTCCATCCGGGGTCGAAGGAGCGGGTGATGTCCTCGGTGTCCCAGAGGAGTCGCTGCCCGCCCGGCAGTGTCACTTCGACATGGGGTGCGGATTCCGCTCCGGCGGGGATGTCGAGGCCGAGCCGGCGGTAGAAGGTGAGCGATGCGGCCAGATCCGCCGTGACGATGCCGATCGCGTCCATGCGTGGAGTCATGCCCCGACCGTATGCCGGGCCCCGGCGCGGGTCTTGTACGAAACGGACGTCCGCGAGGACGAGTGCGAACGGGAGTGCCGCAGCCGGCCGACAGCACCCCCGCCCGCGTCTACGAGCCCCATGAGCCCCATGAGCCCCATGAGTCCTACGAGTCCTACGAGTCCTACGAGGGCGCGGCGCCGGTCGTGCAGCCGGCGGGCGAGGTGCCGGGGTCCGTCAGCGCGAGACCGAGCTGGGCGCGTTCGGTGACCCAGCGGCTCGGGCGGTGGCGCGGATCGCCCGTCGTGCGGTGCAGCGCCCGGTGCAGCTCCAACATCCGGTCCGCGCCGATCCGGTCGCCCCAGGCCAGCGGGCCGACGGGGTAGCCGAGTCCGGTGGTGACGGCCAGGTCGATATCGGCGGGGGCGGCGATGGAGCGCTCCGCGATGCCTGCCGCGACCGACACGATCGAGGCGAGCAGCCGCTGGGCGACCGAGCCCGCGGTGTCCCGCACCACCGAGACCGCCCAGGGCTCGTCGCCCTCCGCCGCGCGGGCCAGCACCGCGCGGGCGTCGCGCGCGGCGGCCGGGTCCGCCGCCGGGGTCACGGCCAGCACCCGGCGCCGTGCCGGCCGCGGGCAGCGGGTCCACGCCGAAGGTGCGCCCCGCGGGCAGCCCGTTCCCGGCGACCGCCTCGGCGACCGCGGTGCCCCAGACCGGAACCAGTACCAGGGCTTCGGCGGACGGCCCGGTGCCGGTCTCGACGACGGCACCCGCGGCGGTCAGCGCCGCCCGCAGCGCGGCCGCGTCCTGCCCCGCGGTGCCGTGGACGAACACCGGACGGTCCGCGTCGCCCGTGACCGGCGGTTCCGGCGCGGGGGCGGGCGCCTCGGGACCGTACGCGTACCAGCCGTGCCCGGTCTTGCGGCCGTGCAGTCCGGCCGCCACCCGGTTGGGGGTGAGGTAGGAGGGGCGGAGCCGGTCCGCGTACCGGAAGCCCTGCCAGATCGAGTCGATCACCGCGGCCGTCACATCCAGCCCGGTGAGGTCCATCAGCTCGAAAGGGCCCATCCTCAGGCCCAGTACGTCGCGGGCGATCCGGTCGATGTCCGCCGGGTCGCCGACCGTCTCCTCCAGCAGCGCGAGGGCCTCGGTGACCAGACCGCGGCCGGCGTGGTTGACCAGGAAGCCGGGGGTGTCGGCGACGGTGACCGCGCGGTGCCCGCAGCTCTCGACGAGCGCGGTGAGGACCGGCGGGATCTCCGGGCGGGTGGCCGCGCCGGGCACGATCTCGACGATCTTCATCAGCGGTACCGGATTGAAGAAGTGCAGCCCGGCCAGGCGCGTCGGGTCCTTCAGCGCCGCGGCGATCCGGGTGACCGACAGGGACGAGGTGTTGGTCGCGAAGACCGCCGTCGCGGGCAGCACCCGCTCCAGCCTGCCGAAGACCTCCGTCTTGGTGTCGAAGTCCTCCCGCACGGCCTCGACGACCAGCTCGACGTCCGGCCCCTCCGCCCAGGGGTCGTCGAGCGGGACCAGCCGCTCCAGGGCGGCGGCGCGGTCCTCGGTGGACATCCGGCCTTTCTGGACGGCCCGTTCGAGCATGGACCGTACGAAGTCCACGGCGGCCGTCACGGCATCCGTGCGCACGTCGCACAGCTCGACGGTGTGTCCGGCGGTCGCCGCCCACTGGGCGATGCCGCGGCCCATGGCCCCGGCGCCGACGATCCTGATACGCATGGCGGTTGCGGTCCTCTCGGGGTGTGACATGTGATCCGTCCGGTCGAGCGGCTGTGACATGTGATCTGTCCAAGCGAGCGGCTGTGACATGTGATCCGTCTCAGCGAAGATAGACGCGTTCCGGGTCCACGTCCTC
This sequence comes from Streptomyces sp. NBC_01363, assembly GCF_026340595.1. GTDB lineage: Bacteria > Actinomycetota > Actinomycetes > Streptomycetales > Streptomycetaceae > Streptomyces. The sequence goes on from NZ_JAPEPF010000002.1 coordinate 1,101,312, forward strand.
GCGCAGCAGCCGGAGTTCGGACTCCGTCGGCGGGGGTACGGTCCCGACCGTGCCGGCCACCTTCAGGTCCCAGCCGGTCGCCGCCCGTACCTGTTCGACGGTGACGCCGGGGTGGACGGCGACCAGCCTCAGCTCCTCGCCGACGCCCGTGCAGGCCAGGATGCCCAGTTCGGTGACGACCCGGGTGACACCGGCGCCCAGCGGCCTGATGCCCTCGGCCAGTGCCCGGTCGGGGCCGGGGGTGGTGCAGAAGTCGAGGGTCCCGGTGAAGGAACGCGGATTGTGGCGGCGCATCACGACGAAGACCTCACGGGAGTTGGCCATCACCTCGATGCCGCCGCCGGAACCGGGCAGGCGGACCGCGGGGCTGTCCCAGTCCCCGATCACGGACGTGTTGAGATTGCCCCACCGGTCGATCTGCGCGGCGCCCAGGAACCCCACGTCGATATGGCCGCCCTGCAGGACACAGCCGAAGAGCGCGGGCATCGACAGCACCGCCTCGGCACCGGTGATCAGGACCGCGTCGGCGATGGTCTCCGGCAGGTGCGAGGGGTGCGCGCCGCACACCCCGGACTCGTACACGACCTCGATCTCCGGGGCGACCGTCAGATGCGCCAGCTCGGTGGCGAGCGTCGGCAGGCCGATGCCGGCGAACACGGTGCGGCGCGCGGCCAGTTCACGGGAGGCGACGACGGAGAGCAGCTCGGACGAGGTGATGCTGTCCGGTGCGGTGGTGGTGATGGTCATGGCACGTTCCTTCTCGTGTCCCGATTCCGTCGCCCTTCCTGCCTGTCCGCTCACAGCCGCCGCCCGTAGTTCACCGGCAGGCTCAGCGCCTCGCCGACCGCCAGGCCCGCCCAGTACTCCTCGCCGAGCTTGTCGACGTACTCCGCGTGGTCGGCCGTCCCGAGCACCCATTCGGCCAGCCACTCCTGGAGCCGCTGCGGATCCTTGCTGATGTGCGACCAGGCGCGGTAGAAGGCGTTGTCCCGGTCGTAGTACCCCTGCGCGAAGGAGGGGTGTGCGCCGCGCGGACAGACGACGACCGCGTCGACCGCGTGGGCGGGGACGAGCGTGCGGTTCGGGTCCGAGCGGATCACCACGTCGTCGACGATCTCCTCCACGACGACGACCGCCTTGTCCGCCGCGTACACCGCCTCGGCCTGGATGCCGGTCAGGCCCCAGATCTGGGTGTTGCCGCTGCGGTCGGCGCGCTGGGCGTGGATGATCGTCACATCCGGGTTGACGGGCGGTACGACATAGATCTGCTCGGGCTCGCCGTCCGGGCCGGGGTAGGGCGAAGTGACCTTGCGCAGACCGCTGTTGACGGACGGCAGATCGCTGCCGCCGTAGCTGCGCAGCGGATGGAACGGCAGCCGCTGGGCGCCGGCCAGGTAGCGGCAGATCATTCCGTAGTGGCTGTACTCCTCGAAGGCGAGCGGCGCCGGTTCACCGGTCTCGATGCGGCGGCGCAGTTCGCCGAGCGACCCGGCGGAGGAGTTGCCGACGAAGGAGGAGACCAGCCGCGAGACACAGCCCGCGGCGATCATCTGGTCCACCACGATGTCCGCGGTCATCCGGACCACGGTGAGGTCGCGGCGGCCCTGGCGGATGATCTCGTGGCCCGCGGCGGTCGGGACGAGATGGGTGAAGCCTTCGAGACAGACGGTGCCGCCGTCGTGGACGAAGGCGGTGATCGCCGCCTTCATCGACATCGTCTTGTCTTTCCGGTCCGTCGTGGCCACGGTGCTCCTCCGGCTCTGCTGGCGCGTCCTGGGTATGCGCGTCGCCCCACCGTGTCAGCGGCTATTGATTGCTGTCCAATACCAAATTAAGGTCGTATCGAGACGTCAGATTAATGAATCGGATCAGTCGGTCACCGGTCACCGGTCACCGGTCATCGGTCATCGGTCACCGATGACCGATGACCGATGACCGACGACGGCCGGCGGCCGGTAGACGGTAGCCGGTAGCCGAAGGAGCGTGCATGGAGCTGCGTCATCTGTCCGCGTTCGTCGCCGTGGCCGAGGAGCTGCACTTCGGGCGGGCCGCGAAACGGCTGCAGATGGCCCAGCCGCCGCTGAGCCAGCAGATCCGCCAGTTGGAGAAGGAGCTGGGCGTCCAGCTCTTCGAACGCAACACCCGGTCGGTGCGGCTCACCAGCGCGGGGGAGTCCTTCCTCCAGCCGGTACGGACCGTGCTCGACGACCTCGACACCGCGGTGCGCGCCGCGAAGGCGGCGGGCCGCGGCGAGTACGGGCGGGTCACCATCGGCTTCGCGGGCGCCTCCAGTCACGAGACGCTGCCGCTCCTCACCCGGGCCGTGCGCGCCGCCCACCCCGCCCTCGAACTGGTCATGAAGGGGCAGACCTACGCCAACGTCGCCCTCGACCGGGTCGCCGACGGCTCGCTCGACCTGGGCTTCGTCCGGCTGCCGGTGACCCAGCCGGGAGTGGCGTACCGGGTGATCGACGAGGAGGAGCTGGTATGCGCGCTGCCCTTCGACCACCCGCTCGCCCGGCTGGAGAGCGTCCCCATCGGTGTCCTGGCCGAGGAGTCCTTCGTCTCCTTTCCCGCCAACACCGGCTCCACCGTGCGCGACGCGATGGTCGGGGCCTGCGAGGCCGCCGGGTTCAACCCCCGGGTGGTCCAGGAGGCGCCCGACTCGTACACCATCCTGGCGCTGGTCGCCGCGGGAGTCGGCGTCACGCTCACTGTCACCTCCGTCCAGCACATCCAGCAGAACGGCCTCGTATACCGGCCCCTGGCCGGCCCGCCGATCCGGCTCCAGGCGGCGCTGGCCTGGCGCGCCGACAACCCCTCCGCCGCGCTGCGGGCGGTACTGGCGGTGGCGGAGGAGGCCCTGCCCACACCGTCGGGCCCGGCGGCGGGCCGAACCGCCGCAAGCCGGCATTGAGACGCGCCACGTCTTGAACCAGGGCGAACTGGATATTGGACCGACTCAGTCGCCGGGTGCAAGGGTCGGCGGCACACGCCACTCGCCTCCGAAAGGTCACGCCGTGCCCGATCAGCAGCTCGATGTCGTCATCTGCGAACCACTGCGCACCCCCATCGGCCGTTTCGGCGGAGTGTTCGCACAGCAGACGCCGGCCGCACTCGCCGCACGCGTCATCGCCGAGGTCGTGGCCCGTACCGGAATCGACCCCGCCGCCGTCGACGAGGTGATCCTCGGGCACTCCTACCCCTCCGCCGAGGCCCCCGCCATCGGCCGGGTCGCCGCTCTCGACGCCGGACTGCCCGAGACCGTCACCGGCTCCCAGGTCGACCGCCGCTGCGGATCGGGCCTCCAGGCCGTGCTCGACGCGGCGATGCAGATCCGGGCCGGGTTCAGCGAGGTCGTCGTCGCGGGCGGCGTCGACGTGATGAGCGCCGCCCCGTACTACACGCACGACGGCCGCTGGGGCATCAAGGGCCCCGGCCTCCAGCTCCACGACTCGCTGGCCCGGGGCAGGGTCACCGCGGGCGGCGTCAACCATCCCGTGCCGGGCGGCATGATCGAGACCGCCGAGAACCTCCGGCGTGCCTACGGCATCAGCCGTGCCGACCAGGACGCCCTCGCCCTGCGCTCGCAGCAGCGCGCCGGCCGGGCGGCGGCGGAGGGCCGGTACGACGCGGAGACCGTCCCGGTCACCGTACGCACCCGCAAGGGCGAGACCGTCGTCACCGCCGACGAGCACCCCCGCCCCGACACCACCGCCGAGCAACTCGCCGCGCTGCGCCCGATCATGGCGAAGTCCGACCCGGAGGCGACCGTCACCGCGGGCAACGCCAGCGGCCAGAACGACGCGGCCGCCGCCTGCCTGGTCACCAGCACCGCCACTGCCGAACGGCTCGGCCTCACCCCGCTGGTCCGGTTGGTCTCCTTCGCCCGTGCCGGGGTGCCCGCCGCGACGATGGGCATCGGCCCCGTCCCGGCGACCAGGGCCGCCCTCGACCGCGCCGGACTCACCCTCGCCGACCTCGACCTGATCGAGCTCAACGAGGCCTTCGCCGCCCAGGTGCTCGCCTGCACCCGCGAGTTGGGCCTCGGCGAGAAGGACCACGAGCAGCGCGTCAACGTCAACGGTTCCGGCGTCTCCCTCGGCCACCCGGTCGGCGCCACCGGCGCCCGTATCCTCGCCACGCTGACCCGTGAGCTGCACCGCCGCGAGGCCCGGTACGGGCTGGAGACCATGTGCATCGGCGGCGGACAGGGTCTCGCCGCGGTCTTCGAGCGGATCGCGGCCTGAGGTTCGGCCGACAGGTGCAGACCCCTGCCCCACGAGAAGAGAGACGAGAGGCCGGCCGCCATGCCGCCGACCGCGAACGGCAACCCGGAGATCCTCGCGCTGAGCGGGCGCGACCTCGGGCACTCCGACTGGAAGGAGATCACCAGGAACTCATCGACGCGTACGCGCACGTCTCCGGGGACCACCAGTGGATCCACACCGACGTCGAACGCGCCGCGTCCGGCCCGTACGGACGGACCATCGCGCACGGGTACATGGTGCTCAGCCGGGGCGTCCCGATGTCCGCCGAGCTGCTCCGGGTCGAGGGCGTGGGCCGCGCCCTCGACTACGGCGTCGACCGGGTCCGTCACCCGGCGCCCGTTCCGGATGCTGCTGCTCGGCGTCCTGCCACCAGGGGAGCTCGGCGGGTGATGTGGTCTGCACGGTGACTCCAGGATGCGGGACGGGGCTCGTCGTTGAGCCGCCGGCCCGCGTGGTGGGGGAAGGTCAGGGCCGGGCGATGCCTGCGACGAAGCGGGCGGTCAGGGCGGTGGGTGCGGTGATGGCGGTGCCGACGACGACGCTGTGGGCGCCGCGTGCCAGGGCCTCGGCGGCCTCCTCGGGGGTGTTGATACGGCCTTCGGCGACCACCGGGACGTCGATCGCGGCGGCGAGCGCGGAGACCAGGGTGAGATCGGGGCCGGTCTGCTCCGGCGTGCCCGGCACATAGCCGGAGAGGGTGGTGGAGACGAAGTCCGCGCCCTGCCCGGCCGCGGCGATGCCTTCGGCGAGCGTGGAGACGTCGGCCATCACCAGGGCCCCCGCCCCGTGCACCGCCGCGACCAGCTCGGCGAAGGTGGAGCCGTCGGGGCGCGGCCGGTCGGTGGCGTCGGCGGCGACCACATCGGCGCCGGGCGGTGCCTGCCCAGCCGCGGATGGAGTCGGTGGCGCTGGTGACCATGCCGGTACGGGGGTCGACGACCCCGGCCGCCGCGATGCCGAGCGCCATGGCCAGCCGACCCGGATCGACGGCCGCGGCCGCCCCGGCGAGTGCGTCCAGCACGGCCGCCGCGCCGTCCCGGGCCGGGGTGGGCCGGGTGTGCCGGGACAGGATCGTGCCGTCGGGGCCGAGGAGTGCGGCGGCGATCTTCGTACCGCCGAGGTCGAGCCCGATCACCGCGGCACCTGTTCTGCCGGCGGACGGCCGGGAGCGGTCGTTCATCGGACCGGCGGCAGGCCGGCGGCGCGCAGGCGCTGGGAGACCAGGGCGACGGATTCGGCGCTCAGCTGGATCTGCGGGAAGGCGGTGTCGCCGCAGGCGATGACGCCGAGCAGTCGGAGCGCCGCCTTGAAGGAGCCGAGCGCCGAGGAGCTGCGGCCCATGTCCGCCTCCGGACCGGCGTCGACCATGGCGAACAGCTCGACGAGCCGCTCCTGCTCCTTCGCGGCCAGCTCCCACTTCCCGGCCCGCGCGGCGTCGTAGAGCCGTACGTAACCGGCCGGGTCGACATTGCCGATGCCCGGCACGACACCGTCGGCCCCGGCCAACAGGGCCGCGTCCACCGTGAGTTCGGAACCGGTGAGCATGCTGAAGCGCGGCGCCGGTCCGTCCGTGCGGCCCTCGCGGCCACCCAGCTCGACGATCAGGCGGCGCAGTCCGCCCTCGTCACCGCTGCTGTCCTTGAGTCCGGCCAGCGTGCCGTCCTCGGCGAGCTCGCGCACCAGCGCGGGGGAGAGCTTGTTGTGCACGGCGACCGGGATGTCGTACGCGAACAGCGGCAGGTCGACCACCGCGCGCAGCCGCCGGAAGTGCTGGGCGATCTCCTTGCCGTGGGTGCGGGTGTAGAACGGCGCGGTCGCCACCAGGGCGTCCGCACCCAGTTCGGCGGCGGACCTGGCGTGCTCGACGACACGAGCGGTGGTGGTGTCGATGACACCGGCGAGGACCGGGACCCGGCCGTCGGCCGTATTGACCACGGTCTCCAGCGCCGTGGCGCGCTGCTCGTCGGTGAGGTACGCGACCTCGCTGGTGGAGCCGAGCGCGAACAGCCCGTGCACACCACCGCCGATGAGGTGCTCGACGAGCCGGGCGAGGGACGCGGTGTCGACCTCCCCCCGGGGGTCGAGCGGGGTGCAGACCGGCGGGACGACGCCGTGCAGCGGTGAGGTCAGGGACATGGTGAGGGCTCCAGCTCGGTCGATGCGCCGATCCGTGGCCCGAGGCAGCTGCACGGATCGAGACGTGAGACGTAAGATGTCCTATGTCTGGCTCACCTTAAACAGATGCTCCTGTGACCGGTCAAGGGGCAATCGCACCTCGGGAGGATGTTGTGGCGCGCCCCACCATGGCTCAGGACATAGAGCGCCGGCTCAAGGAGCTGATCCTGGAACGCAGACTCGGCCCCGGTGACGCGCTGCCCACCGAGGCGGAGCTGATGGAGCTCTTCGGGGCCGGCCGGGTATCGGTGCGCGAAGCCCTCAAGGCCCTCCAGGCCGTCAACGTCGTGGAGATCCGCCGCGGCTACGGCACCTTCGTCGGCTCGCTCTCCCTGTCACCCTTCGCCGAAGGGCTCGCCTTCCGTGCCGCCGTCCGTCACCGGCGGGGGGAGCCGGGTCTCTTCGAGCTCATGAAGGTGCGGGAGGCGCTGGAGGCCGGTCTGGTCGGCGCCGTCACGGCCGGCATCCCCGACGAGGACCTCGACGTGCTGCGCGGCCTCGTCGCGAAGATGGACGCCGAGTCCCGCGACGGCGGCCGGGTGGCGCGCGGCACCGACCGCGCCTTCCACCTCGCGCTCTACGCCTCGCTCGACAATCACCTGCTCAGCGAGGTGCTCGACGCGTTCTGGGCGGCCATGGACCGGGTGCGCGAAGATCTCGACGACGGCCATCAGGACCCCATGGCCACCTGCGCCCAGCACCGCGAGATCGTCGAGGCGGTCGCGGCGGCCGACGGCGAACGCGCGGTGCGCGCCATGCGCACCCACTTCGACGGCATCCGCACCCGCCTCGCACCGTCGCCGGTCCCGCAGCCGGGGTGACGGACGCCTTCCGGCGGCGGAGGATCGGGGCCGCCCGGTCCCTCAGCGCCCCGGCGTCGCCCCGGTGATTGCGGTGACGGCCATCCGGACCGCCCGGTCCGTCACCGCCCGGGGGGCGTCGCCGTTCTCGATCGCCGTCGTGGCCGCGTTGACGATGCCCTGGAGGAGCAGCGCCGTGCGCCGCGGGTCCTCCTCGCCCAGCTCGGTCAGCGCGCCGATCAGCGGGGTGAGCAGCTCCCGGTGGGCGCGCACCGCGCTCTCCCGTACCACCGTCGCGTCCCGGACCCCGGCCAGCGCCTGGGCGATCCGGTGCTCCCCGCCGCGCACCAGCTCCAGCTGGGGCGACACATAGGCGGCGATCTTCTCCTGCGGCGTACCGGCCGCCGACAGGCCGGCCCGGATGGCGTCCGTCCAGCGCGGCATCGCGTCCTCCACGACCGCGGCGAGCAGCTCGGGGCGGCCGGGGAAGTACTTGTACACGCTGTTGCGGGCGAGGCCCGTGGCCCTGGCGACCGCGGTGAAGGTCACGGCCTCGGCGTCGCCGCCCTCCAGCAGTTCGCGCGCCGCCCCGCTCGTGGTCGGCGCCTTCTTCGCCGTGTGGACCGTGCAGCGGCAGCCCGAACTCGCCCTGCTGCGCGCACTGGGCGCCTCCCGCCGGCGGCTGCTCGCCCACACCGTGCTCCAGGCGGCCCTGGTCGTCGTCCTCGGCACCGCGGCGGGCGCCGTGCTCGCCGGAGCGGTCGGGCTGCTGGTCGGTGAAAAGGTGCCGTTCAGCCTGCCCGCCACCACCCTCGCCGCCACCATGTGCACCGTCGCGGCCGTCGGCCTCGCGGGCACCGCCCTGACCCTGCGCCGGGTCACCGCAGCCGACCCGCTGACCATGCTGGGAGCCAACCGATGAGCCTCGAACTGACCGGCGTCACTGTCGAGTTCGGCCGCGCCGACGCCCGTACCGCCGTCTTCGACGGCCTCGACGTCACTTTCGGACCCGGCCGGATGACGGCCCTCGTCGGCCCGTCGGGCTCCGGCAAGTCCACGCTGCCCGCCGTCGCGGGACCGCTGCTGCGGCCCACCGCGGGACAGGTCCTGCTGGACGGCGAGGACCTCGCCGGACTCTCCGACGCCCGGCGCGCCGAGGCGCGCCGCGAACGGATCGGCTACATGTTCCAGAGCGGCAATCTGCTCTCCGGACTGGCCGCCGTCGACCAGCTGCTCGCCGCGGTGTACATCGGTGGCCGACGCCCCCGCGCGCACCGCTCCCGCGCCGAGGAGGCCCTGCCCCGGGTGGGCCTCGGCCATCGCCTGCGCCACCGCCCCGAACAGCTCTCCGGCGGCGAACGCCAGCGCGTCGCCCTGGCCCGTGCGCTCTTCCTCTCCCCGAAACTGCTGCTGATCGACGAACCGACGGCGGCCGTCGACCGGTCCCAGGCCGGCGAACTGGCCGCGCTCCTCGCCGAACGCACCCGCCAGGACGACTGCGTCACGGTCGTGGCCACGCACGACCCGGCCGTGGCGGAGGCCGCCGACCGGGTCGTGGACATGGCCGCGCTGACCGCCGACGCGGCTCCGACAGCACGGCCCGGCCGCTGACCCGGCCCCGCGATCGGGACCGCGACCGGCCCAGTGACCGCGACCGGCCCAGTGACCGCGACCGGCCCCGCGACCGGGTCCGTCATTGCCGCTGGACGCTGCCGTACAGATAACTGTCGGCGCCGTTCAACGCGGCGCGGCTGAGCGCGTCCACCTCGGCCGGCCCCATCGTCGGCCAGTCGGGTGTGTTCTCGACGAGCTCCCGCCCCAGCCTGCGGCCGAGTCCGACCAGGCGGGCCCCCTCGGCGGAACGCTCCTCCGCGTACCGGTGCAGGGCACCGTGGGTGATGCTGTCACCGGTGACGACCCAGGTGGCGGGAGTGTCGCTGTTCAGGGCCGTGGAGATCCTGCCCAGATCGGCGAGGTCGGGGCGGGGGCTCTGCGCGACCAGTTCGGCCTCGTCGAGCACCCGGTCCCAGACCGCGGCCCGCTCGATCGTGCCGGTGCAGAACCACTCGCCGCCGGGGTGGTCGCTGTCGAGATTGCGGCCGAGAGCGAGTGCGCTCAGCCCGGAGACGGCGGCGAAGAAGGAGTGCCGCGCCGTCTCGAAGACCTTGCGTCCGCCGGCGTGCAGCCGGGTGCCGGAGGAGTCGACGGTGACGGCGACGGTATGACGCAACCCGTCGTCATACCGTGTCTTGGTCATGACATTGATCAGCGCCGCACCCTTCTCGCGCACGGAGAACTGAAGGGCGCCGCCGCTCAGGTTCAGCGTGATGTCGGACGAGGGCTCGGTCGGATCGGAGGCGCTGAGCAGGGTCATCGCCTCGTTGTGGCTGGTGGTGCGGAAGGTGACGACGATGGTCCCCGCGGTGAGCGGGGCGAGTGCGCCGACCCGGTTCGACAGGTCGACGTACTCGCTGCCGTCCAGGTCCACGGGGGTGCCGTGGTCCAGGAGCGGGCCGCCGCCCGAAGCGGCGGCGAAGGCGCGGCCGCCGAGCCGGGAGCTCAGGGCCGCCGCGCCGACGGCAAGAAGCACGGATCGTCTGCGCACGGAAGGTGCCTCCGGTCAGGAGTGGCCGGCCCGCCCCGACGGAGGGTCTGCGAAAAGGGAACGCACCCAGGCCAGTTGCTCCCGCTGCTGATACGCCGCGCCACCCTCGTGCCCGTTGAACTCGTAGACGCGTACGTCCTTGGGGCCCGCGTAGTGGTTGTACGCGGTGAAGCAGGTGGAGGGCGGGCAGATCTCGTCCATCATCGCGATCGCGAACAGCGCGGGAGCGGTGGCGCGGGTGGCGAGCAGTGCGGCATCGAAGTACGACAGGGTGGTGAAGGCCGTCCCGGTGCGGTCGCGGTGGAGCTTGAGGTATTCGGCCATCTCGGTGTAGGGCGGCCGACCCGAAATCTCCGCGCCGCGCCGGAAGTTGCAGAGGAACGGCACATCCGGCATCACCCCGGCCAGTCCCGGCACCAGCCCCGACACCGCCAGGGCGATGCCGCCGCCCTGGCTGACCCCGGTCACGACGATCCGGTCCGGATCGACCGCGGGGTGCTCGCGCATCGCCTCGACACAGCGCACCGCGTCGGTGAACACCCGCCGGTAGTAGTACGTTTCGGGGCTCTCGATGCCGCGGGTGAGGAAGCCGGGTACGGCGCCGGCCGCACCGGCGTCCGTATCGGCGGTGGAACCGCTCGCGGCCGACCAGCCCTGACCACGGGTGTCCATGATCAGGTGCGCGTGACCGGCGGAAGCCCAGAGCGGATTCTCGTGCGCCAGGCCGCGCCCACGTCCGTAACCGAGGAACTCGACCACGCAGCCGAGGGGTTCGGTGGCCCCGGCCGGCAGATGCAGCCAGCCGCGGACCGGACGTCCGGCGAAGCCGGGCAATGTCACATCGTACGTACGGACCTGGGTGAGCCCGGTGTCCACGGGCGCGAACACCGGCTTCGGCACCGGACCGCCGGCGGCGGACGCCTCGCTCAGGGTGCTCGACCAGAAGGCGTCGAAGCCGTCCGGAACCGGCAACTCGGGCCGGTATTCGCGGCAGTCCGCGAGCGAGAGGTCCCGGCAGGGCCCGGTCGCGTCTCCCCGGAAGGGCGGGCGGCAGGGTCAGTCCGGGGCGTTGTCGCGGGCGCGGGCCTCGGAGATCCGGCGCCTGACCGGGGCGTAGTGCTCGCCCAGCGCCTTCATGAAGCCGGTGATGTCCCCGGCCCGCGCGGCGTCCACGATGTTCTGGTGGGCCGCGATCGTCGCCATCTCGTCGGCGTGCGTGAATCCGTCGAGATGCGGCGCGACGATCGAGTACACGTCCCAGAAGGCCATCGAGAGCTGGCCGATCAGCTCATTGCCGAGCGGCGCCACCAGGAGCGCGTGGAACGCCCGGTCCGCTTCCACGAAGCCGTGCCCGTCATGGGCGCCGGTCCTGCGCATCGTGGCGACCAGGCCGTCCAGCGAGTCGAGCTGGTCCTTGCTGAGCAGCGAGACGATCCGGTCGGCCATCCCGCGCTCGAAGAGCTCGCGTACGTCGACGAGGTCGGCCATCACCTGGAAGTCGTCGTCGGGGGAGAGCAGCCCGCGGAAGGTCAGGCTCTCCACCAGGGCCGACAGGCTCAGCCTGCCCACGTACGTGCCGTGCCCGTGCCGCACCTCCACGATGTCCAGCGCGTTGAGGATCTTGACCGCCTCGCGGACGCTGGAGCGGCTGGCGCCGAGCGCCTCGCACAGGGCCGGCTCGGTGGGCAGCGGGTCCCCGGGGCGGAGCCGCTTTTCGAGGATGTAGCGCTTGATGCCCTCGACGACTTCCTGCCGGAGCAGCTGCCGGCCGGGCCTCGCACCGGACATATGTGAACTCCCCACCTCTTGACCCCTCTCGATTGTCCAGTTACGTTCCCACGCTATCAAGGCATCAGACATCTGACGTCTGATGCTCTCGGTTCCTCGATCCCTCGCGATCCCGCGTTCCGTCACCCGTTTCCCCGCCAGTTTTCCGCCCTTACGTTCCACCTTCGACGTCCCTGGAGGACCCGTGACCGAGCTGAGACCAGCCGGTGTCGAGCGCCGCACCTTCCTGCGATACACCGGCGCTGTCGGCGCGGCAGCAGCCATCACGGCGAGCCTTTCCGCCTGCGGCGGACCGTCCTCGACCGCTGACGGCACGGCGGACAAGGGCAGCGGCAGCGGCCTCGTCGAGGCCGGTCTCTCGTACCCCCTGTCCACCGGCTTCGACCCGATGATCACCTCGGGCGCGACTCCGTACGCCGCCAATATGCACATCTTCGAGGGCCTCGTGGATCTCGATCCGGCAACACTCGTGGCCCGCTCGCCGACGAACCGACCACCGCCCTCGACGTCACCGTCCAGGCCCAGGTCGTCGAACTCCTCGTGGAACTGCGCGACGAACTCGGCTTCGCCATGGTCCTCGTCTCCCACGACCTCGCCCTCGTCGGCGACCTCTCGCACCGGGTCGCCGTGATGTACGCGGGCCGCCTCGCCGAGATCGGCGCCACCCGCTCCGTACTCACCGGCCCCACCCACCATTACAGCCGCGGCCTGCTCGGCTCGGTCGTTTCCCTGGAGGCCGGCGCCGACCGGCTGCACCAGATCCGCGGCATCGTCCCCGCACCCCAGGGCTTCGGTACCGGCTGCCGCTTCGCCTCGCGCTGCGAAGCGGCCACCGATCTGTGCCGTACCACCGCACCCGAACTCACCGCCCGCGACGCCGCGAACGACCACGGCTTCGCCTGCCACCACCCGGCGAAGGCCGCACAACTGGAAGGGAGCGCCCGGTGATCAGGCTCGACGGCGTCCACGTACGCCACAAGGCACGCAGCGGCGGAGTCTTCCGCCGGGACGCGGTGCATGCCCTCACCGACGCCACCCTGGAGGTCGAGCGCGGCGAGATCGTCGGCCTGGTCGGTGAGTCCGGCTGCGGCAAGTCCACCCTGGCCCGGGTACTGACCGGCCTGCAGAAGCCCACCGAGGGCGAGGTCAGCTTCCACGGCCGCGACCTGTGGACGATGTCCGCGGCGCAGCGCCGCGACGACTTCGGCTCCGCCGTCGGCGTCGTCTTCCAGGACCCGTCCACCGCCCTCAACCCCCGGCTCACGGTCCGTCAGATCCTCCGTGACCCGCTCGATGTGCACAAGCGGGGCACCCGCGAGGCGCGCGAGGCACGCGTCGAGGAACTCCTCGACCTGGTCGGCCTGCCCGGCCACACCCTCGCCACGCTCCCCGGACAGCTCTCCGGCGGCCAGCGCCAGCGCGTCGCCATCGCCCGCGCACTGGCCCTGGAACCGGAACTGATCGTCGCCGACGAACCGACCTCCGCCCTCGACGTCTCCGTCCGCGCCCAGGTGCTCAACCTCCTGGTCGATCTGCGTGAACGCCTGGGGCTCGGCATGGTGTTCATCTCGCACGACATCCAGACCGTGCGCTACCTCGCAGACCGCCTCGCCGTCCTCTACCTCGGCCGGATCGTGGAGGAAGGGCGTGCGGCCGACGTGGTGGGCGCCCCGGTGCACCCGTACACCGAGGCACTGCTCTCCGCGACCCCGAGCCTGCTGGAGACCACCGAACGCATCGTGCTCACCGGGCCGGTGCCCTCGGCGACCAACCCGCCGTCCGGCTGCCCGTTCCGCACCCGCTGCTGGAAGGCCGACGACGCCTGCGCCACGGTCTTTCCCGCCGCGGCCTCCGGTCCGGACGGACACCGCTGGCACTGCGTCCACCCCCAGAACCCCACGTCCCCCGCCGGGCACCCGGCCCCCGTACCGTCCGCAAGGAGCACCGCATGACCGCCCGGAACCCCCGCTACACCGGAGTGATCCCGCCCGTCGTCACCCCGCTCACCGCGGACGGCGAGATCGACCGCCCCTCCCTGGAGCGGGTCGTGGGGCATCTGCTCGACGGCGGCGTCAGTGGCCTGTTCGCCCTCGGCAGCTCGGGGGAGACCGCCTATCTGACGCCCGGCCGGCAGGACGAGGTCATCAAGGTCATCACGGCCGCCTGCGCCGGTCAGGTCCCGGTGCTCGTCGGCGCGATCGAGACCACCACCGGCCGGGCGATCGAGCGGGCCCGCGCCGCCGAAGCGCTCGGCGCCGACGCCGTCGTCGTCACCGCCCCCTTCTACACGCGCACGCACGACACCGAGATCGACCGCCACTTCCGCGACATCGCCGCCGCTCCCGACCTGCCGGTCCTGGCGTACGACGTACCGGTCTGCGTGCACAGCAAGCTCGACCCGGAACTGCTGCTGCCGCTCGCCGCGGACGGCGTACTGGCCGGGGTCAAGGACTCCAGCGGCGACGACGGCTCGTTCCGCCGCCTGGCCATCGGTGCCCGTGAGCTCCCGGAGTTCTCCGTGCTCACCGGGCACGAGCTGGTCGTCGACGCGATGATGCTCGGCGGCGCCGACGGTTCGGTCCCCGGGCTCGGAAACGTGGACCCGCACGGGTACGTACGTCTCCACGAGGCCGCGGTACGGGGCGACTGGGCCACCGCCAGGGCCGAACAGGACCGCCTGGTCGCGCTCTTCGACATCGTCCGTGCGGCCCGCCCCGGCACGGCGTCCGCCACCGCCGCGGGACTCGGCGCGTTCAAGACGGCACTCATGCTGCGCGGGATCATCGACACGAATGCGATGAGCGCGCCGATGCGTCGCCTGGACGCGGCCGAGACCGCCGAGATCGCGGCCTGCCTGGACCGCGCGGGGCTCGCCCGGGTGTGAGCCGGCCCGAATCAAAGGACAGCGGTCCGTCGTCACAGCCCCGGCCGTGACGACGGACCGCTTCTTTTCGGTCCGCTAGCTGTCGACCGCGCCGGTCAGCTCTTCGAGGCGCGGGTACGGCGGACCAGCACGGTTCCACCGAGCACCATGGCCGCGGCGGCTCCGCCGGCCATCCCCAGGTTGGCGTCGGCACCGGTGTGCGCCAGCTGCGGCGGCTTGTGGTGGTGGTGCGGCTTGTGGTGGTGGTGCGTCGGCGGCTGGTGGTGGTGCGCCGGGGGCTGGTGGTGGTGGTGCGCCGGCGGCTGGTGGTGGGTCGGGGGCTTGTGGTGGGTCGGGGGCTTGTGGTGGGTCGGGGGCTTGTGGTGCGGGGGAGGGCAGTCCGGAGTGTGGTGGTGCGGCGGCTTGTGCGTCGTCGGCGGCTTGTGCGGCGGGTGGACCGGGGGCTTGTGCGGGGGGTGGACCGGGGGCTCGTGCGGCGGGTGCACCGGCGGCGGCGGGGTCTCGTATCCACCGGACTCGTTGCCGCACTTGTTCCCGAACGCAGGGTTCAGCGCACCGATGACATCGACGGTGTTGCCGCACACGTCGACCGGAACGTCCACCGGAGCCTGGATGTTGTTGCCGGACAGCACCCCGGAGGAGCCGACCGCGCCGCCCTCGGCGCTCGCACCCTGGCCCCCGCCGTCCTGACCGTCCGGGTTCACGCACTCGTTGCCGAACGCGGAGTTCAGCAAACCGATCACATTCACCGTGTTGTCACACACATTGACCGGCACGTGCACCGGGACCTGCACGTTGTTACCCGAGCCGACGCCGGGCGAACCGAGGGCCGCGCCGTCGGCGGAGGCATCCGCGAACGCGTATCCGCCGGCTGCGGTCAGGATCCCTGATGCCGCCGCCATCACCAACACGCTCTTACTCAAGGCTTTTCGCATTGATTGCCCCTTCTTAGGACATTCCGTGCGAGCGGAACGCTCGCAGTTCATTTGTCAGGCCGGTGCGGGCGCCGCCGGAGGCCACCCCGGCGGTGCCCGTGCGCGACTCGGTAAGCGGCGGTTACGGAAAGCGCAGAGACCACGAAGACGTGCGCTTCATGTGGAAGAGTCCTTGGCTTCTGCCGGTCAAGCGCCCGAACTGCACGCTTGTGACACTCATAACGAGGAGGGTTTGTTCAGGAAACCAGAATGGTCGTGGAAGTTGTGTGTCCACACGAATGGAGTACGCGTACGGGTGGGAACCGACCCCGCCCGGCGTGTAGGGGGCTCGGATCGACGGATGGAAAAATGGCTGGTGGGGCCGGGGAGCAACCGGGCGGATCGATTCTGTCCGCGAGCCCTTGAAGCGCTGTTTCGTACTGTTGTGCGTGCACCCCTGGCATTCGGGTGAATGGAGAGAACCAAACGCCCGGTCGTGAGTTGGGCAGGGCGCTCCGGTAAGGGGCATCCAGTACGAGAAGGGTTAATCGTGATCAAGAAGGTTCTGGCTACGGGTGCCGTTGCCGCCTCCATCCTCGGTCTGGGCGCGACGCAGGCCATGGCCATCGGCGACGACGGCGGTACGACCTCGATCAACGGCAACGGAGCCTCGCAGTCGTTCGGCAACGCCGAGACCCACGGTGACGGCAGCCCGCAGTTCGGTCTGGTCCAGGGCAGCCTGAACAAGCCGTGCATCGGCCTGCCGGCCAAGGCCGACGTCGGCTCGCTCATCGGCCTGATCCCGGTCACGGTCCAGGACATCAACGTGCTGTCCTCGCCGCAGAACCAGCAGTGCACCGAGAACTCCACCCAGGCCAAGGGCGACGAGCCGCTGTCGCACATCCTGGACGGCATCCCGGTGCTCTCCGGCAACGGTGCCGGCAACAGCTGATCCAGCCGCAACGACAGGCCCGGGCCGCCGGCGTTCCTCCTCCGCGCGTCCCGGGCCTGTTGCTGCCGTCCCCCGGCAGTGGCGCATCCGATTGTCGGAAGAACTTTCCGGTGATATCAAGCGATCGATATTGCGTCGTTCGGGCGATCTTTCGAGAATCTTCCGCCAGAAGAGTTTCGCCTGCGGTCTGAAATCGTTACGAATTACATCGGCGGGGTTATGAGTGATCGGTTTCGCACTCGTGCGGCACGAAAGACGTGGCCGCTTCGGACTCCGTCCAAGAAAGGGAACAAAGTGAAGTACACCAAGGTTGCCGCCATCGCCGCCGGAACCCTGATGGCGATGGGTGCCGCCGCGCCCGCATTCGCCGACTCCGGTGCCAAGGGCGGCGCTGCTTTCTCTCCGGGTGTGGTGTCCGGCAACAACATCCAGGCCCCGATCCACGTCCCGGTCAACCTGTGCGGCAACACCGTGGACGTGATCGGTCTGCTCAACCCCACTTTCGGCCACACCTGCGGCAACGTCTGACCTCTGGTCGGACGAGCCGGTCGCTCATGACCGAAGGCCCCGGATCCCATTCCCATGCGATCCGGGGCCTTCCCCCTTTCCTTCCGGCATTCGATCGGGTGGTCCCGCAGAAAAACCGACCCCGTCCAGTTGCCGTGTCGCAACCGCATCGTTACCCAGGGCGAAAGCGGCAGAAGGCACGGCTAAAGAAGGCTCGTGCGGCGCGGGTACGCGACCGAAACAGATGCCGCTGCAGAAGGGAACCCGATAGTGAAGTACGCGAAGACTGCTGCGTTCGTTGCCGGTTCCGTGGTTGCTCTCGGAACGGCTGCTCCCGCCTTCGCCGTCACCAACGCCACGGCCCCCAACTTCAGCCTCAACGGAGGCGTCAACCAGGTGGTGGGGGACGCCCCGAAGGCTGTCGACCCGATCGTGAACACGGTCGGTGGCGCCGCGGAGTCGGTGCAGAAGAACGGCACCGTCGCCAAGCTGGCCGGCCAGGCGACCGGCGCGGCCAAGGGTGCGGCCCCGCTCATGGGCGGCCTGCCGCTCGGCGGCTGATCCGTCGCGCCACGGCAGTTCCCCGCCGGCCCCGGCCTTTCGTATTCCTCCGGTGCTGCGAATTCGGCGAACAACCGAATGTAGAAGCACCGTTCGAGTGAATCGGCACAACCATCCCCGTTGTCGTGAGTTGATCAGGGCGCTCCGGACAGGCGGGCAACAGAAAACCCAGAAGGGCTATTTCATGATCAAGAAGATTATGGCCTCGGCAGCCGTCGCTGCTTCGATCGTCGGCGTCTCCGCCGCGATCGCCCCGCAGGCCATGGCCATCGGCAACGATGGTGGCACGACGTCGGTCAACGGCAACGACGCCATCCAGTCGTACGGCAACTCCGCCACCCACGGCGACATGAGCCCGCAGTTCGCGCTGATCCAGGGCTCGCTCAACAAGCCCTGCATCGCGCTGCCGGCCAAGGCCAACGTCGGTTCGGTCCTCGGGGCCATCCCGATCTCGGTCCAGGACCTCAACGTCCTGTCCTCGCCCCAGAACCAGCAGTGCACGGAGAACTCCACCCAGGCCAAGGGTGACGAGCCGCTGTCGCACATCCTGGACGACATCCCGGTCCTGTCCGGCAACGGCGTCGGCAACAACTAAGGCCGTACCGCTCCGGACGCTCCTCGCCGGTGTTCGAACCGGCAGGGGAGCGCGCCGCGGGCAGCTTCGAGCCCGCCTGTACGCAGTACCCGAAACACCCGTGGGGCCGACGCATCCGCACGGCAGCCGTTCATCGGCCGCCCGGATGCGTCGGCCCCACTCGTATGTCCGGACTCGGGTGTCCGGTGCGCCACGGCCCTCGAAGGGGCGGGTGGACTGGGCCGGTTGCCGTAGTGACGGCGGACGTCACCCGCCGGACCGGGTAGGGGCCACTCATGGACCAGTACGACAGTCAACGCCCCCGCGGCCGGCAGTGGCACGCACAGGACGGCACACCCATCTACGACCGACTGCTCGCCGAGTGGCAGGCCGCCCACGGCGGTCAGGAGCCGGCGCCACCCGCGGAGCCCGACCGGCCGTACGCGGGAAGCCGGGTCCCCGCAGCCCGCACCTCCGGCGAAGCCGTCGACGGGTGACCGAAGGTGATCGAACTCATGCCGGATCGAACCCGTTTGAGTGGTACCGCGGAACCGACGCTTCCGTAGCGGGTTGATCAGTACGTTCCACAACGGGACGCTCCGAAAGGTGAAGCGTGATGAAGAAGATGATGGCCGGCGCAGCAGTGGCCGTGTCCCTGGTCGGCCTGTCCGCCGCAGCGGCCCCCGCGGCCATGGCGATCGGCAATGACGGGGGCACCACGTCGGTCAACGGCAACGGCGCCGTGGACGAGTTCGGCAACAGCGTGACCCGGGGCGACGGCAGCCCGCAGGTCCAGCTCGTCCAGGGCACGCTGAACAAGGCTTGCGTCGGCCTGCCGCTCAAGGCCAACGCCGGTTCGCTCGTCGGTCTGCTGGTGCCGGTCGCGGTCCAGGACGTCAATGTCCTGGCCTCGCCGCAGAACCAGCAGTGCGCCGACAACTCCACCCAGGCCAAGGGTGACGAGCCGCTGTCGCACCTCGTCGACGACATCCCGGTGCTCTCGGGCAACGGGATCGCCAACGACTGATGTGACCGATGTGCGGGCTGCCCGGGGATTCCCCGAGGTCACCCGCACCGCGGCGCACCGCGCCGCACAGGAAGGATCCGGGGCACTGCCCCAGGGCTCCACGTATGAGGATGCCCACCGCGCCACGGGGGCGGTGGGCATCCGGCGTACCCGGGCGGGTCAGCCCAGGCTGCGTACCGGAAGGACGCAGTGGGCGGCGGTCGTGATGACCTCCGGGTCGGCCGCGAAGGACCGCAGCAGTTCCTCGCTCACCGGCCGGCCCGGTGTGCCCTGGGGCCACGGGCGGGTGGCGAACATCGCATGCACCTCGCCCCGCTGGCCGGCCGCGGCCAGCCACTCGGGCGGTGCGGGGTACTGGGCCGTGAAGTGAGGCAGCGTCAGGACCGCCTGGCCGGCCTGGACGAGCAGCTTCACCTGGAGCCCCGGGGTCTCGGCGGCGTACACGGGAGCGCTGCCGACCGGCAGTCCGGTGCGTTCCAGGGCCACGCGCATGGCGGCCTCGCCGGTGGCGGGGCCGTCCGTACCGTCGCCCAGCGAGTAGACGAGAAGGAAGGCGACGTCGTTGCCGTCGGCGGGGTGTTCGCCGCTCCACCCGATCAGTGTGATCGTGCCCAACTGGGCTTGTGTGAACGTGCCGGTGGAGGTCTGGGGTGAGGTCATGCTCGGCACCATAACGGCCCCGGACCGGTCGTTGTGCATGAGTATCACCTGATCGAGGGAGATAAGCGGATATCTCTGGTGGATGCGGCTCGAATCGTCTCCGCCCGACGGCTGCCCACGGCTTCGATCAAATGTGTTGAGCCGCCCGACGTGGACGGACTATGGTGTCCACTGTTCCGGACGGCGGAGATCAACCACCGCTGTCGGTCCCGTGCTTGAACCAGGAGGTGAGGATCGTGATGACTGTCGCTGCGATGGGCGCTGCCCATAACCCGAAGAGCATCGTTCCCACCCCCGTGGTCGCCGGCTGACCTACTCCGTAACTCTCCGCGCCGTTTGCGCGTTGCCGGGGCCACCCCTTTGAAGGGTTTCCCTTGTCTTTCCCGTCTTTTCCGTCCGCTTCTTCTCTTCAGGGCTCGTCCGCGTCGCATCCGCTGTCCCCGTACGGCTGGGACGACGCGTGGGCGGCCGAATTCGCACCGTACGCCGAGCAGGGTCTGCTGCCCGGACGTGTGGTGCGGGTGGACCGCGGCCAGTGCGACGTCGTCACCCCGCACGGCACGCTCCGGGCCGACACCGCCTTCGTCGTCCCGCGCGATCCGATGCGGATCGTCTGCACCGGCGACTGGGTCGCGGTCGACCCGGACGGTGATCCGCAGTTCGTACGGACGCTGCTGCCCCGGCGTACCGCCTTCGTCCGCTCGACCTCGTCGCAGCGCTCCGAAGGACAGGTGCTCGCCACCAACGTGGACCACATCGTCATCTGCCTCTCGCTCGCGGTCGAGTTCGACCTGGGGCGGGTGGAACGCTTCCTCGCGCTCGCCATGTCCAGCTCCAGCGGTGACGCGCTGCTGCGGGACGGCGGGCCGGCCGGGGACGGCGCCGCCGAGCCGATCGTGGTGCTGACCAAGGCCGACCTCGTACCGGACGCCGCCACGCTGTCGTACCTCGTCCAGGACATCGAGGGCGTCGCCCCCGGTGTCCAGGTGCTGACCGTCAGCTCCGCCACGGGGGAGGGGCTCGATGTCTTCTCCGTCATCGTCTCGGGCGGCACGAGCGTGCTGCTCGGGGCGTCCGGTGCGGGCAAGTCGACCCTCGCCAACACCCTTCTAGGCGACGACGTGATGGAGGTGCAGGCCGCCCGTGACGTCGACGGCAAGGGCCGGCACACCACCACCACCCGCAATCTGCTGGTCCTGCCCTCCGGGGGCGTGCTGATCGACACCCCCGGGCTGCGCGGGGTCGGGCTCTGGGACGCGGAGGCCGGTGTCGGTCAGGTCTTCTCCGAGATCGAGGAGCTGGCCGAGCGGTGCCGGTTCCACGACTGCGCCCATGAGACGGAGCCCGGCTGCGCGGTGCTCGCCGCGATCGAGGACGGTTCGCTGCACGAACGCCGCCTCGACAGCTTCCGCAAGCTGCTGCGCGAGAACCAGCGCATCGTCGCCAAGACCGACGCCCGGGTGCGGTCGGAGATCCTGCGCGACTGGAAGCGGAAGGGTGCCGAGGGCCGGGCCGCCATGAACGCGAAGCGGGGCCGGGTGCGGTAGAGGCGGTTCCCCGCTCCGCGACCGGCCACGGTCGTCGGCCGGTGGTCCGCGTCCGAAAACCGCGAGTGCGGTACCGGCGGGTGCCGCACACTGGACGGTGTGATGGACGAACGGACCAGGTACGAGGCGGTGAGCAGCCGCGATGCCCGATTCGACGGGGAGTTCTTCTTCGCCGTCGAAACGACCGGCATCTACTGCCGGCCGAGCTGCCCCGCCGTCACGCCCAAGCGGAAGAACGTCCGCTTCTACCCGACCGCGGCCGCCGCGCAGGGCCATGGTTTCCGGGCCTGCCGGCGCTGCCGCCCGGACGCCGTGCCCGGCTCGGCGGACTGGAACGTCCGGGCCGATGTCGTGGGCCGGGCCATGCGGATGATCGGTGACGGTGTGGTCGACCGGGAGGGCGTGCCCGGTCTCGCCCACCGGCTCGGCTACAGCTCGCGCCAGGTGCAGCGGCAGCTCAACGCCGAGCTGGGCGCGGGCCCGGTCGCGCTCGCCCGCGCCCAGCGGGCCCACACCGCGCGCGTGCTGCTCCAGACGACCGGGCTGCCCGTGACGGAGATCGCCTTCGCGGCGGGCTTCGCCAGTGTGCGCCAGTTCAACGACACGATCCGGCAGATCTACGCCCGCACGCCGAGTGCGCTGCGGGCCGAGGCCGGGACGGGGCTGGGAGCGGCGGTCCGGGAGGCGCGGACCACCGGGATCCCGCTGCGGCTCGCCCACCGGGGACCGTACGCGGCCCGCGAGGTCTTCGATCTCCTGGCCGCTGAGACGGTCGCCCGGATCGAGGAGGTCAGCGGTGCGGCCGGTGCCCGTACCTACCGGCGCACCCTGCGGCTTCCGTACGGCACGGGCATCGTGGCCGTCGACGAGCGGTCCGCCGGGTCCTGGCTGGACGCCCGGATCCACCTCACGGACCTGCGGGACCTGACGACGGCCGTCCAGCGGCTGCGTCGGCTCTTCGACCTGGACGCCGATCCGTACGCCGTCGACGAGCGGCTCGGCGCCGACCCGCGACTCGCACCGGGCATCGCCGCCCGCCCCGGACTGCGTTCGCCGGGTGCCGCGGACCCGGAGGAGTTCGCCGTACGGACGCTGGTGGGCAGGGACGGGGCGGAGCGGCTCGTGGAGACGTACGGGAAGCTCCTGGACGTGCCCTGCGGCGGGCTCACGCATGTGTTCCCCGAGCCGGGTGTGCTGGCCGGGGCGGCGGACGGCCCGGAGGTCAGGGCGCTGGCGTCCGCGCTCGCCGACGGGGACGTACGGCTCGACGCCGGGGCCGACCGCGACGAGGCCGAGCAGGCACTGCTGCGGCTGCCGGGGATCGGCCCGGCAGCCGCGGCGCTGATCAGGATGCGTGCGCTCGGTGATCCGGATGTGGATCCGGAAGGGCGGCCCGAGTCGGACCTGTGGCGGCCCTGGCGTTCGTACGGGGTGCGCCACCTGGGGCTCCTGGGCCTGTTGTGAGCGGGCCCGGGGCCTGGGTCCTACGCCGGCAGGCCCCAGCGCGGTGCGGGTTCGTTCGCCGTCACCGGGCGGATGGCCAGGTCCGGGCGGTCGCCCCTCGCCGTGATCAGCGCCGAGTCGCCCTTGCGGAGGTGGATGCGTACCGTGCCGTCGGCCGACTCCTCGTGAGCCAGCGGCCGTCCGTGCCGGTCGCGGATCTCCACCGGGCCGTCGATGCCGTGGCGCACGACGCAGGGTGCGCCGGCCTCGCTGGTCAGCCGCACCCAGCGGGTCCGGCCCTCCTCGCGTACCGCACTGAGCAGGAACGCGCCCTGGGTCCGGAAGTCGTGCACGGTCAGCTCCCGCCAGGCGGCGGGCAGTGCCGGGAAGACCCTGATCGTGCCGCCCCACGACTGGCAGACCATGTCGTGCAGGGACTGGGCCGCCGACAGCGGGGTCTCGATGACCGGGCCCGACTCCTTGTACATGGTGTTCGCCCGGATGAAGCGGCTCATCAGCTGACCCAGGTACTTCAGCGCGTCCTCGCCCTTGCCGAGCAGCGCGGACATCGACGCGGCGCCGGTGAAGGTGTAGCCCTGCAGGGCGCCTTCGAAGCCCACCCAGTGGGCGAGGGACTTCTCGATCAGGGCGCGTTCGCCGGCCGTCGCGCCCGTCAGCTCGTACAGCGGATACACCGCGAGCATGTGCGAGTAGTGGCGGTGCGACTGCGCGAACGGGACCCCGGCGCCGATCATGAACCCGTTGGCGTCGACCGGGTACGGCGCGAGCCTGGCCAGGACCTCCTGCCAGTGGGCCGTCAGCGGGTCGTGGACGCCGAGCTGTTCGGCCGACTCCAGCAGGGTGCGGCAGCCCCAACGCAGCAGCATGAGGTCGTAGTTGCAGTCGGGGGCGTTGACACCGTACTCGGGGGAGAACGTCGCCGGGAGGTGCAGTTTGCCGTCCGCGCCGGGCGTCAGGAAGTGCAGGTAGTAGTTGACCGCCTTGCGCAGCAACGGGAAGAGCGTGTCGCGCAGGATCGACTCGTCCATGGTGTGGCGGTAGGAGAGCCATACGTTGTGCAGCGCCCAGGTCAGATTGCCGACCTCGGGGGTGGGCGGGTCCTGGCCGGGGATGCCGACCCCGTAGCCGCCGTCGGCCACCGAGGCGCCATTGACCAGTTGGGGGTCGGTGGTGCGGGGGATGCCGGCCGAGTCGGCCCGGTAGGGGGCGGCGACCTCGCGCGAGAGCTGGTCGCGGAATTCGCTCAGGGCGCGCGTGACCGCGTCCAGCTCCAGGTGGTTGGAGCCGTGGATCAGCCAGTACTCCAGCTGGACGTTGAGGTTCCACCAGGTGTTGGGCCAGGGGGTGGGCTCCAGCCAGGGGCCGGAGGTGGCCATCACAGGGGCGTCCTTGCGGGCCGCCGACGCGGTCTTGTAGAGCTGGATCCAGTAGAAGCGCTGGAGACGGGCATCGGGCAGGGACAGGAAGCTCTTCCGGTAGAACCGGTCCCACCAAGTGCGATGGGGTGCGGCGAGCGGACCGTACGGGAGTGCGGAAGCGGTCTTCACGGTACGCAGCGCACGGTCACGGGCCGTTGCCGCGGGATGGGAGTGCGCGACCGTGACGTACAGGGTGCGGCTGGTGCCCCTGGTGCGTTCGCGCCAGGCGGTGACGTGCTGACCGCCCGCGAGCAGCGGCTGGACGGCCGCGGTGGTCCCGCCGTGCTGCTCGGTCAGGGCGGGAGGGTTGCCGGTGTAGCCGTCCGGCAGGGGCTTGAAGGCGGCTCGCGGGCTGATCGCCTCGGCCGGGTGGAAGATCCAGCGGAAGTCCTGTTCGCCCGCGCTCGGGGTGACCTCCACGGTGAGCAGATCGCTGGTGGAGTGGACGAAGGCGCGGAGCTCCAGGGTGCCGGCGGTCGTGGTGACGGTGCCTTCGAGCTGGGCGGTGCGCAGCCGCATCCACCACTCGACGCCCGTGATGGTGCCGACCGGCTCCAGGGTGAAGTGGCCGATGGGGAGGCGGGCGAGGCCGAAGAGTGAACCGAACTCGGGGCGGTGGTCCTGGACCTCGGAGTGCTGGACGTTGAAGCGGATGGCCCGGGTGGTGGCGCCGGGCTCCGCGTAGATGCCGGAGCCGAGCCGGCCGTTACCCAGATACGGGCCCTCGTACCAGGTCTTCGGCAGCTTCTGCCAGAGCAGGTCGGCGTCGTCGAGGACGGTGCGCCAGCTGTCGCCGGGGGAGTGCACGGTGGTGGGCGCCGGGGCGGCGCGCCCCGGCGCGGCCGGGGTGGCTGCTCGGGCCGGGACGGCCGCACCGCCGACCACGAGGGTGCCGCCGATCGCGGTGCCGGTGGCGAGAACCGTTCGCCGGGAAGGGGACGGCCGGGAAGGGGACGGTGACGAGGCTTCGGTCCGGGGCGTGCGGGAGGGGTCCGGTGCTGTGGGCAAGGCTTCTCCTGGCGGCTCGTACGCAGGCGCTCAATTCATCCGAGCTATTCCTTGAGGGAAGGTAGGCGCGAGGCATTGCTTCGTCAATGGAGCCGGAGAGATCCGATGTGTCGCCGCGTATCTGGATGGAGTCCAGCCAGCTGTACGAGAGGGCGGGGCATGATCAGCCCCAGATCACCGCGCCCAGCCAGGCCCCCGCCACCAGGAGGCACGCGAAGAGCTCGACGAGTACCGAATAGCCGGTCGCCCGCATCACCGAGCGCACCGATGTCCAGCCCGCCCCGCGGCTGCCGAGCCGCAGCCGCTCCGCCCCGTAGATGGCCCCGACGTACCCGGCCACTCCGCCGATCACCGGCACCACGAAGAAGCCCACGATCGCGCCGATCCCGCCGAGCATCAGCGTCTTGCGCGGCGCCCCCGTCTCGCGCGGGCGGCGCGGCGGCAGCAACGGCTTCAGCGCCTGGTTCAGCAGCAGCAGCGCCGTCGCGCCCATGAGTACGCCCCAGGCGACCGGCGTCACGTCGGTGAGCGCCCACCACAGCACGGCGGCCCAGACGATCGCCTGCCCCGGTGCCCCCGGCACCAGCACGCCCAGCAGACCGAGGAGCATGACGAGGCCGACGGCGACGAGTTGCCACACACTCATCTGTCCAGCCTGCCGGAGTCCGGCCGGTCCCGCCCGTCAGCGCCCCCGGAGGCGGAGGCCGTCGGCGCAGCTCAGAGCCGTACCGGAGCCGTATCGGCACGCCGTCGGCGCCGCCCTCGCGCCGGCCCGGGGCGCCCGGCGGGCCCTGCTCAGGCCCGTGGCGCGCGGGACACCCAGCCCCGTTCGTACGCGTGCCAGCCCAATTGCAGCCGGGTCGAGACGCCCGTCAGCTCCATCAGGCCCTTCACCCTTCGCTGCACGGTCCGCAACCCCAGCTCCAGCTGTTTCGCCACACTCGCGTCCGTCAGCCCGGCCAGCAGCAGCGACAGGATCTCCAGATCCGTCGGATCGGGCCCCATGTCCTCCTCCTGCGGCCGGCCGCTCTCGCCCAGCCTGAGCGGCATCGCCTCGCGCCACACCGCCTCGAAGAGCCCCATCAGCGACTCCAGCAGCCCGGAGGCATGGACCACCAGGGCGGCAGGCTCGGCGCCGTGTCCGGTCAGCGGCACCATCGCCAGGGCGCGGTCGGCGACGACCAGCTTGGTCGGCACCCGGTCGATGACCCGGCACTGCTCGTCCCGGCTCAGCGCCGCCGACAGCTCCAGAATCCCGAACGGCAGCGACAGCAGCTCCCGCTCGACCACCACCCGGTACGACACCCCGCGCGTCG
The DNA here is from genome assembly GCF_026340595.1 of Streptomyces sp. NBC_01363. Classification (GTDB taxonomy): domain Bacteria; phylum Actinomycetota; class Actinomycetes; order Streptomycetales; family Streptomycetaceae; genus Streptomyces. The sequence goes on from NZ_JAPEPF010000002.1 coordinate 1,127,783, forward strand.
CGGCCCGCTCCTCGGCCTCGTTCTCCATTCCGCTGACGGCGATCGGCTTCCCGGTCACCAGGGCGCACACCTCGCTCGTCGCACCGAGCTGCAACTGATGGAAGCGGTGCGACACCGCGCTCGCCCCCGTGACCACCTCGACCAGATCATGCACGGCCGGTTCGGCGGCCTCCGCCCGGTACTCCTCGGCGAGCAGCGCCGCCGCCAGCTCCGCCTGCTCCAGCTCATGGCGCTGCTGGGTGAGCAGCGCCCCGAGCGCCACAGCCGGCGGCGCCGCCACCCAGCGTCCGGTGCGGGCCGACGCCTGCGCGGCCAGGCCGTGCTGCTCCAGCCTGCGCAAGGCCCGCTCGGTGTCCGGCTCGGGAAGGCCCAGCCGGTGCGCGAGATCGGCGACCTCCGCGGCTCCCACCGCCACGAGCGCGCGGTACGTCGACTCCTGTATCTCGTCGAGACCTATGGCTCCCAGCATCCCCGGCCCTTTCCTGGACGCGCTCATTCCGCACGATGTCGCTGTCGCCGGGTGTCCAGCCATGGCGGAAAGCGGCCACGGCGTAAACCCGCCGTGTACATCATCCCTTTAACGCTCTTCGCTCTGCCAATGTGGCGCCACCGCAGTACCAACAACCGCCGGAAGGCTGCGGTTTGCGCAGTTGATTCCGGATTCACTTGGGGAGAGCGATGCGTCCGATATCGCGCACGGCACTGGGAGCGGCCACCGCCGCCGTCCTGGCCGTCACCGCGATCGCACCGTCAGCGGCAGCGCCGCAGGACGACGCGACAGGGAAGAGACCACTGACCGGCAGCGTCGCCGCCGAGGCGAAGAAGGGCAAGCCGGTCACCGTGACGCTGGTCACCGGCGACAAGGTCCTGGTGAGCACGGGAAGTTCGGGAGCCGCGTCGGTCACCGCGCTGCCCCGTGAGGACGGGACCGTACCCCTCGTACAGACCAGGCAGTCCGGCAAGGACCTGTACGTCTACCCCGACACCGCCGCCGCCGCGCTGGCCGCGGGCAAGGTCGACGAGGAACTCTTCAACGTCACCGGCCTCATCCGGCAGGGCTACGACGACGCGCACGCCAAGTCGCTGCCGCTGATCGCGGTCTACGGCAAGGAGCAGGCCCGCTCCGCGCCCGCCATCCCGCGCGGCGCCGAGCGCGGACTCGCGCTCGACGCCATCGACGGTGTCGCGCTCAAGGCCGAGAAGGCGAAGGCCGCCGACTTCTGGTCGGACGTCACCAACCCCCGGTCCCGTTCGGCCTCCGGCCTGAAGAAGCTCTGGCTCGACCGCAAGGTTCAGGCCACCCTCGACCGGTCCACCAAGCAGATCGGCGCCGACCTCGCCTGGGCCGCCGGATACGACGGCAAGGGCACCAAGGTCGCCGTGCTCGACACCGGTGTCGACGCCGAACACCCCGACCTCAAGGGCCGGGTCACCGCCTCGGAGAACTTCACCGACTCCGACAGCACCGACGACCGGCAGGGCCACGGCACCCACACCATCTCCACCGTCGGCGGCTCCGGCGCGGCCAGCGGCGGCAAGAAGAAGGGCGTCGCCCCCGGCGCCGACCTGCTCGCGGGCAAGGTCCTCAACGACAGCGGCTCCGGCGCCGAGTCCTGGATCATCGCCGGCATGCAGTGGGCCGTCGACCAGAAGGCCGACGTCGTCTCCATGAGCCTCGGCAGCCCGGAGCCGACCGACTGCACCGACCCGATGAGCGTCGCCGCCGAGGAACTCGCGCAGAACAAGGGCACCCTGTTCGTGATCGCGGCCGGCAACTCGGGCCCGACGCTGAACACCGTCTCCTCGCCCGGCTGCGCCCCGAGCGTGCTGACCGTCGGCGCCGTCGACCGCGACGACTCCACGGCCCAGTTCTCCAGCCGCGGACCCGTGATCGGATCGCACACCCTCAAGCCCGAGATCGCCGCCCCCGGCGTCGCCATCTCGGCCGCTGCGGCCGGTGGCCGCGGCATCTACGCGTACCAGACGATGTCCGGTACGTCGATGGCCACCCCGCATGTCGCGGGCGCCGCAGCCATCGTGAAGCAGCGTCACCCCGACTGGACCGCCCAGCAGATCAAGGCGGCGCTCGTCTCGTCCGCGAAGAGCGACATCCCCGGCGACGTACGCGAGACCGGCGGCGGCCGCCTCGACGTCAAGGCCGCCATCGACACCACTCTCGTCGGCGCCCCCGCCGTCCAGGGCGGCACCTTCAACTGGCCGCAGGACAAGAGCGACCGCACCACGGTCGACGTCCCGTACACCAACTCCGGCACCAAGCCGGTGAAGCTGTCGCTGAAGGTCCAGGGCGTCACCGGGAACGACGGCTCCGCCGTCCGCTCCTCCGTCGCGAGGTTCGACGCGAGCACCGTCACCGTTCCGGCCGGAGCCACCGTCGAGGTCCCGCTGAAGATCGACCCGACGGCGAAGCTGAAGGCCGCCCAGTACGGCGACGTCACCGGACGCGTGCTGGCCACCGGCCCCGGCGGCGTCAAGGTCTCCACCCCGTTCTCGCTGTACATCGGGGCCGAGACCGTCACGCTGCGGGTCAAGCTCGTCGACGCTGCCGGCAAGGCCGCCGCGGGCTTCTCCTCGCTCGACGTGATCGGCACCGACAACGCCAGCGGCGAACGCCGCTTCAACGAGGGCGCCACCGACCAGGTCTACCAGGTGCGCCCCGGCGCGTACTTCGTGTCCGGCTTCGTCACCACGCCCGACCCGAAGGACGCCACCGGCAACCTGGACGAGTCCGTCGCCTACCTCGCGCGGCCCCAGCTGAACGTCACCAAGGACACCACCCTGGTCCTGGACGCCCGCAAGGCCCACCGGATCCAGGTGAAGACCGAGGACCGCGCCTCCGAGAACCGCTCCACGACGCTCGCGTTCGGCCGCAGCTGGGACGATGTCTGGCTGCACTCGGGCTCCATCACCGGCGGCTCCGCGGTCAAGAACTACCTGGCCGATGTGCAGGGCAGGGCGAGTGACGGCGACTTCGAGTTCGCCAGCTTCTGGCGCGCCTACGCCCCGCAGATCGAGAAGCTGTCGGTCGTCGGCGGCGTCGAACTGCACCCGAAGACGGCGAGCACCGGTTCGGTCAACCTCGACGGCACGGGCGAGGCCGCACTCGTCGACGCCGGTACGGGTACCCCCGACGAGCTGAAGGCCGCGGGCGTCGCCGGGAAGTTCGCCCTGGTCGAGGTCGGTGACGACGCCGGCAATGTGTACACCCAGGCGCGCGACGCCAAGGCCGCCGGTGCCAAGGCCGTCATCGCCCACCGCCCCTCCGCGGGCCCCTGGCAGCCGTCCGTCGGCTACGCCCCGTCGGTGCTGCCCGCGCTCGGCATCGAGGCGAGCGAGGCCGATGCGCTGAAGGCCGCCCTGGCCGACGGCCCGGTCAAGCTGCGCTGGAAGGCCACCGCGGTCAGCCCGTTCGTCTACAACCTCGCGTTCCCCGAGACCGGACCGGTCACCTCGGACCGCACCTACAAGGTCCGCGACACCGAGCTCGGCAAGGTCACCGCCGACTACGAGGCGATGGGCGTCGCGGCGGACTACGTCGACACGATGATCATCAACCGGCCGTACGGCGGGACGTTCTCCGCCGTCACCGACTCCGTCGCCGTCCCCGGCAAGCGCACCGAGTACTACTCGGCGGGCGACACCGCGTGGGTGCGGTACCTCTCCTCCAGCTTCCCCTGGGGCGAGATGATGGTCGACCAGCCGCGCACCTACACGGCAGGCTCGAAGCGTACGGAGAACTGGTACCGGGGCATCCCCGCGCCTGCCGCCCCGCGCGACGCCGCCGGCAAGCTCCAGCTCGCCGGCGAGCGCCAGGACAACCTGATCGGTGTCGCCCCGGGCTTCTGGAGCGACAGCGAGCACGCCGGTCTCCAGGGCTCCTTCGGTGACATGGGCAACATACGCCTGAGCAGTGGTGGCAAGGTGATCGGCGAGTCCGGCTGGCCGTCCGGGGCGTTCACCGTCCCGGCGGAGGACGCCGCGTACGAACTCACCATGGAGACCGCCAAGTTCGGTCAGCCCTCTGCCGTGTGGAAGCGGTCCACCAGCACCGAGACCACGTGGAAGTTCCGTTCGAAGCGCGACGAGAACGCCTACTCCCAGGGCCTTCCGCTGCTCTTCCCGGGCTACGACCTGGCGGCCGACGGGCTCAAGACCCTTGCGGCGAAGGACGGTCAGACGATCGGCCTCAGCGTCACCGGTCACGCCGGCTACACGCCCGGCAAGCTGACCGCGGCCAAGGTCTCGTACTCCTACGACGGCGGGGAGACCTGGATCGACGCGACCACCGCACAGCAGGGCGGCCGTTGGACCGCGACCGTGAACCACGCGGGCGCGGCCGGCAAGCCGGTCACCCTGAAGACCGAACTGACCGACGCCAACGGCAACTCCGTCACCCAGACCGTGAACGACGCGTACGCCGTGCGCTGATCACGACCTGACCGGTCCGCCGGGCGTCCTTCCCGTGGGGGGTGGGGGCGCCCGGCGGACCCATGTTCGCGGCCACTTTTTCCGGATGACCCGTTTTCGTACGGCCCCCGCGGTCGACAATAAGGTCATGAGTCAGCAGGGGGAGAGGTCCGCCGCCCACGAGGACGACTGGTGGCGCAGGCTGTACGACGAGAACGCCCGGGACACCGGGACGAGCAACGCGGCCGACAGTCTCGACGACCGCTTCGACTCGGCGTCGGACGCGGTCGGTCCGGGCGGGCGCGGGGGATCCGCCGGGGAGGCGCGGACGACGCCTGCGGGGGAGGCCGCGCCGCCGAGGGGGGAGGCGGAGGGCGGGTCCCGGAGCGCGGTGGCCGTGCCGAGGCAGGCGGGGGAGCGTGCGCCGTGGGAGCCGCCCGCCGCGACCGTACGGGCGTCGGGGGCGTCCCCGGCCGGCCCGTCGCAGCCGCGTACCTTCGCCGCACCTCCGGTTCCTGCGGATCCCCCGCCCGCGCCCGACCCGGCGCCGGCCCCGGAGCCGCCGACCGGGCCGTCGATCGAGTCGCCGATCGGGCCGCCGACCGGCGACGCGGTGTCCGTGCCGCCGGTGCCGCCGGTCCCGTCCGTGCCGCCGTTGCCCAGACGGCCGGTCGCCGAGAGGCCCGCCGCCCCGCCGGTGCCCGTCGCCCCGTCCGCCCCTGACACCACGGCCGCCGCACCCGCACCGGAGGCCGAGCGCGAAACCGCGTGCGTCCCCCGTTCCGTGATCGGCCATGTGGGTGACCGACCGCCCACCTATGACGCCGAGCCCACCGCGCTGCCCGCCACCGTCCCGCAGGAGCTGGACGGTCTCGTCTCCGACACCGTGCTCGACGGCGCCCGCTACGGCACGTACACCCTGCGCGCCGCCTCCGTGCGCGGGGACTCCGCACGGTTTCGCGGCGAGCCCCGCCGTGACGCGCTGCTCACCGCGCGATTCGGCACCGACGAGCACGCGCTGGTCCTGGTCGCCGTCGCGACCGGGGCCCGCGCCACCGAGTCGGCGCATCTGGCGGCGGCCGATGCCTGCCGCTGGATCGGCGCAGCGGTCGGCCGCAGCCATGCCCGGCTCTCCGAGGACATAAGGGCGGGCCGCCGCGGAGACCTCAAGTCCGGCCTGAACCGCCTCACCGACCGCACGTACGGCAAGCTGCGCGCCCGCGCCGCCGAGCTGGGGAAGGAACCGCGGCAGTACACCGCGGGCCTGCGCTGCCTCCTGCTGCCGGCGGACCCCGAATGCCGTACGAGGATCTTCTTCGGCATCGGCGCCGGTGGACTCCTCCGGCTGCGCGACGGCATCTGGCAGGACCTCGAACCGGAGGTTCCGGCAGCCGGTGACACCGGCGCGGACCCCGGGGCCGGGTCCGGCCCCGCGTCCCCCGGGAACGGCCCCGACAGTGACCGCCTCACCATGGATCCGGCCGTCACCGCCCCCGCGTCGTCGTACGCCGGGACCCCGCTCGACCCACCAGCAGAACCGTTCCGGTTCCGGGGCTCGGTGGCCCGACCGGGGGACACCCTGCTGCTGTGCAGCCCCGGACTGGCCGAACCGCTGCGCGGCGAGCCCGCCCTGGCCCGGGAGCTCGCCGGACGCTGGGCCCCCGGCACGGCGCCCGGTCTTGTCACCTTCCTCGCGGACACCCAACTGCGGGTGAAGGGGTACGCCGACGACCGTACGGGCGTGGGCGTCTGGGAGGCGTAACCGCGCGCGCCATGGGTTGATGGATGCGGAGTCGGAAGCCGAAGCGCGGAAAGGGTACGCACCCATGGCCAAGCAGAACGTGTCGGAGCAGTTCGTCGACATCCTCGTCCGGGCGGGCGTCAAGCGTATGTACGGTGTCGTCGGCGACAGCCTCAACCCGGTGGTCGACGCCATCCGCCGCAACCGGGACATCGACTGGATCCAGGTCCGGCACGAGGAGACCGCCGCTTTCGCCGCGGGCGCGGAGGCCCAGGTCACGGGCTCGCTGGCGGCCTGCGCCGGATCGTGCGGCCCCGGCAATCTGCACCTCATCAACGGTCTCTACGACGCCCACCGTTCCATGGCCCCCGTGCTCGCACTCGCCTCGCACATCCCGTCGAGCGAGATCGGTCTCGGCTACTTCCAGGAGACCCACCCGGAGCTGCTCTTCCAGGAGTGCAGCCACTACAACGAGATGATCTCCAATCCGCAGCAGATGCCGCGGCTGCTCCAGACGGCCATCCAGCACGCGATCGGCCGGGGCGGGGTCAGCGTCGTCACGATGCCGGGCGACATCGCCTCGCAGCCCGCCCCGGAGAAGTCCATCGAGCACGCGCTGGTCACCTCGCGGCCGACGGTCCGGCCCGGTGACGAGGAGATCGACAAGCTCTGCCGGATGGTCGACGAGGCGAAACGTGTGACATTGTTCTGCGGCAGCGGCACGGCGGGCGCCCACGCAGAGGTGATGGAGTTCGCCGAGCGGGTGAAGGCCCCGGTGGGGCACGCGCTGCGCGGCAAGGAATGGATCCAGTACGACAACCCGTACGACGTCGGGATGAGCGGCCTGCTCGGCTACGGCGCCGCGTACGAGGCGACCAACGAGTGCGATCTCCTCATCCTGCTCGGCACCGACTTCCCGTACAACGCCTTCCTCCCGACCGATGTGAAGATCGTCCAGGTCGATGTGCGTCCCGAGCACCTGGGCCGTCGTTCCAAGCTGGACCTGGCGGTCTGGGGCGATGTCCGCGAGACCCTGCGCTGTCTGACCCCGCGGGTGAAGGCCAAGAGCGACCGCAAGTTCCTCGACCGGATGCTGAAGAAGCACGCCGAAGCGCTGGAGGGCGTGGTCAAGGCGTACACCCGCAAGGTCGAGAAGCACGTCCCGATCCATCCGGAGTACGTCGCCTCGGTGCTGGACGAACTGGCCGACGACGACGCCGTGTTCACCGTCGACACCGGTATGTGCAATGTGTGGGCCGCGCGCTATCTCTCCCCCAACGGCAAGCGCCGCGTCATCGGATCGTTCAGCCACGGCTCGATGGCCAACGCGCTCCCGCAGGCCATCGGAGCCCAGTTCACCGACCGGAACCGGCAAGTGGTCTCGATGTCCGGCGACGGCGGATTCACCATGCTGATGGGCGACTTCCTGACGCTCGTGCAGTACGACCTGCCGGTGAAGGTCGTGCTGTTCAACAACTCCTCGCTGAGCATGGTCGAGTTGGAGATGCTGGTCGCGGGCCTGCCGTCGTTCGGTACGTCCAACAAGAACCCGGACTTCGCCGCGGTCGCCCGCGCCTGCGGGGCGTACGGCGTGCGGGTGGAGAAGCCCAAGCAGCTCGAAAGCGCTCTGAAGGACGCCTTCAAGCACAAGGGTCCGGCGCTCGTCGATGTCGTCACCGACCCCAACGCCCTCTCCATCCCACCGAAGATCAGCGCCGACATGGTGACCGGCTTCGCGCTCTCCGCGAGCAAGATCGTGCTGGACGGGGGAGTGGGCCGGATGGTCCAGATGGCCCGCTCCAACCTGCGGAACGTGCCCCGCCCCTGACGGATGCCCCGGGCGGGGCGGTGCACGGTGACATGTGACACCGGGCCACGCCCCGGGCCGTCACGCCGGGGTCAGTCGCAGTGTCAGGATCTGGAACGGCCGCAGCGACAGTACGAGACCGTGCTCGTCGGTGTCCGCCTCGTGCAGCGGCCGTTCCAGCAGATCGGTGACCTGGGCCCGTACGACGGGGAAACCGACCCGCAGCGTGGTGCCGGCGCGACCGCCCGCCGACTCGTACAGCCGCACGATCACATCGCCGCTCCGGTCCTCGGCGAGTTTCAACGATTCCACCGTGACCGCCGGATGCCCCGTGTCGACCAGCGACGGCAGCACGGGAGCCACGGCCGCCCGCAACGGCAGATTGAGCGCGAGCCCTTCCCGTACCGAGTCCGTGATCCCGCCGCCCGGTGCCAGCGCGTACCTGAACCGGTGCCGGCCGAGGTCGGTCTCCGGGTCGGGGCTGTGCGGGGCGCGCAACAGCGTCAGCCGTACGGTCGTGCCGAGGCCCGAACCGTGCGGGGTCCGGGTCACCTCGTGCCCGTACGTCGAGTCGTTGAGCAATGTGACGCCGTACCCCGGCTCGGCGACCCGGAGCCAGCGATGGGCGCAGATCTCGAAACGGGCCGCGTCCCAGCCGGTGTTGTCGTGCGTGGGCCGGTGGATGTGACCGAACTGGATCTCGGACGTGGACCGTTCGGCATGCACATCGAGCGGGAACGCCGCTTTGAGTACCTTCTCCGACTCCCGCCAGTCGACCTCGGTGTCGATGTCGACCCGCCGGCTGTCCGCGGTCAGCCGGATCTCCTGTGTGACATGTGACTGTCCGAAGGACCGCAGCACGCGGACCGCAGCCCGCAACGGCCCGTCCTCCACCAGCTCGACGGAGTCGGCGTCGGTGAGATCGGTGCGGGTGCGGCGGTAGTGCCGGTCGATGTCCCAGGCGTCCCAGTGATTGGGGTGATCCGGGTGCAGCTGGAGGAGGTTGGCCCGGTGGCCGGGGACGAGGACGTCCCGCCCCGCGCCGAGATCGCGCACGGAGGCGATCAGGCCGTCGCCGTCGACCACCACCCGCAGCAGCCCGTTGTCGAGCACGAGGCCCTCGCCCGCCGAATCGGTCGCGGTGACCGGGTGTTCCGGCACCGCCGAGCCGTTCAGCGGACCCGCGCCGAGTCCTGGTGTGTCGGCCAGCACCGCCGTGCGCCCGTCGCCCAGGTGCTGCACATGCGCGCCGGAGGGCAGCACCCCGCCCGCCTCCGCGTCCAGCTCGACCACCTGACGGCGTTGGTAGGGAGACGAGCTGAGCACCACCAGGCCCTCGGCCGCACCCAGTGCGGCAACCGCGTCCGCCGTCAGGTCCGCCAGCTCCACCCGTACCCGCTCGTATGTCTCGCGGGCCTCGCGGTGCACCCAGGCGATCGACGAACCGGGCAGGATGTCGTGGAACTGATGCAGCAGGACCGTCTTCCACAGTCGGTCCAGTGCCTCGTACGGATAGCCGTAGCGGTCGGCAGGGTTGCGCAGGGCCGCCGCCGTGGCCCACAACTCTGCCTCGCGGAGTAGATGTTCACTGCGGCGGTTGCCCTGTTTGGTCTTGGCCTGGGTGGTGTACGTGGCCCGGTGCAGTTCCAGATACAGTTCGCCCGACCAGACCGGAGCCTGTGCCCCGTACTCCTCCTCGGCCGCCGCGAAGAACGCCGCCGGCCGCTCGATGCCCACCTTCGGCGAACCCTCCAGGTCCCTGAGCCTGCGCGCCTTCTCCAGCATCTCGCGGGTGGGCCCGCCCCCGCCGTCACCCCAGCCGAACGGGACGAGGGAGCGGGTCGCCAGGCCCTTCTCCGTGAAGTTCTGCTCCGCGTGGGCGAGTTCGCGGCCGTGGAACTGGGCGTTGTAGGTGTCCACGGGCGGGAAATGGGTGAAGACCCTGGTCCCGTCGATGCCCTCCCACCAGAAGGTGTGATGTGGCATTTTGTTGCTCTGGTTCCAGGACAGTTTCTGGGTCAGGAACCATTTCACCCCCGCAAGCCGGGCCAGCTGCGGGAACGCGGCCGTGTAGCCGAAGGAGTCCGGCAGCCAGATCTCCTCGGTCTCCACTCCCAGCTCCTGCTCGAAGAACCGCTTGCCGTGCACGAGCTGCCGGGCCAGCGCCTCGCCACCGGGCATGTTGGCGTCGGACTCCACCCACATCGACCCCACGGGCGCCCACTGCCCGTCCGCCACGGCCTGCTTGATCCGCTCCCAGATGCGCGGCTGGTGCTCCTTCACCCAGGCGTACTGCTGGGCCTGCGAAGCCGCGAAGACCAGCTCCGGATAGTCCTGGGCGAGTGCGGTGACATTGGCGAAGGTGCGCGAGGCCTTGCGCACCGTCTCCCGCAGCGGCCACAGCCACGCCGTGTCGATGTGCGCATGACCGGTGGCCGAGATCCGGTGCGCGCTCGCCGCGGCCGGGCGGGACAGCGCTTCGGCCAGCTCGCCCCGGCCGGCTCGCGCCGTGCCCGCCACGTCGTGCAGGTCCAGCACGTCGAGCATGCGCTCCAGCGACCGCAGGATCTCGTGCCGTCGAGAACGTTCGACGGGGAGTTCCCGCATCAGCTCGGAGAGCACCTCGATGTCCAGGACCAGATGCCAGACCTCCTCGTCCAGCACCGCCAGGTCCGCGGCGGCGAACCGGTAGAGCGGCCGGTCACCCGCCGTCGTCACGTCCCCGAGCGGAGTCGGCGCGAAACCGTGCTCCAGCACGGCCGGGTTGGCCGCCGCCTCCAGGAGCAGCGAGACCGGCTCGCCGCCCGCTGCCGGGGAGGCCAGCGTGAGGTGGCGATTGCGCGGATGGATGCCCTTGATGGGGACGCCCGCGGTGTCGTACAGCATGCCCTCGGCCTGGAAACCCGGCCCCTGACCGGAGAACCCGGGATCGACGACCACCTCGACCCGTCGCCCCGCCCACTCCGCCGGCACGGTCCCCTCCAGCCGGAACCAGCTGGTCGACCAGGGCCTACCCCATTCGGTGCCGGTACGGAACGGCTCGAACGATTCCTGGAGGACCCGCGTCACCGGAACGGGTTCGCCGGGGATGTGCCGCACGGAGAGGGCGAGCGGGGTCCGGTCCGGGTACCGGGCGGGGCGGATGAACTGGTGAAGGGCACGTTCGAGGCGGTCCTCCACCAGAGTGCGGTCGTCGTGCATCACGGCTCCTCGGGTCGGTGCCTGCGGGTGTCCATGGCTCCACTTCCCCGGCGGCCGACCCGGCACCCCTGTGAGCCGCGCGACGGGGTGACGGTTGATCAACTGGCCCTGTGTGCACCCTTGGCGACCCTTGAGCAATGTGACATATTACTGACGTGCTCACGAGACACCCCTTGGATGTCGTCATCGTCGGGGCCGGAATGGTTGGCGCCGCCTGCGCCTACTACACCTCCCGGTCCGGACTCTCCGTAGCCGTCGTCGACCGCGGGCCGGTGGCCGGCGGCACCACCGGAGCCGGCGAGGGCAACCTCCTGGTCTCCGACAAAGTGCCGGGACCGGAGCTGGAACTGGCCCTGCTCTCCGCCACGTTGTGGCAGCGACTGTCCGAGGAACTGCCCCCGGACATCGAGTACGAGCTCAAGGGCGGTGTGGTCGTCGCGGCGACCGAGGACTCCCTGACCGCCTTGTCCGCGACGGCCGCCGCTCAGCGGGGGGCGGGCGTCGCGGCGCACCACCTCACCCCCGACCGGCTGCGCGAACTCGAACCCCATCTCGCGCCGCACCTGGCCGGCGGCTGCCACTATCCGCAGGACGCTCAGGTACAACCAGCCCTGGCGTCAGCGGAGTTGCTGCGTGCGGCCACGCGTGCCGGTGCGCTTGTCCGGCCGGGTGAGGAGGTGGTGGGGATCCTCAGGGACCGGGAGGGCGCCGTGTGCGGGGTACGGACGAACCGGGGCGAACTGCGAGCCCCCGCAGTCGTCAACGCGGCGGGCACCTGGGGCGGCGACCTCGCCGCACTGGCCGGGGTGAACCTGCCGGTCCTGCCGCGCAGGGGGTTCGTACTCGTCACCGAACCACTGCCTCGACTGATCCGGCACAAGGTCTACGCGGCGGAGTACGTGGCCGACGTGTCGAACGGGTCGGCGGCGCTGCAGACCTCGCCCGTGGTGGAGGGGACGCCCTCGGGTCCGGTACTCATCGGGGCGAGCCGTGAACGGGTCGGCTTCGACCGGACGTTGTCCGTTCCGGTGGTCGCCCGGCTGGCGGCCCGGGCCGCCGACCTCTTCCCGGTGCTCGCCGATGTGCAGGTACTCCGGGCCTACCACGGGTTCCGCCCCTACCTGCCCGACCATCTGCCCGCGATCGGACCGGACCCCCGGGCGCCGGGGCTGTTCCACGCCTGCGGCCACGAGGGCGCCGGAATCGGGCTGGCGCCCGCGACCGGACTGCTGATCGCCGACGCGGTCCGGGGGAAGCGGACCGCACTCGACCTCGCACCGTTCGCCCCCGACCGGTTCGATGCCACATGCCCTGTCCCATGACGGTGGAGAGCGGGGCGCCCGTGCCCCAGGAGAGGACCCCGTGAGACGCACCCGTGCACGCACCCCCGCCGAACTCGTCGGGGCCGAGCCCGAACCGGAGTTCCGGCTCACTTTCGACGGCCGCCCGATCCGCGGACTGCCGGGCCAGACCATCGCCGCCGCACTCTGGTCGGCGGGCATCCTGACCTGGCGCACCACCCGTGTTCACGGCCGGCCACGCGGCGCCTTCTGCGCCATCGGTGCCTGCTACGACTGCCTGGCCACCGTCAACGGCCGGCCCAACCAGCGCGCCTGTCTGCTGCCTGCCGCGCCGGGCGACGTCATCACCACTCAGGAGGGCGACGGGCATGCCGCACTCGACGGATGACCGCCGGGCACGGGAGACCGGGCGCGCCGCGCTCGCCGTGGTGGGAGCGGGTCCGGCGGGCCTGGCCGCGGCCGTCACCGCCGCCGACCACGGGCTCGACGTGGTGCTCCTGGACGCGGCCACCGCGCCCGGCGGGCAGTACTACCGCAGCCCGGCGGACGGGCTCGGCGCCACCCGGCCCGAGGCCCTTCACCACCGCTGGCGCGCCTTCGCGGAACTCTCCGCACGGCTCGCCGCGCACCGCGACACCGGCGGGATCCGCCATCTCACCGGCCACCAGGTGTGGACGGTCGAACGAACCGGCGACGGGGACTGGATCCTGCACGCGGTCACCGGGGGCGACGAGGAGGCCCGCACCGCCGTCCGGGCCCGCCGCATGGTCCTGGCGACGGGGGCGTACGAGCGCCAACTCCCCTTCCCGGGATGGACACTTCCGGGTGTGGTGAGTGCGGCGGGGGCCCAGGCCATGCTCAAGTCCGGGCTGGTGCTGCCGGGGCGCCGGATCGTGGTGGCGGGGAGCGGTCCGCTCCTCCAGGCGGTCGCGCTCTCGCTGACGCGTGCGGGTGCGCGTGTCCCGGCGCTCGTCGAGGCTGCCGGGTACGGGGCGTATGCCCGTGCTCCGCGGGTGCTGGCGGTCAACCCCGGCAAGGCGGCGGAAGGGGCGCGGTTCGGGGCGGCGCTGGCCCGTGCCGGGGTCCGGGTGCTGGCACACCGGGCGGTCACCGAGGTGCACGGCGACGAGCGCGTGGAGGCGGTGACCGTCAGCAGGGTGGACCGTCGATGGCGCCCTGTCGCGGGGACCGGCCGCCGGATCGCCTGCGACGTGCTCGCCGTGGGACACGGGCTGGTGCCGCAGCTGGAACTCGCCGTGGCAGCCGGCTGCGGCACGCGTCCGGGCCCCGACGGCACGCACGCCGTCATCCTTGACGAGCAGCTCAGGACCACCGTCCCCGGCGTCTGGTCGGCCGGTGAGACCGGTGGGATCGGAGGTGTCGAACTCGCCCTGAGCGAAGGTGAGTCGGCGGCGCTGTCGATCATTCGTGAGGTACGGGGCGGGGTGCGGCGGCAGGACGCGCGCAGAGCGGTCGCGCTGCGACGCTCCCGGCGCCGGCTGCGGGCCTTCGCCGAGCTGATGGGGACCGTGCACCGGCCGGGCGCCGGGTGGAGCGAGTGGCTGACCGGCGATACGGAGGTCTGCCGTTGCGAAGAGGTCACCGCGGGCCGGATCCGCACGGCGTGCGAGGAGCTGGGAGCCGGTGACGCCAGGACCGTCAAGCTGCTCACCCGGGCCGGAATGGGGTGGTGCCAGGGCCGGACGTGCGGATTCGCCGTCCGTGAACTCGCCGCACACGGCGTCGGGCAGGACCCGGGCGGGCCCGACCGGCGCCCGCTGGCCTGCCCCGTGAAGCTCTCCACGCTCGCCGAACTGGCCGACCCCGGGTAGCCCGGCCACCTGCCCCCGGGGCCGGACCTCCCCGCCCCCTCACAGCCATTCCTGCCCCGGAGCCCGACGGCCCGCCCGTTCGGGTTCCCGCACACCGGAACGCCGCGTTCGCCAACCGTCGTCCGCGTATCGCCACACCGTGACATGTCACCCCTCTCAAGGAGCCACGATGCAGACGAACACCCACCCGCGCACCCGCCCCTGGCACGGGGTCATGGTCGCCACCCCGGTCACCTTGCGCGACGACTGCACCATCGACTACGACGCCTACGCCACCCATGTGCGGCAGCTCATCGAGGCGGGCTGCGACGGAGTGGTGCCCAACGGCTCACTGGGGGAGTACCAGACCCTGACCGACAGCGAACGCGAGCAGATGGTCCGGGTCGCCGTCGAGGCCGCGGGCGACGGCAGCCGCGTCATGCCGGGCGTCTCCGCCTACGGCAGCGCGGAATCACGGCGCTGGGCGGAACAGGCCGCCGAGGCGGGCGCCGGTTCCGTACTGCTCCTGCCGCCCAACGGATACCGCTGCGAGGACGAGGCGGTGCGTGCCCACTACGCCGAGGTGGCCGAGGCCGGGGTGCCGGTCGTCGCGTACAACAACCCGTACGACACCAAGGTGGATCTGACACCGGACCTGCTCGCCCGACTCCACCAGGACGGCAGCATCGTGGCCGTCAAGGAGTTCACCGGAGACGTCCGCAGGGCGTACGAGATCGCCGAAAAGGCGCCCGGTCTCGACCTGCTCGTGGGTGCCGACGACGTACTGCTGGAACTGGCACTGGCCGGCGCCGTCGGGTGGATCGCGGGTTGCCCGAACATGCTGCCGTCCTGCTGCGTCGATCTGTACCGGGCCGCTGTCACCGGTGACATGGCAACCGCCCTGCCGCTGTACCGGGAGCTGCACGAGCTGCTGAGGTGGGACTCGAAGCCGGAGTTCGTCCAGGCCATCAAGGCGTCCATGGACGTCGCCGGACGCCACGGCGGCCGTACTCGACCGCCGCGGCTCCCGCTCCCCGCCGACGACGAAGCGGCCGTACGTGCCGCGACGGAGAAGGCGCTCGCCGGGGGTCTCCACTGAGAACGGCGCCCGGCCCGTACGTCCGGGCGGAGCCGCGCCAGGCCCTGCCCGGACCGGCCGGTTCCGTCCCGTTCCCGTGTTCTTCGTGTACGCCGTGACCCATCAGGGGGAGCCTTGCAGACACGTCACATCTTCCATGCCGTCGACTCGCACACCGAGGGCATGCCCACCCGCGTCATCACCGGGGGCATCGGCACCATCCCCGGTGCGACGATGGCCGAACGGCGCAGCCACTTCCAGGAGCACCGCGACGCCGTACGCACCCTGCTCATGTACGAACCGCGCGGCCACGCCTCCATGAGCGGCGCGATCCTCCAGCCGCCCACCCGGCCGGACGCGGACTACGGAGTCCTCTTCATCGAGGTCTCCGGCTATCTGCCGATGTGCGGGCACGGCACCATCGGGGTGGCGACCGTCCTGGTGGAGACCGGCATGGTGGAGGTCACCGAACCCGTCACCACCGTGCGGCTGGACACCCCGGCCGGGCTCGTCAGCGTCGACGTACAGGTGACGGACGGCGCCGCCACCGCCGTGACCCTCACCAACGTTCCGGCGTTCAGCGTCGCGCTCGACCGGACGGTGGACGTCCCCGGCTACGGGAAGCTGCGCTACGACCTCGCCTACGGCGGGAACTTCTACGCGATGCTTCACCTGGCCGACCTCGGGCTGCCCTTCGACCGGGCGCGCAAGGACGACATCCTGGCCGCCGGGCTCGCCCTGATGGACGCGGTCAACGCCACCGACCGGCCCGTCCACCCCGAGGATCCGCACATTCACGGCCTCAAGCACGTGCAGTGCATCGCGCCCGGGTCCGACGCCCGCCACTCCCGGCACGCGATGGCCATCCACCCCGGCTGGTTCGACCGATCACCCTGCGGGACCGGCACCTCGGCCCGCATGGCCCAGCTGCACGCACGCGGTGAACTCCCCCTGGACACCGACTTCGTGAACGAATCCTTCATCGGCACCTCGTTCACCGGACGGCTCGTCCAGGAGACCACCGTGGGCGGACTGCCGGCCGTTGTCCCCACCGTCACCGGCCGCGCCTGGATCACCGGTACCGCACAATTCTTCCTGAACCCGTCCGACCCCTTCCCCGAAGGATTCCTGCTGTGAATCTTCCCCTGCTCGGCGCCGACGACATCGAGGCCCTGGGACCGACCGGAGCCGTGGACGCACTGGAGGCGGCGCTGAGCGGGGGACTGGATCCGGAAACGGCACCCGCCCGGCACCATGTCACCGTGCCGGGCGGGGAGCTGCTGATCATGCCCGCCACCACCCGGCAGGTGACCGGAGTGAAGATCGCCGGGGTCGCGCCGGACAACCCGGCGCGCGGCCTGCCCCGGATCACCGGAAGCTATCTGCTGCTCGACGCCGCCACGCTGCTGCCACTCGCCCTGCTGGACGGGGCCGCGCTCACCACCCTGCGTACACCGGCCGTGTCCGCACTGGCGATCCGCCACCTCACCGGGCCCGTCGTGCGCCATCTGGTGCTCTTCGGAACCGGCCCCCAGGCGTACGGGCATCTGGATGCGGTGCTCGCGGAACGCCGGGTCGAACGGGTCACCGTGGTCGGCCGCAACCCGCACCGGGCCGAGGCACTGGCCGAGCACGCCCGCCGGCTCGGCGTGGACGCCCGCGCGGGGCAGGGGCACGGTGCCGGTGAGGTCGCCACGGCCGATCTGGTGCTCTGCTGCACCACCTCCGCCACCCCGCTGTTCGACGGTTCCCTCGTGCCGGACGGGGCGACGGTCGTCGCGGTCGGCTCGCACACCCCCGATGCCCGGGAGGTGGACACCGCGCTGGTGTCACGCTCCGCCGTCATCGTCGAATCGCGGTCGGCGGCGCTGTCGGAGGCGGGCGATCTGCTGATCCCGCTGGCGGAGGGCGCCTTCGGGGCCGAGGGCATCGTCGCCAACCTCGCCGAGCTGGTGACCGGTCGCAACATCGAGGGGAAGCCGGCCGACTTCGAGGGCCCCCGGTTCTTCAAGAGCGTCGGGATGGGCTGGGAGGACCTCGCTGTCGCCGCGGCGGTGCACCGGAATTCGACGCCTTGAACGAGTTGTCCACAGCTCCGGAACGACGGGCCCTGGCGGAAACGTGACATTGTATTCTGAGGCCCCGCACGGCGCTGGAGGAACACATATGGCCCGCCTGACGACGCTCAACGCCATCTCCGCGCAGGAGCACTTGCGTGACCGGGTGGCAAACGCCCTCAGGGCGGCCCTCATCGCGGGGGAACTCCGTCCGGGGGTGATCTACTCCGCTCCCGCGCTCGCCGCCGACTTCGGGGTGTCCGCCACCCCGGTCCGCGAGGCCATGCTCGACCTGGCTCGCGAGGGCCTGGTCGAAGCCGTACGCAACAAGGGCTTCCGGATAACGGAGTTGACCGAACAGGATCTCGACGACTTCACCGAGCTGCGGGTCATGATCGAGGTTCCCACCGTCGGACGCATCGCCCGGATGGGCAGGACCAGGGAGCTGGAGGCGCTGCGGCCACTCGCCCAGGCGATCGTCGCAGCCGCTGCCGAGCACGACATCCTCGGCTATCTGGAGGCGGACCGCCGCTTCCACCTCGAACTGCTCGGGTTGGCGGGAAACCGCCGCTTGGTGGAGGAGGTCGGCAATCTGCGCAAGCGATCACGCCTCTTCGGGCTGAACCGGCTCGACGAGACGGGGCTGCTGGTCCAGTCCGCGGAGGAACACGGCCAGTTGCTCGACCTCCTGATCGCGGGGAACGCGGAGGACGCGGAGCGGTGCATGCTGGGGCATATGTCACATATCAGGAGCCTCTGGGCCGAGGACGAACCCGATGACACCGGCGCGGGAGGCAAGCGGATCAGCAGAGTGAGGATGCCGGCCGCAGAGGCCTGATCCACCGCGCACCCTGCCGCCGCCGTTCGGCTCTCGTCCTTCAACGGCCGCCCATCGGGCGGCCGTTGAAGGACACTCTCAGGCCCCGGTCTCCAGCAGCGAGGCCATCCACTCCTCGATGCCGTCGGCGGTGCGCGGCAGCGCGGACGACATGAGGCGAGCACCGTCGGCCGTGATCACGAGGTCGTCCTCGATCCGCACCCCGATCCCGCGCAGCGACCGGGGCAGCGTCTCGTCATCGGGCTGGAGGTAGAGCCCGGGCTCCACGGTCAGCACCTGACCGGCTTCCAGGCGCCCGTCCAGATAGGTTTCCGCACGCGCCTGCGCACAGTCGTGCACGTCCATGCCGAGCATGTGGCCGCTGCTGCAGAGCGTGTAGCGGCGGTAGAAGCCGTTGTCCGGATCGAGCGCCTCGTCCGCGGACATCGGCAGCACGCCCCACGCGTGCAGCCCTTCGGCAATGACCCGCATGGCCGCCAGATGGAAGTCACGGAATCGTGCTCCCGGGCGCAGGGCCGCGATGCCCGCGTCCTGGGCGGCGAGCACCAGCTCGTAGACAGTGCGCTGCACGGGGGAGAAGCGGCCGGACAGCGGCAGGGTGCGGGTGATGTCGGCCGTGTAGAGCGAGTCGGTCTCCACCCCGGCGTCCAGGAGCAGCAACTGGTCGCGTTCCAGCGGTCCGTCGTTGCGGATCCAGTGCAGGACGCAGGCGTGCGCCCCGGCGGCGGCGATCGTGGAGTAGCCCGGACCGTTCCCCACCAGCCGGGCCCGCAGATCGAAGACGCCCTCGATCCAGCGCTCGCCGCGCGGGTGCCGCAGCGCCTGCGGCAGGCTTCGCACCACGTCCTCGAACCCCGCCGCCGTCGCGTCGACGGCCTGCTGCAACTGGCCGGTCTCATAGGGGTCCTTGACGAGGCGGAGCTCACTGATCACCGCTTTGAGCCCGGCCGGAGCCGAGCGTCGGTGCGGGAACGCGCGGCAGGAACGCAGCAGTTCGTCGACGGACGGGTCCACGCCGCCCAGCACCCGCACCGGTGGCTGCGGCCCGGTGAGCAGCTTCTCCCAGGCGTCCAGATGCGCGCAGCGGATGCCGGTCAGCCGGGTGGCCTCCGCCAGGTCGGGCCTGCGGCCGACCCAGAACTCCCCGTATCTGCGGTCGCGGTAGAACTCCTGGCCGGTGCGCGGTGACCGGGGTCGCAGATAGAGCACCGCCTCGTGGCGCTCGTCGCCGTCCGGCTCCAGGACGAGGACATGGCCGGCCTGGTCCTCGCCGGTGAGGCCGGTGAGCCAGGCATAGCCGGTGTGCGGCCGGAAGCGGTGGTCGGTGTCATTGGAGCGGACGGCGAGCGCGCCCGCCGGGATGATCAGGCGCTCGCCGGGGAAGCGGGCGGCCAGCCGGGCCCGGCGGGCGGGGGTGGCGTCGATGGAGGGGACACGAAGGTCCGTCGGCAGCGGGGACTTGGCCCACCCGGTGCCCATGAAGGCGTCCAGGGCGGGTGACACCGGCAGGTCGTGGCTGCCGGTGCGGGGCGCGGAGAAGGAACGGGACACGGGCATTGCTCCTCGGGGGCTCTGTGGGACCGGGGGCGGGGCCGGAATTCCGGCTCTCCGGGGACACGGTGGTGCGGTGGTCGGGAAACCGGCGGTGGCGGCCGACACGTTCGGGGCCGCGTGTCATATCCCGTGCTGCGACGAGAAGTTGTCGCGCGGATGAATGTGCGCGAGAGGGGTTCCAAAGAACATGTGACATGTGCCATTGTACAGCGCGCAAGAGGAACGGAGCCGTGCTCATGTCACGACGTGAGTGCAGTTCAGACCCGGTTCGCCACCGGCCTCTTGCATTCCCCCACAACCGCGCCCTGTCGCGCGGTTACCACTCCGCTGGGAGGCGGCACGTGAAGAACCTCATGGTTCGACAGAGAATAACCGGATTGTCCACTGTGGTCCTGGCAGCATGCCTGGGCGTGGGCCTGTTCACGGCACCGAGCCAGGCCGTCGAGCAGCGCCCCGCCGCGTCGGCCGCGTCCCCCCACTCCCCGGGCGCCGCTCAAGGACGGGCGGAAACCCGGACCGAGGACCCCGGCGGCCCCACCGCCGAGGCGCTGACGGCACCCGCCGACGATGCCGCTCACGTCGAACGCAAGTCGCTCAAGGCCGCCGACCGGCCGCCACTGTCCGCGTCCAAGGACGCGCTCAAGCGGGACTACGACGACCAGGCCACCGCGCTTCCGAGCCACCCGGCACCTTCGATGAAGGCCGAGAAGCGCCGCGCCAAGAAGCTCGGCAAGGCCGCGGCCGAGTGCAACACCACCGATTTCACCAACAACACCGGAAGCGCCCTGGTCGAGAAGGTCAAGGCGGCGACCACCGACTGCGTCAACACGCTGTTCCGTCTCAAGGGCCAGGACGGCTACAACGCCTTCCGCGAGGACCAGATGGTCACCATCGCCGATGCCATGCGCGACGCGTCGGCCTCCTACCCCGGTGACAGCAGCACCGGCATGCCCCAGCTGGTCCTCTTCCTCCGGGCCGGCTACTACGTGCAGTACTACGACCCCGACACCGTCGGAGAGTACGGGCCGCGCCTGCGCACGGCCATCCAGGGCGCGCTCGACGGCTTCTTCGGCTCCTCGCACGCCTTCGACGTCACCGACGCCAACGGCGAGAGCCTGTCCGAGGCGATCATCCTGGTCGACAGCGCCGGGGAGAACGCCCGTTACCTGAACATCGTCAAGCGGATGCTGGCTGACTACGACTCCTCGTACAACAGCTCCTGGTACATGGTCAACGCCGTGAACAGCGTGTACACGATCATGTTCCGTGGTCACCAGGTGCCGGAGTTCATCAGCGCCATCGAGGCCGATTCCAGCGTGCTGAACTCCCTGCACGACTTCGCCGCGAACCACCTCGACCTGCTGGACACCAAGCAGTCGTTCCTTGTCTCCAACGCGGGACTCGAGCTCGGCCGCTTCCTCAAGGAGGACTCGCTGCGCGCCAAGGCGAGCCCGCTCGCGGTCGACCTGATGGGCAAGAGCTCCATCGACGGCCCCACCGCCCCGCTCTGGGTCAATCTGGCCAAGATGGTCGACGCCTACGACAAGGACAACTGCGCGGCCTACGGCGCCTGTGACCTCGCGCAGCGTCTGGAGAAGGCCGTCCTGCCGGTGAAGCACACCTGTAGCGACAGCATCACCATCCGGGCGCAGGACATGACCGCGGAGGAGCTCGAAGCCAGCTGTACCAGCCTGCGCGGCCAGGACGCCTACTTCCACGAGGTGGCCCGGGACAACGGCGCGGTCGCCGACGACAACAACAAGACCATCGAGGTAGTGGCCTTCAACTCCAGCACCGACTACCAGACCTACGCCGGAGTGATCTTCGGCATCGACACCAACAACGGTGGCATGTACCTGGAGGGCGACCCCAAGGCCGAGGGCAACCAGCCCCGGTTCATCGCCTACGAGGCCGAGTGGGCCCGCCCCGACTTCCAGATCTGGAACCTCAACCACGAGTACACGCACTACCTCGACGGCCGCTTCGACATGTACGGCGACTTCGCCGCCGGAATGACCACCCCGACCGTCTGGTGGGTGGAGGGCTTCGCGGAGTTCGTCTCGTACTCGTACCGCAAGGTCACCTACGACGACGCCGTCGCCCAGGCCGCCAACCGCACCTACACCCTGCGGACCCTGTTCGACACCACCTACGACAACGCCGACCAGACCCGCGTGTACAACTGGGGCTACCTGGCCGTCCGTTACATGCTCGAATCCCACCGCTCCGACGTCGACACCCTGCTCGGTCTCTACCGCAAGGGCGACTGGGACGGCGCCCGCACCCTGCTCACGTCGACCATCGGCAGCCGTTACGACGCCGACTGGAACACCTGGCTGGCCGCCTGCGCGGCCGGTGCCTGCGGCGGCGGGTCCACCAACCCGCCCGGTGAGATCACCGAGTGCAAGGACGCCGACACCAGGCTGCTGGGCCAGAACTGCATGCGCAGCGGGCTGAAGGCCGTCAAGGGCGACTACGCCTACCTGGCCGTCGTCATCCCGGCCGGCACCACCCAGCTGAAGATCACCGCCTCCGGCGGCACGGGTGACGCCGATCTCTACTACAGCTCGCAGGAGTGGGCGACCACCAAGGTCTACACCGACAAGTCCGTCGGCGCGGGCAACGAGCACACCCTGACCGTCAACAACCCGGCGCCGGGCTACCACTTCATCAGCCTCTACGGCACCGAGGCGTTCGACGGAGCCAAGGTCACCACCGAGTTCTGATCCCTACGACCCCCACGGTATCGGTCGGCCGAGTGGTGATCCCGCTCGGTCGACCGGTGCTGTTCCTCTCCTCCGGGGCGCGTCCGCCGGACACGGCCCGGAGCTCACAACAGCCGCAGGACGCCCGGCCCGTCGTTCCGCAGGATCTCCACGAGCTGCTCGAAGAGCGTCGGTCCGCGCCCCGCGAGTGCCTCGTCGAGCCTGCGGCGGAGCGCCGCCCGGTTGCTGGGGTGGGCCCGGTCCAGGCTCCGCCGCAGCTGCCGGGCCGTCTCCTCGTGGCCCAGGGCCCGTGCGGAGAGCGCGTGGTCCCGCCACTCGAATACGAAGTCGCCGTCGTCCGGGGTGCCCATCCCGCCGTGCAGGCAGTCCGCGAGGGCGTCGAAATTGCGGCCGAAATATCCACCCGGGCCGTTCACGGCCTCGCCGATCACTTCCCAGAACTGCTCCAGGCCGGTGACCCGGGAGCCGTCGATCACATAGGTCACGGTCATGGGGGGAGGGTACAAGTCGTGGAGCGTCGGGTTCGTTTTCCGGCCCCGGAACGTGATCCGCGCCGCAGGTGGGGGTCTACGGCGCGGATCGGTCCGGAGGGGCCGGGCTTCAGCAGCCCTGGTCGATCAGGTCGAAGGTGGCGTAGTGGTCGCCGGTGTAGTAGTCCTCCTGCGCCTTCTCGCCGGTGACGATCCGGCGGGCACCGCGGGTCGGTGAGCCGGGGGTGACGACCGTGTACTCGTGGTAGTAGCCGGCGCTCTGGCCGGGCAGGACGCCTTCACGGTTCTGGAAGACGGAGCCGTCCTGCGAGTACGGGAACGGGCCGCCCGCGTCGATCAGGTCGAGGGTGTCGTGCGCCTGGGCGGGCAGCGCCGAGTAGCAGATGCTGCCGACCGACGTGATGGAGACGGAGGTGGAGGAGGCGGTGGATGCGGTCGAGGCGGTGGCCGTGGTGGCCGGGGCGCCGACGAGGAGGACGGACAGGAGGGCGGCTGCGCCACCGAGCGTGGTGATCCGTGGGGGGATTCGCATAGCCACCATGATGACGCGCGTAGACACGGTCCCGTCAACGCCAACCGATGTGAATTTTTTGGAAGTTAACCCGAGGGGGAAATGTGTCACGCAGATGTCCGGCAGTTCTCCGGCCGGTTCCGGTTCTCCGTTCACTTATTGATGAGTCGACAAGCGTGGCGGACCGTCAGCGGGGCATGCATCCCGTGAACGTGTTCCGTGAAGGAGTTCCACGAGAAGCATCCGACACGGAGACCGGGACCACGAGAAGGGGGCGATTCACTGTGCGGGCGGGGGAAATGATGGAACGTCAGGGAGATGCCGATTCCATGGAGGGCGAGACCTCGCACGAACCGGGGGCGAAGGAGCGGCAGCCGGTCCGGCTGCATCGCCGACTGGCCCACACCGATCTGGCGGCCGTGGGTGAAGTGCGCCATGCGTTACGCGAGTTCCTGCGCTACCGGTGGAGTACCGAACCGGCCCAGGTGGCGGAGCTCCTGCTCAGCGAGCTGGTGACCAATGCGCTGATCCACACGGGACGCGGCGCGGTCGTGACGGTGAGTGTGGCGCCCGCCAGATTACGGGTGGAGGTTCGGGACTTCGTGTCCGGGCTGCCCCTGTCGTACGTACCGAACGCCGACGACGGTACGCATGGCCGAGGGCTCCTCCTGGTGCGGAGCCTCGCGGACGCCTGGGGAGTCAGCGCCCATGCGCCGGGCAAGGTCGTCTGGTTCGAGCTGGACGGCGAAAGGCCCTGACGGACCGGAAGGGAACCGGGCCGTCAGGGCCTGTGACTGCGGATCAGCCGAACTGCTGCTCCAGATCCTTCAGTTTCCGCTCCAGCGAGTCCAGCCGGGGCAGTGCCTGGGTGTCGTCCTCGGCGGTGAGGTCGACGGTGACCGGTTCATTCGGGCTCCGGTCCGGGGCGGCGGCGCTCGGACCCGTCACGGCTTGCAGGGATGGCCGGGGGCGCAACGGCAGTTGTCCCGGCTCGGATATGGCGGGCTCCACGACGGACGCGGAGCCCGCCGTGGGGGCGATGGCCTGGACGTCCACCTGGGTGCCGCCGCGGCCGACCCGGCGCCAGGCCCGGTTCTGCCGGTTCAGCGCCTTGATGTGGGCCCGGTCCAGCTTCTCCTGGTCCTTCCTGCGGAGGCGGTTCTGCTCCTTCTCCCGCCTGTCCTCACGTACCTCGTCGACCGCCTCGTCCAGCGTGCGTACGCCTTCCAGCAGCATCAGCGACCAGGCGCCGAAGGTCTCCCGAGGGGCGCGCAGCCACCGGACGATCCGGATCTGCGGCAGCGGACGAGGCACCAGGCCCTGCTCGCGCAGCGCGGCCCGGCGGGTCTGCTTCAGGGCCCGGTCGAAGAGCACGGCCGCCGAGAGCGACATCCCCGCGAAGAAGTGCGGGGCGCCCGCGTGGTCGATCCCGCGCGGTGCGTGCACCCAGTTGAACCAGGCGGCGGCGCCGGCGAACGTCCACACGAGCAGGCGCGAGCCGAGCGCCGCGTCACCGTGGCTGGCCTCGCGCACCGCGAGTACGGAACAGAACATGGCCGCGCCGTCGAGGCCGAAGGGGACGAGGTACTCCCAGCCCCCGGAGAGGCCGAGGTTCTGCTCGCCGAAGCCGACGAGCCCGTGGAAGGAGAGTGCGGCGGCGACCGCCGCACAACAGAACAGCAGGACGTACGAGGCGGTGGCGTACAGGGCCTCCTTGCGTCTGCGACGCTCTTCGCTGCGTTCCCAGCTGTCCTCGACCGCGGATGTGTCAGCGGCGCGCTTGCCGCGCGCGACCACCGCCACCGCCGCCAGGACTCCCACGAGCAGCACGGCGCCCGGAAGCAGCCAATTCAGCGATATGTCGGTCAGTCTCATGCGCGGTCCCTTGCATTGCGTAGGGCATTTCGGGCGCCATGATTGCCGAAACCCCATCATGCACAGGGGGTTTCGGGGCAAGAGAACGCCATTGGGTCGGCACGGCGTACGGAAGACCGGGGTCGGCTCGAATGCCCGCACGCGACCGATGAGTTGCGTTCGAATTGTACTACTCGCGCGAGTGGTGTTGATCAGTGAGCGGGCGTCAGCTTCCGCACCCGGTCGGCGTCACGGGTACGCGGGCAGGTGACGCAGGTGTCCTCGGGGCGCAGCGTGTAGAACAGACAGCAGCTCGCCCGGTCGCGGGTGGGCAGCGATTCGCCGTCCGGTCCGGTCAGATCGCGGAAGCCCGCGGAGCCGACGTACGGCTTCGTGGTGCCCGGCAGGAGCGCCTCCAGCTCGGCCATCGCCCGTCGTTCCTCGCCGAGCAGATGGGCGATGTACCAGAGCCCCTCGACGATCTCGTCCGTCGCCATGCCCCACAGCGCGCGCCTGCCGCGCCGCATCCGAGGCCCGAAGCCGTCGAGCACCGGGCCGATGTGGTCGGCCACCGCCGCGAGCACCTCGGCCCGCAGTTCCGTCTCGTCGGATACCACGCGGGCGCCCGGCAACGCGGCGGCCGGATCGTCCGGCAGGCAGGCGAACTCCCTCACCCGGAGGGTCAGATGACCCAGCGCCCGCTGGAACGCCACGTCCCCGACGGGAATTCGGGGCACCCGCCGATGCAGGAACCAGGGCACCGTCACCAGCAGGCAGGCGGGCCAGGCGTAGCGGTGCAGCCCGAAGCTGGCGACCACGTCGGGGCGGGGCTGTTGCCCGTAGTCCCGCACCACCTGGGCGTGGTCCCAGGCGAGGAAGTCGTCGAGCGCGGCGCCCCCCGCCGCCAGTTCGTCGGCACCCACCCAGCCGGTGCCGCGAGGGGCGGTCTCGTCATCGGCCAGCACCTGCGCGCGCAGCCCGGGAAAGACCTCGGCCAGGCGCGTGTAGGCGTCCGTCACGGCGGACGCCGTGGCGCCGGGGAGCAGGGCGGGGAGTGTCATGCAGGGACCACCGAATCGCGACCGTTTGCAGGTTAGCCTTACCTTACCCGACCGGATCGATGTTTGAACTGCGGCGTCCTGCGCCTATCGTGCACAAGAGGCATGGCGTACGCGAGCCGCGCCCGCGTCCGGCCGAGGAGGTCCGAGTGGAGCAGGGCAGAGCGCGTGAGGCGTACGGGACCGCCGCGCCCGCGACCGTCCCCGCGGTCGTCCGGGTGCCCGAACAGACGCGTGGCGAGCAGGCGCGTGGCGAACACACCCACAGCGAGCCGCCCGCCCCGCGCGCGGTGGTGCAGCGGCACTCCGTACGCGGCCAGATCCTGGAGGCGCTGCGCGCCGCCCTGGTCGACGGCCGGCTGGCTCCGGGGCAGGTCTATTCGGCCCCGGCTCTTGGCGCCCGGTTCGGGGTCTCCGCCACACCGGTGCGCGAGGCGATGCAGCAACTGGCCATCGAGGGCGCCGTCGAGGTCGTACCGAACCGAGGGTTCCGGGTGTCCGAGCGCGGCCCGCGCGAGCTCGCCGAGCTGGCCGAGGTACGCGCCCTGATCGAGGTCCCCGTGATGCTGCGGCTGGCCCGAACCGTCCCGCCCGGTGCCTGGTGCGCCCTGCGCCCGCTGGCCGAGGCCACGGTGGCCGCCGCGGCCGTGGGCGACCGGGCCGGCTATGCCGAGTCCGACCGGGCCTTCCACGGCGCGGTCCTCGCGCTCTGCGGCAACGAGCAGCTGGTGCAGGTCGCCGACGACCTGCACCGCCGCTCACAGTGGCCGCTGGAGAGCAACCCCGTCACCCGCCGCGCCGACCTCCTCGCCGACGCGGCCGAGCACACCGCTCTGCTCGACGCGCTGATCGCCCAGGACCTGGCCGTGGTGCAGTCGCTGGTACGGGAGCACTTCACCGGCGCCGAGGGCTGACCGGGCGCGGCGCCCCGGACCCGGGCCCGCCCGGCCCCGGCCTCAGTTCGCCTCGGCCGTCTCCGCGGGAGGCGGGTCCAGATGCGGCGCCAGCCACGTCGGCACGCCCCCGAGCAGCCGGAACAGCCGGCCCGCCTCGGCGCGCAGCCGGGTCGCCAGCTCGGGCTCCGGCTCGGAGTCCGCGAGGGCGATGAGGGCCGGAGCCGTACCGATCAGATAGCCCAGCTCCTCCCTTATCCGCAGGGACTCCGCGAAGCCGTGCCGGGCCTCCGCCAGCTCGCCCTCGCGCAGGGCCAGCAGGGCGAGATGGCGCCAGGTCGAGGAGAGCAGCAGTGCGTCCCCCTGGGCGGTGGCTCCGGCGTGGGCCCTGCGGTACGCGGCGCGCGCGGCCTCCGGCGAGTCGGCGATGTTCTGCGCGATCAGACCCCGCCGGAAGTCCAGCAGCGGGCGGCCCGGCGCGGACGGGGCGAGCAGCGCGGCGGCCCGGCTCAGCGCGACACTGGCCTCGTCGGCCCGGTCGCGTACCCCCAGGAGTGTCGACGCGTACGCCAGATGGCCGCGCTCGCACGCGGCCGCGCCGCGTTCGTCGTCGTCGTGGGCCAGCGCCTCCGCGGTACGCAAGGCGTCCTCGGCGTCGGTCCAGCCCTTTCCGGTGTACAGGCACCGTTCGGTCAGCAGGGCGGTCCGCTGGAGCGCGGCGGCCGGATCGGTGTCGGCGCCGGGTTCGAGCAGAGCTGCGGCGTCCGTCCAGCAGGCGCGTGACCGCAGCCGCCATACCGCTGTCTGGAGCGGCGGATCGTCATCTGCTGTCGTTCCGGAACCAGACATGGCGGTATGCGCCACATTGCCCTCCCCTAGCGCGCCATCGAGCTGTGAGTCTGGCCGCATCTCAGCACGGATCTGCACGCCGGGCCAAGGGGTCGTTCAATCTCAGGTGAAAGATTTCACAAACGAACGGAGCCGCCAACAGCCGTGACAGGGCCGGGAAATCAGCTCATACGCAGGGCGAGGAAGAAATCGAGCTTGTCCTCCAGGCGCGAAAGGTCACGTCCCGTCAACTGCTCGATTCGCCCCACCCGGTAGCGCAACGTGTTGACGTGCAGGTGGAGCCGGGCCGCGCAGCGGGTCCACGATCCGTCGCAGTCCAGGAACGCCTCCAGCGTCGGGATCAGCTCCGCGCGGTGGCGCCGGTCGTAGTCGCGCAGCGGGTCGAGCAGGCGTGCGGTGAACGCGCGGCGCACGTCGTCGGGGACGAACGGCAGCAGCAGCACGTGCGAGGCCAGCTCGTGGTGTCCGGCCGCGCAGACCCGGCCGGGGCGGGCCGCCGCCACCCGGCGGGCGTGCCGGGCCTCCTCCAGGGCACCGCGCAGTCCCTCGGGCGAATGGACGGCCGCGCTGACACCCAGGGTCAGTCGGCCGTCGTCGGCGAGGCCCGCGGAGAGCGGTTCGCGGACCGCGGCGAGCAGCACATCGGCATGGAGCGCGGGATCCACGCCCGCCTCGGTGTGCGCGGCGTCCCGGTCCGGCGCGGGCGCGGTGACGGCGGGCAGCGGTACGAGGGCGACGGCCTCCTCGCCCGTATGGGCGACCGCGATCCGGTCCGCCGAGTCGGGGCCGGTGACCGCGGGGTCGACCAGGATCTCCTCCAGCAGCGCCTGGGCGACCGGGCCGCCCGCGACGGCGGAACCGGACCCCGCCGGGGCGCCGGCGGCGGACTGGCCCTCCGCGCCGCCCCACTCGACCCGCGCCACCACGACCTGCCAGTGCGGTGCGGACCCGAGCCCCGGCAGCAGCACCGGGGCCGCGACCCGCAGCCGGGCGGCGATCTCGGCCGGCGGGGCACCCGTCTGGACCAGTTCCAGGACTTCCTGGGCGAGCCTGCGGCGTACCGTACGTGCCGCGTCGCGCCGGTCCCGTTCGACGGCGATCAGCTGGGTGACGCCCTGGAGCAGATCCAGCCGGGCCGGCGGCCAGTCGCTCGCGTCCGCCTCGACCGCGAGCAGCCAGTCCGAGAGCACCGACTCACGGACGTCGCGGGAGGCCGGGACGGCGCCGCGGCCGGTGTTCCGGATCGGGAAGAGCGAATACGCGGTGCCGTCGACCGTGGCCCGGTGCGGGGCGCGGCGGCCGGTGCGGGTGGCGGCCAGATGGTGGCCGGCCAGTGCGACGCCGACCGGTCCGGGCAGTGACGTTTCACCGGCGCCCGCGATCTGCCGGCCGGTGGGGGAGAGCACCCAGGCATGCAGGTCGAGGTCGGATCCGAGCAGATCCAGGACCACCTCGGGCCCGCCGCCCGCCGGGCCCGAGGTCATGAGCCTGCGGTGCCGGTCCACGACCGCCGCCAGATCGCCCGCCCGCTCACCGGACACCTGGCGCACCACATGCTCGGTGATCGTTGCGAACGCGACGGTCTCATGGACGGCGAAGAGCGGCAGCCGGTGCCGCGCGCACGCCTCCACCAGATCGCCGGGGATGTCGCCGAGCTCCGCCTCGCCCGCCGCGAGCCCGGCCACGCCGGCACCCGCCAGGATCCGTACGAACGGCTCCGAGTCCGCCGCGTCCCGGCGCCAGGCCAGGCCCGTGAGGACCAGCTCGCCGCCCGACAGGTAGCGGCTGGGATCCCGCAGGTCGGTGGTCATCACGCCGCGGACCGAACGGTCCAGCTCGTCCTCGCCGCCGAGCAGCCGCAGGCCCAGCGCGTCGGTCTCCAGCAGTGCGCGCAGCCGCATCTCGTCGCCGCCGATCTCTTTCGTTGGTGCGGGTGAAAACTGGGTAATGCGGTGAGGTTACTGATCCCCGCGATTCGTTCGAATCTACAAGACGAGGAGATCGGCCAGCCAACTCCTTCATGGTTTCGGTGACTGCACCGGGTGGAGCACGGCTTGTGTACTTGGCCCCACACCGCGTTAACAACACATGAACGACCAGTCGAGGGTCGGCCGCACCCCGCCCCCAGCCCCCAGTGAACGACCCGATTGAGAAGAAGAGAGCCACTCATGGACTTCCTTCGCCCCGCCAGCTGGGAGGAGGCGCTCGCCGCCAAGGCCGAGCACCCGACGGCTGTGCCCATCGCGGGTGGCACCGATGTGATGGTCGAGATCAACTTCGACCACCGGCGGCCCGAGTACCTCCTGGACCTGAACCGCGTCGGAGAGCTGACCGAGTGGGAGGTGGGCCGGGAGAGCGTACGGCTCGGCGCCTCCGTCCCGTACAGCCACATCATGGAGCACCTGCGGGCCGAGCTGCCCGGACTGGCGCTCGCCTCGCACACCGTCGCCTCGCCCCAGATCCGCAACCGCGGCGGCGTCGGCGGCAACCTGGGCACCGCCTCGCCCGCCGGGGACGCCCACCCGGCGCTGCTCGCCGCCGGCGCCGAGGTCGAGGCCGAATCCGTACGCGGGACCAGGATGATCCCGATCGACGCCTTCTACACCGGCGTCAAGCGCAACGCCCTCGAACCGGACGAACTGATCCGGGCGGTGCACATCAGGAAGGCCGACGGGCCGCAGCAGTACTCCAAGGTCGGCACCCGCAACGCGATGGTCATCGCCGTCTGCGCCTTCGGCCTGGCCCTGCACCCCGAGACCCGCACGGTGCGCACCGGCATCGGCTCGGCCGCCCCCACACCCGTACGGGCGAAGGCGGCCGAGGAATTCCTGAACGCCGCGCTCGAAGAGGGTGGTTTCTGGGACAGCCGCACGATCATCACCCCGTCCATCGCCAAGCAGTTCGCCCTGCTCGCCGCCGGTGCCTGCAACCCGATCGACGATGTGCGCGGCACCGCGAGCTATCGCCGGCACGCGGTCGGCATCATGGCCCGCCGCACCCTCGGCTGGACCTGGGAGACGTACCGCGGCAACGGCCGCAGCACCGAAGGAGCTGCCTGATCATGCGCGTCAATTTCACGGTCAACGGCCGCAGGCACGAGGCGGACGACGTCTGGGAGGGCGAGTCCCTCCTCTACGTGCTGCGTGAACGGATGGGCCTGCCCGGCTCCAAGAACGCCTGCGAGCAGGGCGAGTGCGGCTCCTGCACGGTCCGCCTGGACGGTGTGCCGGTCTGCTCCTGCCTGGTCGCGGCGGGCCAGGTGGAGGGGCGCGAGGTCGTCACGGTGGAGGGCCTCGCCGACTTCGCCGCCCACCGCTCCGAGCAGCACCCGGGCAGCGGCTGCGCCTCCGGCACGTGCGGCACGGCGCTGGACAGGGCCCGGCAGTGGCAGGCCAAGCCGGCCGGTGAGGAGACCCGGGACAGCGGTGAACTCTCCCCGATCCAGCAGGCGTTCATCGACGCCGGAGCCGTCCAGTGCGGCTTCTGCACCCCCGGCCTGCTGGTCGCCGCCGACGAGTTGCTGGAACGCAACCCGGAACCGTCCGACGCGGACATCCGCGAGGCGCTCTCCGGCAACCTCTGCCGCTGCACCGGCTACGAGAAGATCCTCGACGCGGTCCGCCTCGCGGCCGCCCGCGCGGAAGAAACGGTCTGACGATGGGCGTAACCGGCAACCCCACCAGCATCAACCAGGGCACCCGCACCAAGGGCGGCATCGGCGAGTCCACGCTCCGCCCCGACGGCATCCTCAAGGTCACCGGCGAGTTCGCGTACTCCTCCGACATGTGGCACGAGGACATGCTCTGGGGCCACACACTGCGCTCCACGGTCGCGCACGCCGAGATCGTCTCCATCGACACCTCGGAGGCGCTCGCCACGTCCGGTGTCTACGCCGTACTCACCTACGACGACCTGCCGACCTCGGTGAAGAACTACGGCCTGGAGATCCAGGACACTCCCGTGCTCGCCCACGGCAAGGTCCGCCACCACGGCGAACCGGTGGCGCTCGTAGCCGCCGACCACCCGGAGACGGCCCGCCGCGCCGCCGCGAAGATCAGGATCGACTACCGCGAACTGCCCGTCATCACCGACGAGGCATCCGCGACCGCCCCCGACGCGATCCTCGTCCACGAGGGCCGTGACGACCACCACGCGGGGCACGTACCGCACCCCAACATCGTCCACCGCCAGCCCATCGTCCGCGGCGACGCGGACGCGGCGGCGGCCCGCGCCGATGTCGTGGTGAGCGGTGAATACGTCTTCGGCATGCAGGACCAGGCGTTCCTCG
Source organism: Streptomyces sp. NBC_01363 (assembly GCF_026340595.1). Lineage (GTDB taxonomy): Bacteria > Actinomycetota > Actinomycetes > Streptomycetales > Streptomycetaceae > Streptomyces. Next base: position 1,160,266 of record NZ_JAPEPF010000002.1, read on the forward strand.
GCCCCGAGTCCGGCCTCGCCGTGCCCGCCGAGGACGGCGGCGTCGACCTGTACGTCGCCACCCAGTGGCTCCACTCCGACCTCCGCCAGATCGCCCCGGTCCTGGGCCTGCCCGAGGACAAGGTCCGCATGACGCTCTCCGGCGTCGGCGGGGCCTTCGGCGGCCGCGAGGACCTGTCCATGCAGATCCACGCCTGTCTGCTCGCCCTGCGCACCGGCAAGCCGGTCAAGATCGTCTACAACCGGTTCGAGTCCTTCTTCGGACACGTCCACCGGCACCCGGCGAAGCTCTGGTACGAGCACGGCGCCACCCGCGACGGCAAGCTGACCCATATGAGATGCCGCATCGTGCTGGACGGCGGAGCCTACGCGTCCGCCTCCCCGGCCGTGGTCGGCAACGCCTCCTCGCTCTCCGTCGGCCCGTACGTCATCGACGACGTCGACATCGAGGCCATCGCGCTCTACACCAACAACCCGCCGTGCGGCGCGATGCGCGGCTTCGGCGCGGTGCAGGCATGCTTCGCCTACGAGGCCCAGATGGACAAGCTCGCCGCCGAACTGGGCATGGACCCGGTCGAGTTCAGGCAGCTCAATGCCATGGAGCAGGGCACCCTTCTGCCGACCGGTCAGGTCGTCGACTCGCCCGCCCCGGTCGCCGAACTGCTGCGCCGGGTCAAGGCCAGGCCGCTGCCGCCCGAGCGCCAGTGGGAGGTGGCCGGCGAACAGGCCGATGTACGGGCCCTGCCCGGCGGACTGTCCAACACCACCCACGGCGAAGGCGTCGTACGCGGTATCGGCTACGCGGTCGGCCTCAAGAACGTCGGCTTCTCCGAAGGCTTCGACGACTACTCCACCGCCCGGGTGCGCATGGAGGTCATCGCCGGCGAGCCGGTCGCGACCGTGCACACGGCCATGGCGGAGGTCGGGCAGGGCGGCGTCACCGTCCACGCCCAGATCGCCCGTACCGAACTCGGCGTCGCCCAGGTCACCATCCACCCGGCCGACACCCGGGTCGGCTCGGCCGGCTCCACCTCCGCGTCCCGGCAGACCTACGTCACCGGCGGCGCCGTGAAGCACTCCTGCGAGGCCGTCCGCGAGAAGGTCCTGGAGATGGGCCGCCGCAAGTTCGGTACGTACCACCCCGCGTGGGCCACCGCCGAACTGCTCCTGGAAGGCGGCAAGGTCGTCACCGACGACGGCGAGGTGCTGGCCGACCTGGTCGACGTACTGGAGGACGAGGCGGTCGACATCGAGCTGGAGTGGCGCCACCGGCCCACCGAGGCGTTCGACCTCCGCACCGGACAGGGCAACGGCCATGTCCAGTACTCCTTCGCCGCCCATCGCGCGGTCGTCGAGGTCGACACCGAACTCGGCCTGGTCAAGGTCATCGAACTGGCCTGCGCCCAGGATGTCGGCAAGGCGCTCAACCCGCTGTCGGTCATCGGCCAGATCCAGGGCGGCACCCTCCAGGGCATGGGTATCGCCGTCATGGAGGAGATCATCGTCGACCCGAAGACCGCGAAGGTACGCAATCCGTCCTTCACGGACTACCTGCTGCCCACCATCCTCGACACCCCGACCATTCCGGTCGACGTGCTCGAACTCGCCGACGACCACGCCCCGTACGGGCTCCGTGGCGTCGGTGAGGCCCCCACCCTGTCGTCGACCCCGGCCGTCCTCGCGGCGATCCGGAACGCGACGGGCCTGGAGCTCAACAGGACGCCGGTACGCCCCGAGCACCTCACCGGCACCTGAGCCGCGGCTCCACACGATCTCCCCGGGCGGTGCGTGCCTCCCAGGAACGTCACACTTCCGCTGCCCGCACCGCCCGGGGAACCGCAGCACCCGCGGTACCGCAGCATCCGCGTCATCCGCAGTACCAGTAGTGCGGGTGACGCCGCACATGTACCACGTCACACGTCACATTCCACTCTGCATCAACAGTTCGCCTCGGGCCGTCCCCCGGGTCGTGCCGCCAGCGCAGTCATCCCAAATCCCGCATATCGATTCTCCATCGCGGGTGCCCCTGTGAACCTTGGGAGTCAGGCATCATGACCCAGCAGTCAGTGGAGCCCAGGACCAGTGCGGAGGACGCGGGCCAAGGCTCGCGCGTCCCCGCCGGAAGATCCTGGCTCGACCGGTACTTCCACATCTCCGACCGTGGCTCCACCGTCGCACGCGAAGTGCGCGGCGGTATCACCACCTTCATGGCGATGTGTTACATCCTTCTGCTCAACCCGCTCCTGCTGTCCGGGCCGGACGCGGCGGGCCACCGGCTCAGCCACGCCGGGCTGATCACGGCGACCGCCCTGGCCGCCGCCGTGTCCACCCTGCTGATGGGCTTCATCGGCAAGGTGCCCCTCGCCCTCGCCGCGGGACTCTCCGTCTCCGGCGTGCTCGCCACCCAGGTGGCACCCCACATGACCTGGCCGCAGGCCATGGGCATGTGCGTGATGTACGGCGCCGTGATCGTGCTGCTGGTCGTCACCGGGCTGCGCGAGATCATCATGAACGCCATACCGCTGGCCCTGAAGCACGGCATCACCATCGGCATCGGCCTGTTCATCGCGCTGATCGGCCTGGTCAACGCCGGTTTCGTCGGGAAGGGCGCCCCCGTCACGCTCGGCGTCGGCGGGCAGCTCGCCGGCTGGCCCGTACTGCTCTTCTGTGTCACCCTGCTGCTCATCTTCATGCTCCAGGCCCGCAATGTGCCCGGCGCGATCCTGATCGGCATCGTCGTCGGCACGGTCCTCGCCGTCATCGTCAACGCGGTCGGCGACATCAGCCCCAAGGCATGGGGCGGCAGCGCGCCCGAACTGCAGGGCAGCGCGGTCTCGATGCCCGACTTCGGGCTCTTCGGCCACGTCGAGTTCGGCGGCTGGGGCGACATCGGCGTCATGACCGTCGGCATGATCGTCTTCACCCTGGTGCTGGCCGGCTTCTTCGACGCGATGGCGACCATCATCGGTGTCGGTACCGAGGCCGGTCTCGCCGACAGCAAGGGCCGGATGCCGGGTCTCTCCAAGGCACTGTTCATCGACGGTGCGGGCGGCGCGATCGGCGGGGTCTCCGGGGCGTCCGGGCAGACCGTCTTCATCGAGTCGGCGACCGGCGTCGGCGAGGGCGCCCGCACCGGTCTGTCCTCCGTCGTCACCGGTGTGCTCTTCGCCGCCGGACTGTTCTTCACCCCGCTCGCCCAGATCGTGCCGGGGCCGATCGCGGCCGCCGCACTGGTCGTCATCGGCGCGATGATGATGCAGAACGCCCGTCATGTCGACTGGAGCGACCGCTCCGTCGCCGTGCCGGTCTTCCTGACCGTGGCGCTGATGCCGTTCACCTACTCCATCACCGCCGGTGTCGGCGCCGGGGTGATCTCCTTCGCCGCGATCAAGGCGGCGCAGGGCAAGTTCCGTGAAGTGGGCGTCTTCATGTGGGTGCTGACCGGCGTGTTCGTCGTGTACTTCGCGCTCAGCCCGATCGAGAGCTGGATCGGCGCCAAGTAGCACCGGAACCGCTCCGCACCGCAGCCGGTCCGCACCGGACCCTCCCGCCGCCCTCCCGTCCCTCCGCACATCCGTAGAAGGAGAAACGCCATGCTGGACATCGCCGAAGAGCTCAACCGGTGGGTCGAGCAGGGACGCGACTTCGCCGTGGCCACCGTCGTGGCGGTCGGCGGCAGCGCGCCCCGGCAGCCCGGAGCCGCGCTCGCCGTCGACCGTGACGGCACGGCGATCGGATCCGTCTCCGGCGGGTGTGTGGAGGGCGCGGTGTACGAACTGTGCGGGCAGGCGCTGGACGACGGCACCGCGGTGCTCGAACGGTTCGGCTACAGCGACGAGGACGCCTTCGCGGTCGGACTGACCTGTGGTGGCGTCATCGACATCCTGGTGACACCGGTCCGTGCGGACGACCCCGCACGGGCGGTGTTCGCCGCCGCGTTCGCCGCCGCCGCACGGGGGACGGCAGCGGCCCTCGCCAGAATCACCGACGGGCCGGCGGAACTCCTCGGGCGCCCCCTGCTCGTCCACCCCGACGGCTCGTACGAGGGCGGGCTCGGCGGACATCCGGAACTGGACCGCACCGCGGCCGACGACGCCCGCGCCATGCTCGACGCGGGCCGCACCGGTGGTGTCGTCATCGGCGCCGACGGCTCGCGCTGCGGACAACCGCTCACCCTGCTCGTCGAATCGAGCGTCCCACCACCCCGGATGATCGTCTTCGGGGCCATCGACTTCGCCTCGGCACTCGTCCGGGCGGGCAAGTTCCTCGGGTACCACGTGACATTGTGCGACGCCCGCCCGGTCTTCGCCACGAAGGCCCGCTTCCCCGAGGCCGACGAGCTGGTCGTCGACTGGCCGCACCGCTACCTCGCGGCGACCGACGTCGACACGCGCACCGTCCTGTGCGTCCTCACCCACGACGCCAAGTTCGATGTCCCGCTGCTGGAAATGGCGTTGAAGCTGCCGGTCGCGTACGTCGGGGCGATGGGATCGCGCCGCACCCACCTGGAGCGCAACGACCGGCTGCGCGAGGTCGGCGTCACGGAGCTGGAACTGGCCAGGCTCCACTCGCCGATCGGCCTCGACCTCGGAGCACGTACCCCCGAGGAGACCGCGCTGTCGATCGCCGCGGAGATCGTCGCCGACCGGCGCGGCGGCAGCGGCGTTCCGCTCAAGGGTGCGCACACCCCGATCCATCACGAGGCCGGCCGGCCGCAGACCGGAGTGATCACATCCGTGGCCTGAACCGGCCTCCGGACCCCGACCGCTGCGGGCTCGCCTCCGGTACGCAGGAGTGGCTGAAGGGTGCCGTGAAGGCCACCGGGGTCCTCGGCGTGCGCCTTGAGCGAAACGGGCTGGGCGTCGACCAGGAGATCATCCGGGCCTTCGGCCTGAAGCGACCTGCTGAGCTTCGCTCTTGATGCGGCCACGCACTCCCTGGCGGGGGCGCGTGGCCGCCTCTCTTTTCTGTTTCTTGATGGATAAAATTTGTCTACTTTGCCCATATATGGTGGGCGATAAGGCCAGAAAGGGACTTATCGCGGCACGGTTGCCACGGTGAGGTCGGGAGGCTTATAAGAGGAACGTGGCCGAAGCGATTCCGGGAATTCCGGGGACTGCCGCCATGGAGGTTTCCCAATGTTTCTCACTCCGTCCGACACGGAGAAATTGCTGCTGAGTGTTGCCGGAATGGTCGCTCGTGACAGGCGGGATCGCGGTGTGCGGCTCAACTACCCCGAGGCCGTCGCGCTGCTCGCCTGCTGGGCCATGGAACGCGCCCGCGAGGGTGCCCGGGTCGGTGACCTGATGACCGCGGGGCGGAGCGTCCTCACCCGTGCTGACGTGCTGGAAGGAGTGCCCGAGATGCTGCATGACGTCCAGGTCGAGGCGACCTTCCCGGACGGGCGCAAGCTCGTCACGATCACCTCGCCTATCCCGTGATCCCGGGTGAGATCCGGACCGGGTCCGGCGAACTGAAAATAAACGACACTCGTACTCAATTGCATGTGACCGTGGTGAATGACGGCGACCGTCCCATTCAAATAGGCTCGCATCTGCATTTCTCCGACGCGAATCCCGCGCTTTCCTTCGACCGGTCCTCGACCGAGGGATTCCGACTCGACATTCCTTCCGGCACTTCTCTGCGCTTCGAGCCCGGAGTCGGTGCCGAGGTCACCCTCGTCGAACTGGGAGGCCGCCGGAAGGTGCCCGGCATCGTCGTGCCGGGCACCCGGGCCGCGCGTACGGATGGTCTGTGGGCCGCACGTACCGATGACCTGCGGGCCGAACGCGCGGATGACCCGCGGGCCGCGCGAAGGGATGGCATGTGACATGGCACGAATGACCCGTGACGCCTACGCGTCGCTCTACGGCCCCACCACCGGCGACCGCGTCCGCCTCGCCGACACCGACCTCTGGATCGAGGTCGAGGAGGACCGCTGCTTCGGTGGCGACGAGGTCGTGTTCGGCGGCGGCAAGTCCATCCGCGAATCCATGGCCCAGTCCACCGCCTCACGCGCCGACGGCGCCCTCGACCTCGTCATCACCAATGTCGTCGTCCTCGACCACTGGGGCATCGTCAAGACCGACGTCGGCGTACGGGCCGGAAGGATCGTCGCGCTCGGCCGCTCCGGCAACCCCGACATCAGCGACGGTGTCCACCCCGACCTGGTGATCGGACCCGACACCGACGTGGTCTCCGGCGAAGGCCACATCCTCACCGCCGGAGCCATCGACACCCACGTCCACTTCCTCATGCCGGAGACCCTGCACGAGGCCCTCGCCACCGGCACCACCACCGTCATCGGTGGCGGCACCGGCGCCACCGAGGGGTCCAAGGCCACCACGGTCACCCCGGGCGCCTGGAACCTCGCGATGATGCACCGGTCCCTGGACCGTGTCCCGCTCAACGTCATGCTGTTCGCCAAGGGCTCCACCGTCGGCGAGGAGGCCCTGCGCGAGGCGGCACTCGGCGGAGCGGGCGGCTACAAGGTCCACGAGGACTGGGGCGCCACCCCCGCGGCCATCGACGCGGCGCTGAAGGCCGCCGACGACCACGGTCTCCAGGTCGCCCTGCACGCCGACAGCCTCAACGAGGCCGGCTACGTCGAAGGAACGCTCGACGCCATCGCCGGACGCGGCATCCACGTCTTCCACGCCGAAGGCGCGGGCGGGGGCCACGCACCCGACATCATCACCGTCGCCTCCCACTCCAACATCCTTCCGGCTTCCACCAACCCGACGCTGCCGCACAGCGTCAACACCGTCGCCGAGCACCTCGACATGCTGATGGTCTGCCACCACCTCAACCCCCGCGTCCCCGAGGACCTCGCCTTCGCCGAGTCCCGCATCCGCGCCACCACCATCGCCGCCGAGGACGTCCTGCACGACATCGGTGCGCTCTCCATCACATCCTCGGACGCCCAGGCCATGGGCCGCGTCGGTGAGGTCATCTGCCGCACCTGGCAGGTCGCGCACACGATGAAGCAGCGCTTCGGGGACCGGGGCAGCGAGCTGCCCGCCGACAACGAACGCGCCCGCCGCTACATCGCCAAGTACACGATCTGCCCGGCCGTCGCCCATGGTATCGACCACGTCGTCGGCTCCGTCGAACCGGGAAAGCTCGCCGACCTGGTGCTGTGGGACCCCGCCTTCTTCGGGATCCGGCCCGCCGCCGTCATCAAGGGCGGCATGGTGGTGTACGCACCGCTCGGCGACGCCAACGCCGCGATCCCCACCACTCAGCCCGTCCTCCTGCGCCCCACCGCCGCCGCCGACGCCGCCCCGCACCTCTCGGTCAGCTTCGTCGCCCCGGCCGCCCTGGCCGACGGGCTTGCCGAACGCCTCGATCTGGTACGGGAGTTGGTCGCCGTGCGTCCCACCCGCCACCTCACCAAGGCGGACCTGCCGAACAACACGGCACTGCCCGACATCGACGTCGACCCGGAGACCTTCGCCATCCGGATCGACGGCGAACTCGTCGAGCCCGCCCCCGCCACCGAACTGCCGCTGGCCCAGCGGTACTCCATGTTCTGATGGTGGGCCTGGCACCCCTGCTGCTTGGCGACGGACGGCTCCCGGTCGGCGCGTACACCTACAGCGCGGGACTCGAACCGGCCGTCGCGGCAGGCCTCACCCGTGACCGGATCCCCGCCCTGCTGAGGGCCCGGCTGCGCACCGCGGCCGTCACCGAGACCGCCGCCGCCGTACTCGCCCTGCGGGCCGCACGGCGGGACCCGGTGGACTACGGACCCGTACAACAGGCGCTCGCCGCGCGGACCCCGGCCGCACCCCTGCGCGAGGCATCGGCGACGCTGGGCCGCGGGGTGCAGCGCCTGGCGCGCCGGCTGGCCCCCGGCCACCCGGCGGTCACGGCTCTGACCGGGATCCGCCCCCGCCCGCTGCGGCCGGTGGCTCTCGGCGCGCTCGGGGCCGTCATGAAGGTGTCGGAGGAGGAGCTGGCGCGGGGCGTCGTCTACGACGAACTGCAGACCATCACCTCCGCGGCGCTCAAGCTGCTGCCCGGCGACCCGCTGGACACGGTCGCCTGGATCCTCGACGCCGAGCCGCACGCGGCGGCCGCGGTGGCCGAGGCCCTCGCGGTGCGGACCCCGGCCGAACTGCCCGCCCGTACGCCCCCGCTCACCGAACAGTGGGCGCTCGAACACGCACAACGAGAACGGAGACTCTTCCTTGCCTGACCAGCAGACCGACCGCCGGACCGACCAGCCCCTCAAGCAGCCGCGCGCTCTGCGCCTCGGTGTCGCCGGCCCCGTCGGCACCGGCAAGAGCTCGATCCTGGCCACCCTGTGCCGTGAGCTGGCCGGTGAACTCGCCATGGCCGTCGTCACCAACGACATCTACACCGACGAGGACGCCCGCTTCCTCCGCTCGGCCGGTGTGCTGCCCACCGAGCGCATCCGGGCCGTCGAGACCGGAGCCTGTCCGCACACCGCGATCCGGGACGACGTCAGCGCCAACCTCGACGCCGTCGAGGACCTGGAGGAGGCGTACGGACCGCTCGACCTGGTGCTCGTCGAGAGCGGCGGCGACAACCTCACCGCGACCTTCAGCCCGGCCCTCGCCGACGCCCAGCTGTTCTGCATCGATGTCGCGGGCGGCGGCGATGTCGCCCGCAAGGGCGGCCCCGGCATCACCGGCGCCGATCTCCTGATCATCAACAAGACCGACCTCGCGCCCTATGTGGAGGTCGATGTCGCCGCGATGGTCGCCGACGCGTCGAGTGCGCGTGACGGCCTGCCGGTCCTCGCGCTCTCCAAGAACGACCCGGTGTCGGTCGCCGAACTCGCCGACTGGGTGAGGGGGATGCTCGTACGTCACCGCTCCGGCACCCATGTCCCCACCGACCCGGGCCCGATGGCACCCCACAGCCACAGCCACAACGGCTCGTGACCGGGGAGTCCGCCGAGCCCACGGTCGTCACCGTGGAGCTCGACGGTTCGGGCCGCCACATCGCCCGGGAGCTGCGCCCCGGCGCCTTTCTCGCGCCCCGGCCCCTGCTGCCGTCCCTCGACCGGCTGCGGATCGCCCTGGTCGGCACCCGGGCGGGTCTGCTCGCGGGCGACGATCTGCGGCTGGACATCTCGGTCGGCCCCGGCGCCCGGCTGGACCTGGTCGAGCCGTCCGGCCTGGTCGCGTACGACCACCGCGGCGGTACGTCGAGGTGGCGGGCCCGCGTCGCCATCGCGGAAGGCGGCGAACTGCACTGGTACGCCCGGCCGTTCGTGGTCTCGACGGGCGCCCGCGTCGAGCGCTCGATGGAGGTCGCACTGGCGGCCGGGGCACGGATGCTGTGGCGCGACACCCTGGTCCTGGGGCGTTCCGGTGAGCGGGGCGGCGCTGTCCGGGCGATGACGCACGCCACGTACGACGGCTGCGAACTGCTGGTCGAGGACCTGGACCTCATGGACCCGGACATGCGTGAACTTCCCGGCATCCTGGGCCCCAACCGCATCATCGGCTCGGTCACCGCCCTCGGCGCCGCCCCGGGCGGCCGGCCCCACCCGTACCGCACGGACCTGGCGGGGCCGGGGGCGCAGGTACGGCTGCTGGACACGGTGGCGCCGGTGATCGAGGCGGAACTGGCCGCCGTCTGGGAGGACTGGCTCGCACCGGGCGGACCCGGAACGCCAGGCCTCCCGGTCACGAACGGCTGACCGCGCCGCGCGCCACCACGGCCGCGCACAACAGCGCGGGCACCGCCGCGACCGCGAAGCAGACGGCCGGCGGCAGGCGGTCCACCAGCAGGCCCACCGCCGCGGCGCCCACCGACGACCCGGTGTTGACCGCGGTGTTCACCCACGCACCCGCCTGCGTACGGCTGCCCGCGCCCACGGACTCGTCCGCGATGAGGTAGGCGGTGGTCAGGGCGGGCGCGACGAACAGCCCGGCCACCGCCGCGACCGCGGCCAGGACATACACATCGGGCGACAGCCCCGCACCGACCATGGCGGCGCCCAGTCCGGCGGCCAGCAGCGGCAGCCGCACCCGGTTCGACGCCCGCCAGGAGACGGCGCCGTAGGCGATCCCGCCGACCGCGCTCCCGGCCGACAGCGCGGCCAGCACCCACGACACCGCCGCGCCCTGGTGACGCTGCTCGGTGAACGCCACCACCAGCAGATCCAGACCCCCCAGACACAACCCCACGGCCGCCGTCACCAGCACCGCGTGCCGCAGTGCGACGATGCCCAGCAGCCGCCGCCCGGCCGGTGGGCGGTCCGGTCCGGCCGCCGTGCCGTCGGACGCTGCCGCGCCCGTACCGCGCACCGCCGGTGAGGACACCAGCGCCAGCGTGCCGACGAACACCAGCGCGGCGCTGATCGCTACACCGGCCGCGGGCGAGGCGAACTTCACCACCACACCCACCAGCAACGGACCGCTGACGTAGAGGAGTTCCTCGGCGACACCGTCCAGGCTGTAGGCGCGCCGCAGCAGTTCCCGGTCGGTGACGAGGCCGCTCCACAGGGTCCGCATCACCGGCCCCAGCGGCGGTGAGAAGGCCCCCGCCGCGGAGGCCAGGGCCCCCAGCAGGAACGCCGAGGCGCCCGGCCGCCAGGTGGCATACGCCAGGGCGGCGAGCAGTGCCGCGTAGAGGCCGGCCATCGGCGGCAGGGCCCGGCGCGGCCCGTACCGGTCGATCAGCGCGGCGCGCGCGGGGGAGAGGAAGACGCTGGTCGCCCCGAACAGGGCCAGGACGGCGCCTGCGACGGAGTACGAGCCGGTGGCGGCGTTCACCGCCAGCATCAGGGAGAGGGAGACCATCCCGTACGAGAGCCGCCCCAACAGGGCGGCGCCGAAGGTGCGGGCGGCGTGACGGGTACGCAGGACGGTGGCGTAGGAAGGCGTGCGCGAAGGCACGGGTGATGGTGAAAGCATCGATACGTTCCTCGGGAGGGCAGCGCGGCGGACGGCGCTGCGGGCATGCGGGGACACCGAAGTGCCGCACCCGGTGGGAAACGGGATGCGGCCAGTGCGGGGTCCTATGCACGGGAGAGGAACATGTCGGCCAAGGTATCAGGGCGACACGCCGTGGCAGAGGGCGAGTTCGATGCCCGGTGGCCGAAAAGTGGTGTGAGGTGTGACATCGCCTCGGGTAGCGTCGGCGCCCATGTCGCCCTCCCCGTACCCCTCCCGCGAGCGCCCCGACTATGACGCGGACGAGCGGACTCAGCTCGTCGGCTGGCTCGACACACAGCGGGCGACCGCCCGTTGGAAGTGCGAGGAACTGTCGGAGGCGGACGCGCATCGCCCCGTCCTGCCGTCCTCGCCGCTCATGACGATGGCGGGTGTCATGTCACACCTCCGGTGGGCCGAGCACCTCTGGTTCGAGGTCGTCCTGCTGGGCCGCCCGGCCGTGGGGCCGGTGTTCGACGGGCCCGAGGACGCCGACATGATGGTCGAGAGCGTCCCGCTCGCGGGGCTGCTGGACGACTACGACCGGCAGGTCGCGGTGTCGAACGAGATCGTCGCGGCGCAGTCGCTCGACGACGTGGGCCGGCATCCGGACTTCGAGGCCTCGGGTGCGAGCCTGCGCTGGATCATCTTCCACATGATCGAGGAGACCGCCCGGCACGCGGGTCACCTGGACGCCATCAGGGAGATCCTGGACGGCAGGACGGGCCACTACTGACCCACCTGCCGTCCGCACCTGCTATCCGCTGCCTGCCGCCACCGGCTTGTCCGCTGCCTGCCACCGGCCGTCCGTCGCCTGCCGACCGTCGCCCGCGTCATTCCGTGATCTCGGTGTTGGCCGTCAGGATCTGCCCGGCGGTCCGCCGTAGTTCGGGGAGGAAGGCGATGACCTCCTCGCCCCGGCGGACAAGGTCCTCGGTGGACGTGACGCCGAGATCGGCGACGGCCTCCCGGAAGGCCGGGAGGCGTGCGCGGTGCAGCTCGGGGGCGTCCGCGGCCAGTACGGTGTGACATCGCGCGAAGGTCGCGATGATCCAGAACGCGGCTTCTCGGTGGTCGCCCCGCTCGATGAGGTGTCGACTGCCGTCGATGGCGACCGGCCGTGCCTCGGCGGTGATGTCGCCGCTGAAGAAGAACGGCGTACGGGCGACCTCCGCGGCGGCGTCGAAGGTGCGGGCCAGCTCGTCCAGATGACGGCCCGCCCTGCGTGCCGACAGCCGCGCGCACCCCAGGAGCTCCAGCAGCTCCGGGTACAGATGCGCCTGTCCGTACGCGTCGAGGACCTCGCGCGCCGCCGGATATCGCAGCCGGACCGTGGGGTTGCGCAGGGCGGCGACGAGCAGGACGTGGGTGGTCACCCCGGTGGGGAACAGCCACGACAGCACCTGTTCGTGGAACGGCGCGGAGGCGTCGAAGGCGGCGAGGCGGGTCTCGATGCGGCGCTCGGCGTCCAGACATCTGCGGCGCACCCAGGGCCGCTCGGCGAACCGGCGCGACACGTCCGCCCGCAGCTCGCGCAGCCGGCCCGTCGGGTCGTCGATGACCGTGTCGCGGCGGAAGCTCCCCGCCAGGTGGTACGAGGAGAGCACCTCGTCCGCCGAGGCGAGCTCGTCCCACGACAGATGGCTGACCTCCAGCAGCGCATCCCGGAAACGGAACTTGCCGGGCTTGGCGGGCGGGTCGGATTCGGCGGTGACGACCACGACGTCCACGTCCGAGAACGGGGACAGCTCGGCCCCGTCCGGCAGACCCACCGTGGAACCGCTGAAATAGGCGCCACGGAACCAGGGATCGGGCCGGGCATGCTCGGTGACCCACTGGACCGCGGCCGATCGAGCCGTACCGACTCTCACGCCGAACCTCTTTCCTCGCTGCGGGAACACGCCGACCGAAGCCCCGGTGGCCGCCGGGCGTCCGGCCCGGGGCGATGCCGCTTCGAAGGGATCACGGTATGCCGGTCGTGCTGCTCCGTGCCCGCGAAGCGTGTCACTCGTCGCCAGGCACGTGGCCGAGGCGTCAACTGTTCTCGCGCCGGACACCCGTGTGGCGTGATGCCTCCGGCGGGGAGAGGGCTGCGATGAGGAAGATCGTTCTGATGATGTCGGTATCTCTCGACGGCTTCATGGAGGGGCCGGACCGAGAGATCGACTGGCACCTGGTCGACGACGAACTGCACAGTCACTTCAACGAGCAGCTGAGGACCATGGGCGGCTTCCTGGACGGCCGTGTGACGTATCGGCTCATGGCGGACTTCTGGCCGACCGCCGACGCCGATCCGTCGAGCAGCGGACCCGAGGCGGAATTCGCCGGAATCTGGCGGGACATGCCCAAGATCGTGTTCTCCCGGACACTGGAGCGGGCCGACTGGAACACCACGATCAGGCGGGAGGTCGACGCCGAGGAGATCATGGCTCTGAAGGCGCAGCCCGGCGGGGACCTGTGTCTCGGGGGCGCGGGTCTCGCCGCGACCTTCATGCGACTCGACCTGATCGACGAGTACCGCGTCTACGTCCATCCGGTCGTCCTCGGCCGGGGCAAACCCCTGTTTCCGGCCTCGGCGGTCCGAACCGGCCTCCGTCTGGCCGGGACCAGGGAATTCGGCAACGGGGTCGTGCTGCTCCGCTACGACCGCCGCGCGGTTGCTCCAGCGGAATGAACTCCCCGGGCCACGACGGTGCGCGACCGGTGCTGTGCCGGGTCGTACGGGGGGCCCTCCCCGTATAACTGCCGCACCATCGCGAGATCTCACGAAAGGACCGGCGATGACGCTCACTGTCGAGGACCGTCTGGACATCTCCGAACTGCTCGCCCTGCACGGGCACTTGGTCGACAACGACGAAATGGACCGGCTGGACGAGCTGTTCACCGACGACATCGTCTACGAAACGTCGAACCTCGGGCACGGGGAGGTGCACGGGCTGGCCGCCTTCCGGGACATGGCGCGGGCGCGGGCGGGCAAGCCGGGTGCGCCCGTCGGCCACCATGTCACCAACATCGTCCTCACCGAGGCCGGGGACGGCCGGGTCCACGCGCGGTCCAAGGGGATCGGTGCCGGCCCGGACGGCGAGTGCGGAAGCGTGACCTACGAGGATGTGATTGTGCGCGGCGAGCGGGGATGGCGCGTCAGCCGGCGCAGGATCATCCTGCACTTCTCGCCCGCGGCCGCACCGGAGACCGAGGAGGCCGACAGCTGATGGCCGACGGTCGACGGTGCCCCTCGGGCAAGCAGGGGACACCGTCGGCCGTGCCACGGCTCCGGCGTCAGGCGCTCAGCATGCCCGAGGTGTCGATGACCTGACGGATCGCCCGGCCCGAAGCCAGCTCCTCCATCGCCGCGTTGATGTCGGTCAGCGGCAGTGTGCCCGTGTGCATCTGCTCCACCGGCATCAGCCCCGCCCGCCACAGGTCCAGGAACCTCGGGATGTCACGGCGCGGCACCGCGTCACCCATGTACGAGCCCAGCAGGGACTTGCCCTCGCCCGCGAACGCCAGGGCCGGCACCTCCAGCACTCGGTCGGGCGCGGGCAGGCCCACCGAGACGACCTTGCCGCCCCGTGCCACGGCCGACAGGCACTGCGCCATCACCTTCGGACTGCCCACCGCCTCCACCGCCAACTCGGCTCCACCGGAGGTGAGTTCGCTGATCTGCCGCAAGGCGTCATCGGGGGAGAACGCATGCGTCGCGCCCAGCCGGAGAGCCAGCTCGCGCTTCTCCCGGACCGGGTCGACCGCGATGATCGGGTACGCCCCCGCCGCGCGGGCACCCAGCACCGCGGAGAGGCCCACGCCGCCCAGGCCGTAGACCACCGTCGACTGCCCCGGACGCAGGGCCGCCGTGTTGATCACCGCGCCCGCACCCGTCAGCACCGCGCAGCCGAACATCGACGCCACGGTGAACGGGATGTCCTTCGGGATCGGGACCACCGACTCCTGGGCCAGCACCGCGTGTTCGGAGAACGCGGAGACGCCCAGCTGGTGGTGGACCGGGTTGCCGGAGGCGTCGGTCAGCAGCGACGGGCCGTGCAACAGCGCCCCTGAACCGTTCGCCGCCGCGGCCTGTGCGCACAGGGCCGGCCGGCCCGCCGCGCAGTCGCCGCAGAAGCCGCAGCTCGGCACGAAGACCAGCGCCACATGGTCGCCGGGGGAGACCCGGCCGACGCCCGGTCCGGTGTCCTGGACGACACCCACCGCCTCGTGACCCAGCGCCATCGGCAGCGGACGGACCCGGTCGCCGTTGACCACCGAGAGGTCCGAGTGGCAGAGCGAGGCGGCCGCGATACGGACCAGCACCTCGCCCTCGCGCGGGGCGCCCAGCTCCAGCTCCTCCACCTCGACCGGACGGGTCTCGGAGTACGGGCGGGCCGTCGATATCCCGCGCAGCACCACCGCACGGGTCTTCACGCGCCCACCTCCGGACGCGGGGCGCAGCGCAGCACGTCGCGGCTCTCCAGCAGCGGGACGACCTTGCCGAGCACGATCTCCTGGAAGTGCGGGGTGGCGCAGTGGGCGGTGAAGTCGGCCTCGGAGGCGTACTCCTCGTACAGCACGACCGCCCGCGGGTCCTCGGTGCCCTGGTGGACCCGGTAGGCGAGGTTGCCGAGCTCCTGGCGGGAGGCGGCGGCCATCGTGTCGAGCAGGGGCAGGACGGTGCTCTCCTCGCCGGCCTTGGTGCGGTAGCGGGCTACGACCACGTACGTCATGGGGGTTACTCCTGGGGTGCGGCGGGCCTCTTCAGGGCGGCGGGCGGGACCGGCGGCAGCTGGTCCCGGCGCAGAGTCCAGAGGCGGGGGTCGGACGTGGCGGCGGCGGCCGACCCGAGGGCCAGTGCCAGCGCGACGTCCGCGGGGGTCTCCACGAAACCCGCGGCCACCGACGGGGACATCGCGCGCTGTGCCTGCGCGCTCATCCGGGCGATGATCGGGGCGGGCATGATCTCGACCAGGTCCGGCGCCCCGCGAGAGATCGCGTCCGTGGAGCGGCGCAGATTGGACCGGTCGGTGACGAACACCTTCATCATCGTCAGCAGGCCGAGCGGGCGGCCCTTCTCTATGAGGGAGAGCCGGGTGCTGACCACGCCGTGCGCGCCCATGTTCTTGATGAACTCCAGCGCGCCCCGGTCCTGCGCCAGACCGGGGCTGCTGTCCACGTTCACGAACACGGTCTTCCCCGCCCGGCCCAGCGCCGGCACGACCTGGGGCAGCTGCCCCACGGCGAACGAGGCGAGGATGCACACCTTGGCCGGTGCGGTCAGGAACTGCCGCAGCGGCTGGGTGCCGACGACCGACGCGACGACCGGCACCTCGGCGAACGCCGCGGTGAGCCGGGGGTCGAGTGCGGCACCGGACCGGGACGGGGAAGGGGTCATGGCAAGGGCCTGCCTGGGGAGGGGAAGGGTTCGTGGTCGCTGAGGGCTGGTGTCAGTTCAGCGGAGACGTACCGAATCGGCTGGGAAGGCCCAGTTTGCCAGGGTTGAGAATGCCCACCGGGTCCAGGGCCTTCTTCACCGCGACGAAGGTCGCGAAGCCCGCCCCGAGGGATTCCTCCAGGTAGGGGCCGCGCAGCAGACCGCAGCCGTGGTGGTGGCTGAGCGCCGCCGCGTGCTTGATCAGCACGGCGTTGGCCGCGTCCCACACCGAGCGGTACCAGTCGCGGCGCGACTCGGGGGCCACGTCGCCGCGCAGCGAGAAGTAGACGCAGGCGCCGTCGGTGTACGCGTGGGACTGGTGCGCCGACGCCGCCAGGGTGCCGGGCACCGACTGGATCGCGGCGACCACCTCGTCGTAGATCACCGGGAGGTCGGTCCAGGACGCGGCCATCTCCAGGGTGTCGGCGACGAAGCCGGGGCCGGGCTTGAAGCCGTCGGCGGACTTGCCGACCAGCATCCGCTCGTCCAGCCAGCGTTCGAAGACCGCCTTGCTGTCCAGCTCGGGGCCGTACGCCTCGCAGACCTCGGCCGCCACCTTGATCGAGGCGTCGACGATGGCCGGGTCGCCCTCGTCGGCGACGAGCAGGAGGTTGGTCTCCGGGTGGCCGAAGTGGGTGCCGGACTCCAGGGTGTCGTACAGACGCAGGACGGCCGGGGTCGCACCGCGCTGCATGATCCTGCGGCAGGCGTCCAGGCCCTGGGCGAAGGTCTTGAAGCCGTACGCCACGGCGTTGGCGTACTCCGGCAGCGGGTGGACCCGCAGCCGCGCCGAGACGATGACGCCGAGGGTGCCCTCCGAGCCGACGAACAGCTGGCGCAGGTCCGGGCCGACCGCGGCGCGGGCGTAGTCGCCGTACGTGGCACGCGTACCGTCCGCGTGCACCACGTCCACGCCGACGACCATGTCCTCGATCTTGCCGTACCGGGTGGAGAGCTGACCGGCGCCGCGGCAGGCGATCCAGCCGCCGACCGTGGAGACGGCGAACGCGGACGGCCAGTGGCCGGTGGTGACGCCGTACTCCTCCTGGAGCTGCTTCTCGAAGAGGTCGCCGAACATGCCGGCCTGGACGTCCACGACGTTCGACTCGGCGTCGAAGCCGGTGATCTCGTTCAGCCCGCAGACGTCCAGGACGACGCCGCCGAAGACGGGGAGCGCCGCACCGGTGACATTGGAGCGGCCGGCGGACGGGGTGACCGGGATGCCGGCCTCGTGGCAGATCCGCAGCACGGCCGCGACCTGGTCGGCGTCGGCCGCCTCGACGATCACGGCGTCCGGCGTCGCGGGACGGCCCTCGGTCTCGCCGATCATCGAGCCGGCCCACCAGTCACGGGTCCGGGTGACGACCTCCTCGCGGGCGGTGTGCACCGCGTGCGCGGCCTCGCGCAGCGCCTCGATCACGGTCTCGGGGACCTCGACCGGGTCGACCTGGAGGGCGGCCTCGCCGTCCCCGATCGGGGTGTTCTGCGCCCACTTGGCGAAGCTGGGGGCGCCGATCGTGTAGTTGCCCCGGTTGAACGGGTGGGTGATGGTCTGACGGCTGATCATGCTGCTGCCCCTTCGAGGAGTACGGACTTTTCGTGACGGACGGCTGCGAGGTACTCGGAGACCGAACGCTCCACCTCGGCCTCCGTGAGGTTCAGTTCCCGGCCGAGGATCGCGCCCACGGCCCCGGCGGCGTCGGCGGACGCGTCCCGGGCGAACAGCCGGGCGCGCATCCGGCGGGAGAGCACGTCGTCGACCGAGCGGGCCAGTTCGGCGCGGGCCGCGTACACGACCTCCGCCTTGGTGTACGGGAGGCCCGCGACGATCGGCTCGGCCAGCGTCGGGTCGTCCTGGATCAGGTCGCCGACGAAGCGGGCCTCGGTGCCGAAGCGCTCGCCGAGGTGCGCGGCGATGCCGCCGGAGGCCGCGACGGCCTCGGCGTCGTAACCGGCGCCGCCGAGCAGCGGGAGGTCGGTGGTGCGGCTCCTGCCCTTGCGGCCGAGGACGGTCATCACCTTGTCGATGACGAGTTCGCCCATGTGCCGGCTGGTGGTGAGCTTGCCGCCGGTCACCGTCACCATGCCGGTGCGGCCGATGGTGATGTGGTGGTCGCGGCGCATGTCGAGGGTCGCCCCCTCCTTGCCGCCGACCAGCGGGCGCAGACCGCCGATGGAGCCGACCACGTCGTCCGGGGTGAGCTTCCCCTCGAAGGCGGTGTTGGCGCCCTCCAGCAGGAAGTCCATCTCCTCGCGGGTGCAGTGCACATCGTCGGGGGAGCCCCGGTAGTCCTCGTCGGTGGTGCCGAGCACGACGCTGTTGCCCCAGCGGGTGCAGGTCGCGCGGCGGGCCCGGCCGGGGATCGGCACGGTGACCGTGCAGTTGATCCGCACCTTGTCCCACGGGACCACGATGTGGACGCCCTTGGCGGGCCTGACCTGCGGCTTGTGGCCGTCGTCCGCCTTCACGTCGAGCTCGTCGGTCCATACGCCGGTGGCGTTGACGACGGCCCGCGCACGGATGTCGAAGGTGTCGCCGTCCGCCGAGACCCGGGCACCGGCCACCTTGCCCATCTGCATCAGCAGACCCTCGGCCCTGGCACCGTTGAGGATCGTCGCGCCGAGCGCCGCCGCGGTCCGGACGATGGTGAGGACGAGGCGGGCGTCATCGGTGCGGGCGTCGAAGTACATCAGCCCGCCCTTGAGGTTCTCCGCGCGCAGCGTCGGCGCCTGCGCGAGGACCTCGGGGACGGTGAGCCGCTGGTGCAGCTTGCCGATCCGCCAGCCGCCGACCAGGTCGTACGTCCACAGCAGGCCCTCGAAACCCTTGGCGAGGCGGGCGTCGAAGATGCCCTCCTTCTCCAGGATCGGGAAGAGGAACGGCAGCCGGTGCACCAGGTGCGGGGCGTTCTTGCGGAAGCGGTGGCGCTCCAGGAGCGAGTGGCGGACCAGGTTGACGTTGCCCTGCTCGATGTAGCGCAGGCCGCCGTGCACCATCTTCGAGGACTTCGACGACGTACCGGAGGCGAAGTCGTCCTTCTCGACCAGCGCCGCGCGAAGCCCGCGCGAGGCCGCGTCGAGCACGGCGTACGCCCCGGTGATGCCGCCGCCTATGACGAGCACGTCGTACGTGTCGTCGGCCAGCCGGCGCTTGAGGGCTGCCCGGTCGAGCAGCAGGGGCGTTCGGCGGGTCGCCGCGGCGCTGCGCCGCGGCTTCCGGGCGGGCATGGTGATCACAACATCAACTCCTGGTGTTTCGGTGCGGCGGCCGCGTGGTCGGTACGGACCGCCGGTGCGACGGTCGGGGGGCCGTCAGTGGGGGGTGTGAGGTTCGTGGTCCTTCAGGGGGAGCAGCGCCGGGTCGCCGAGGTGGGCGATCAGCACGTCGCGCCAGGCGGATCGCTGTGCGGTGCGCTCGGCCGCCGTGATCGAGGGCTCGAAGATCCGGCCGAGCGGCTGTGCCTCGACGACCTCTTCGAGCGAGGACCACAGGCCCTGGGCGACACCGGCGAGATACGCGGTGCCCCGCAGGCTGGCGGTGGCGGAGTCGGAGACCCGCTCCAGCGGCAGGCCGGTCAGGTCGGCCTGGATCCGCATGAGCGGGTCGCTGCCGGAGACACCGCCACCGACCCGGAGCCGGGTGAACGGTGTGCCCATGGTGTCGGCGACCCCGTCGATCAGGTCGCACACCGAGTGCGCGATCCCGTCCAGTACGGCGCGGGCGAGGTCGGCGCGGGTGGTGGCGAGGGTGAGCCCGGTGAGGGATGCGGTGGCCTCCGGGTGCCAGACCGGCGTACGGACCCCGGCGAGCGCCGGGACGAAACGTGGGGTGCGGCCCGGCCGGGTGGGGACCCGGCCCGCCTCCTCACCGAGCTCCTTCGGCGATGCGAACAGGCCCAGGTCGTCGCAGAGCCAGCGCAGCGCCGATCCCGCCGTGGAGGTGTACGCCTCCAGGCTGTAGTGGCTGATGTCGCCCTGCCGCCGGCCGGGCTGGGCGAGCACCCCGGAGATGTCCGGCCGGGGCAGGGCGGGCGTGGTGCCGGTCGCCGCGTCGACGAAGGCGCCGGTCCCGTACACGCACATGCCCTGCCCGGCGGCGAGGCCGCCGAGCGCGACGAGTGCGGCGTGCTGGTCGCCCATGGAGGCGGCCAGCGGGACGGCGATCCCGAGGGCGGCCGGGTCGGTGGTACCGAATCCGGCGTCGTCGGAGCGGAGCTCCGGGAGCAGGTCGAGGGGGAAGCCGAGGTGGCTGATCCACTCCTCGTCCCAGGCGTGCCGCTCCAGGAGGTAACCGCCGGTGGAGGCGGCGTTCGTCGGCGTCGTGGCGTGCACGGCGCCGCCGGTGAGCCGCCAGATCAGCCAGGTGTCGACGGTGCCGAAGAGCAGCCGGCCCTCACGGTGCGCGGCGGCCACCTCCGGGTGCGCGGCGATCTGCCGGGCGGCCCAGAGGAACGGTGCGCGGGCGCCGACCGGCCGGCCCTGCCGGGCCAGCAGGGCGGCGTCCCACTCCGCCTCGTACGCGGTGAGCTCGGCCGCGTGCCGCCGGTCCTGCCACACCACCGCGGGGAGCAGTGGCCGCCCGGTCACCCGGTCCCACAGCATCGCGGTGGCCCGCTGGGTGGAGAGCGCCACCGCGGTGATCCCGATGCCCTCCTCGCGGGCCCGGCCGACGGCCCGGCGTGCCACCTCGACGGTGGCGGTCCAGATCTCCATCGGGTCCTGCTCGACCGAGAGGTCGTCCGGATGGCTGACCTTGATCGACCGGTAGAACACCTCGTGGGCGGCGCCCGAGTCGAGGACGACTCCGGCCCGGGTGCCCGTGGTGCCCTCGTCGATGGACAGCACACCGCGCCGTGGGGCGGCGCCGGGGAACGTCTGCGTCATTGCAGCCCTTTCATTGCGAGCATCGCGAGCGAGCTGTGCGGAGGGGGAGAGAAGGGGGAGGGGACCATCGTGTGGTGCGACAGGCCCGGCGGCCGGTCAGCGCGCGGTCACGGACTCCGCGGATTCCGACGGACCCGTCCGGGCGCCGGCGGCGGCCCGGTCCTGCCCGGCGACCTCGTCGGGGGACGCGGCCTTCGTGGGGTCCCACTTGATCGCCAGGCAGGTGATCAGGCCGAGCAGCGGCACGACGGAGAGCACCAGGAAGGTGTCGGCGAGCCCCAGCGAGTCCTTGATCTGCGGGAAGACGTACAGCCCGACGACACTGCCGAAGCTGCCGACCATCCCGGTGACACCGGTGCCGAGCGCGCGGACGTCGCTGCTGTACGAGAGCGCGGCGATGGACTTGCCGTTGGCGCCGGGGCCCGCGGAGTGGCAGAGGATGAACAGCACCGGCAGCAGGAACGCCACGGCCGTGGGCACCTTCTCGAAGGTCAGCCCCATCGCGAGCAGCGCCACGAAGACACCGGCGAACCCGGCGGCGGAGCTGAGACGGAGCCCGAGCCGGCGGCCGAAGTAGGCGGAGAGGAGCCCGCCCGCGATACCGAAGGCGTTGAAGACCATCGAGCCGATGGTGGCCTTCTCGAAGCTCTCGCCGAAGATCGTCAGGCTGATCAGCGGGAGGTACCAGCCGACCGCGAAGTACTGCATCGACTGGCCGAGCGAGATGACCGAGGAGAGGACCGTGCGCGGCAGGTACTCGCCCTTGAAGAGCAGTCCGGCCTGGCGGAAACCGATGGCGGGCGCCTCGGCGGCGGCGCGGGTCGCCTCGTCGGGCTTCCCGGCGACGGCCTTGATCTTGTAGATCTTGTCCAGGTTGACGACGGCCTCGTCCAGCCGGCCCTTGCTCGCCAGCCAGGTGGGGCTCTCCCGCAGCATCAGCCACTGGCCCAGGAGCAGGGCGGCGGCGACGACCGCGGCCGAGCCGACCGACCAGCGCCAGATGTCCGCGCCGACGTCCAGGTTGAAGAAGAGCAGGGCGAGCGCGAGGTTGCTGGTGGTGGCGACGTACCAGACGGCCTGCCACAGGTTCAGCCGCCCGCCGAGCTTCGCGGGCGTGTACTCGGCGAGCAGCGCCATGGCGACGGCGAAGTCGATGCCGTATGCGACGCCCACCAGGACCCGGCCGAACCAGACCACGGTGAAGTCACCGGCGAAGGCGGCCAGCAGGGCGCCCGCGATGGCGAACACCTTGGCGATGAGCAGCGGGGGAACACGGCCGATCCGGGTGGCGAGCCAGCCGCCGACCGGGTTGAAGATGATCGCCAGGGCCGGAGCGGTGGCCGTGAGGATCGAGACCTGGGTGCTGGTGAGCTCCATCTGGGACGTCATCGGCCCCAGACCGGCGCTCAGCGCGGCGTTCGAATAGGCGTCGAGAAACAGCCCGCCGAACACGAGAAACCAGATGACCTGCGCCCGGCCGGTGATCTTTCCCAGCCCATCGATGAGCGCAACGACGTCGGCGACGCCTTTGACGCTCGGACGTTGTGCCATGAATCCGCCTTCGAGGAAGACCCATCGGCGGCACGGGGAGCACAAAAAAACAGGCATGACGAAACCACCGACAGGTGGTCTATGTCTGTGCCTGTCAAAACACTGCGGAAAGCGCCGCAGCACGTGAACTGCAAGGAATGCGAACTACGCAGTGAGGTTAAGAACGAGCCAGGAGAAACGTCAAGGGTTTCCGGCAGATTACTTGAACGTGACATGGGTCCGGAGGGCGGGAGCGGGGTCGAGCGAGAGGTGCGCGCGGGGGCGGGGCGATCCGCACGCGCCCCGCCCCGCCCGTGGTGACGGACGTCAGCGACCCGTCTGCAGCGCCGCCCAGGTGTCCGGCCCCACGACTCCGTCGGCCGTCAGTCCCCGGCTCGTCTGATAGCCGCGCACCGCGGTCACCGTCGCCGGGCCGAAGCTGCCGTCGACGCCGACCGTCGAACCGAGCGCCGCGGTCAGCGAGCGCTGGAGCCGCTTCACCCCGTCGCCCGAGGCACCCTGCTGGAGGCTCGGCGTCGCGCCGGCCGACAGCAGCGCGGTCCAGGTCCTGGCCCCCACCACGCCGTCGGCGTCCAGTCCGCGGGCCGTCTGATACGCCGTCACCGCGGTCTTCGTGGCCGGGCCGAAGCTGCCGTCCACCGCGCCCGCGGTGTAGCCCTGGTCGTTCAGCAGCTGCTGGACCGCCTTGACCTGGGCACCCGTCGAGCCGCTCTGCTGGGTCGTGTACGCGGCGAAGCTCAGCCCGTCGGCACGGTCGCCGCCGCCGGTGTCCCCGCCGACCAGCTGCATGTAGCGCGTCCAGTCCCAGTAGGGCCCCGGGTCGGTGTGGTCGTTGCCCGGTGCCTCGCTGTGCCCGATGATGTGCGCCCGGTCCTTCGGGATCCCGTAACGGTCGCACAGGTACGTGGTCAGGGCCGCCGACGACCGGTACATCGTGTCCGTGAACCAGGACGGGTCGTCGATGAACCCCTCGTGCTCGATGCCGAGCGCCGAGGCGTTGGCGCTCCTGGCGTGGTACGCGGTGTCGCTGTCGCGCACCGTCTGGGTGATCTCGCCGTCGGAGGAGCGCACCACGTAGTGGGCGCTCACCTCCGCGGTCGGGTTCTGGAACCAGCTGATCGAGCCCGCGTACGAGCCCTGCGTGACATGGACGATCACCTTGTCGATCTTCGCCGAGCGGCCCGCCGCGAAGTTGTGCGGGTCGGCCGGGACCCACAGCGCCGACGGGTAGTCGGGGCTCTGGGTGCGTACGCCGGTGGCGGTGAGCGAACCCTTCTGCGGGGCGACCGGACGGCTCGTCACGGAGATCCGCTCGCCGCCGGGGACGATCGCCCTGAGCCCGTCGGCCAGGAAGGTGTAGACGGTGTCGGCGTAGAGGGTGGCGGCGGGTCCCCGCGCGCCGCCGTACCGGGCGACGGCCGGGTACCAGGCGTCGATGTCGTCGCGGTCCCGGGCGTCGAGGCCGAGCTTGTCCGCGTAACTGCGCAGCACCGCCGCGCCGCCCAGGATGTTGGCCCCGGTGTCGGTGCGGAGCTCGGCGAGGGACTTGCCGGTGAGGGTCGCCGCCCGTTCCAGGGTCCGGTTCGTGGGGTTGCTCACCAGATGCATCACGCCATAGCCGTTGGCCTGGCTGGGGCGCCCGGAGTGGCCGTCGAGCCGGGTCTCGCCGTAACCGACGGCGGCGAGCAGATCGCGCGGTACGTCGAACTCCGCGGCGGCCCGCGCGAACGCCCGGTTCATCGGGTGGCCGCCGTCCGGTGCGGCGAAGGCCGGCGAGCCGGTCACGGTGAGGACGGTGGCGGTGAGGGCCGCCAGGACGGATGCGCGGCCCTTTGCGTGGGCTGCGGCGCGGCTGGGCATACCTGCTCCTGCTCGGTGGGGGGAAGAGAACGGCCCCCGGGCCCGAGTGGGGTGGGCCGAGGGGCCGCGAAGCCCGCTCAGCGTATCCATCTGTCTGGGGCATGACAATCACTGCCGGTGTGTCGAACTTCCTTTCACTCCAATGGGGTTGATGCGGCACTACGAGGCCTGCCCGGTGAGCGGATGGGGCGTCACCGGGCAGGGCGGGCAGGCCCCGGGCTACCAGCGGTCGCGGTGGATGACGTCCGCCACCGGGCGGCGCCGTACCGGCCCGAAGTTGCCCTGCGGCCACCCGACCGGAATGGCGGCGTAGGTGTGCATGTCCTCGGGGATGCCGAGGGCCTCCTTCCACTCCTGTTCCAGCATCAGGTGCCAGATGGTGATGTTCGCCGCGAGCCCCAGGGCCCGCGCGGCGAGGAGGACGTTCTGCACACCCGGGTAGACGCAGGAGCCCTCGGCGAGCGCCTGGAAGCGCGTCCGGATGTTCATCATGTGCTCGGTCGCGGCAGGCCCGAGTGCCTGTGCGGAGGCCAGCAGCCCCTCCTCGTCCAGGCGCGGCTCCGGAAACCGGTAACAGGGCACGACCAGCGCCGGCGTATCGGCGAAGTGGTCGCGCTGGTACTCGATCGCGGCGACCATCCGGCCGTACGCCGCCTCGTCCATGCCTTTCGGCGCGTACTTCCCCGTCGTCGCCAGATAGGCGTCCACGCACCGCTTCCACAGCGGCGCCAGACGCGCCATCACCTCGCGGTCGGTCACCACGACGTACTCGTAGCACTGCATGTTGCCGCCGCTGGGACCCCAGACGGCGGCCTGTATGAGCTGCTCCAGCGTCTCGTCCGGCACCGGTTCCGGCTTCAGGCGGCGCATCGCGCGCATGGTGGACATCGTCGGGAAGAGCGCGGGTCCGTCGGCATGAGTCGTGTCGATCGTCATGATCGCGGAGTGTACGGGCCGGTCATCGGCGGCGGGAGGCCTGCCGATCGCCGTGAACCATGTGGATTCGTACAACCGGACGGCCCCCCACCGCACGGGGGAACGCGGATCGGATCTACCTTCGCGAAGGCGTATAAATGGTTCCTCCGGACCAGCCGGCGTCCCCCGATGGCACTCACACCTCACGCGGCAGGGCGTCACCGCGTACGAGAGCGCAGGAGCGCCGCATGAGCACGGCAGAAGAGATCAACACCTTGCTGGTGGCGAACTTCGGCACCGATCCGCTCGCCATCCGGCCCGAGGTGTCGCTCCGTCACCTCAGGCTCGACTCACTGGCGCTGGAGGAACTGCGGCTGCTCATCGAGGACCGGATGGGTGTCGATCTGGACGACGTCCAGCTGACCTCGCGGGACACCGTCGGCCAACTCGTCGACGCGGTGCACCGCAAGGCCGCCGCGTGACGGGCCGCCCGTACCGCCCCGAGCCGTTCGCCGCCGCCGTCACCGGGATCGGCATGGTGACCGCCGCGGGCACCGGGGCCGAAGCGACCTGGCGCACGGTCTCCGAGGCGTCGACCGCGCCGTCGGTCCCGCACCGGCCCGAACTCCACGGGCTGCCCTGTGACTTCATGTACACCATCACCGGCCTCGACCCGAGGGCGCTGCTCGGGGTGGCGACCGCGCGGCTGATGGACCGCTTCTCGCAACTGGCCGTCATCGCGGCCCGCGAGGCCGTCGCCGACGCCGGTCTCGACCCCTCGGTCTGGGACGGCGGACGGGTCGCCGTCGTCATCGGCTCCGCGCACGGCGGACTGCCGTTCTACGACGAGCAGCACACCACCCTCACCGAACGCGGCGCACGCCGTGTCTCCCCGAAGCTCGCCCCGCTCACCGTCGTCAACGGCGCGGCCAGCAGCGTCGCCACCGACCTGGGCGCCCTCGGCCCGAGCCAGGCCGTCTCCACCGCCTGCTCCTCCGGCACCGTCGCCATCGGCACCGCCCACCAGATGCTGCGCACCGGGGCCTGCGACATCGTCATCGCGGGCGGCGCCGAATCGGTCTGCTCCCGACTGCTGATCGCCAGCGCCTGCCAGCTCAAGGCCGTCTCCACCCGGCGTGAGGACCCCGAGGCGGCCTGCCGCCCGTTCGACACCCACCGGGACGGCTTCGTCGTCGGCGAGGGCGCCGGACTCCTCGTCCTGGAACGGCCGGAGCACGCCCGAGCCCGCGGCGCCACCGTCCGCGCGCATATCGCGGGATACGGCGCCTCCAGCGATGCCTACTCCGCCGTCGCCCCCGACCCCGAGGGCCTGGGCATCGAACGGGCCCTGCGCTTCGCGCTCGCGGACGCCGGAATCGGGGCCGGGGACATCGGCCATGTCAACGCCCACGGCACCTCGACCGTCTCCAACGACCTCATCGAGGCGACGATGCTCCGCCGGGTCCTCGGTGAGCACCCCCTGGTCACCTCGACGAAGGCGATGACCGGACACACCCTGGGCGCCGCCGGCGGCATCGAGACCGCGCTGACCGTGCTGGCGCTCCAGCACCGGCTCGTACCGCCCACCATGAACCTCGACGCCCCCGACCCCGCGATCCCCATCGAAGTGGTGAGCAAGGAGGCCCGGCCGGGAACGTTCGACGCGGCCGTCAAGACCTCGCTCGGTTTCGGCGGACACAACGCCGCACTCGTTCTCACCAGGGCCTGACCCGGAAACCAAGAGGCACGGAACCATGGCCGACGAGATCATCCGGACCCTGTCGGTGGACGGGCTGCGCTACGGCTACCGGGTCCTGAGGCAGCCCTCGCCGCACACCGAACCGGTCGTCATTCTCGGCGGCGCGCTCCAGGGGATGTACGGCTGGCCGCAGATGGACGACCACCTGGGGCCGATCGCCTCCGTGGTCACGGCCGACCTGCCCGGCATGGGCGACGCGGACCCGCTCCCGCCCGGTGCGGGCGACGACGTCCTGTACGACGCCGTCACCGGAATCATCGACGATCTGGACGTGCCCAGGGTCAACCTCTTCGGGTTCTCCTACGGCACATCCATTGCCTTCGGCTGCGCCCGCCGGAACCCCGGCCGGATCGCCCGGCTGATCCTCGGCGGGGTACCCGTCCACATCACCGACGGCCAGCGGGCCCAGTGGGGCCGCGCCGTGTCCCGGCTGGACACCGGCGACCTGGAGGGTCTCGCCGGTCTGGCCGCCGGGGTGCTGATGTGTCAGGACCCCGAACGGAACGTCCACCGGGGCGAGTTGGCGCGACGCTATGTGCGGCGCTCGTTCCTGTACGCCCTCACCCACTCCCCGCACGCCGCGCAGTCGCTGCACCGGGCACTGGGTCGGCGGCCGGACTTCTCCGGCGGACTGGCCGGCGTACCGGCCCTGGTCTTCGCGGGCGAGCACGACACGGTGACCTCGCCCGAGCGGCAGCGGGCCTTCGCCGCCACGATCGAGGGCAGCAGGTTCGTCACGATCGGGGAGTCCGACCACTGGGTCGTCCTGGAGCGCCCGGACGACGTCGCGGACCTCGTCGCCCGCTTCTTCACCGACCGCCCGCTGGAAGCGGCACCCGGACTCGCGGCACTCCCGGCGCAGTCGCGGGCGTCGCGGTCACCGGCCGGACCGGACTTCGCCGACACCCCGTAGGGCCTGCCCGGACCACGCACGAACACCGCTGCCGACCGCGCTGTCCCACCCCGATCAGACCCTGGAAGGAACGGTCATGGACAAGCCCGAGTTCGTCTACGTCATCTACATCCAGACCACCGCCGAGAAGCTCTATCAGGCGCTGACCGACCCCGAACTCATCAAGATCTACATGGGCGGATACGGCCCCGATTCGACCTGGGAGGCCAGCGCACCGGTCCGCTGGAAGATGGACCCGGACGGTGAGTTCGAGGAGGTCGGTCAGCGCGTCCTGGAGGCGGATCCCGGCAGGCGGCTCTCGTACACCTGGCACACCCTGCAGCCCATGCACCGCCAGATGTTCGACTTCGCCTCGGACGAGGAGTGGGAGAAGGCCGTCCGGGAGCGGTCGAAGGTCGCCTTCGACATCGAGCCGGCCGAGGAGCCCGAGATGGGGATCAAGCTGACGATCACCCACGACGGGTTCGACAGCCCCGACAGCAGGATGCTGGAGGGCGTCAGCGGCGGCTGGGTCGCGATCCTGTCGACGCTCAAGACCCTTCTGGAGGGCGGGAGGTTCCTCGACGAGCCGGCCTGAGGCGGGCGGCGCGGTGCCGGGCCCGCCTCCCGTCGGACGCTCAGGCGCCGGGCACCCGGTCGAGGAAGCCGCTGACCGAGGCGATGCGTCCGTCGTCGGCGAGGGTGATCACGTCCGACCCGGCGACGGGCGCCGAACCGTCGGCGGTGGAGACCAGTTCCCAGCTGAAGCGCACGATGTCGTGATGTCCGTCCGGCGTGCCGGTGATCCGGAACTCGAAACCGGGGAACTGCTGATGGGCGCCGTCGATCACGGCCGCGAGCCCCTCGTGGCCGCTCACATCGGCCAGCGGGTCGGTGTAGGTGGCGCTCTCGGTGAAGGCGGCCTCGACGGCCTTCGCCAGCTCCTCGGCGGCGGTCGCGTTCCAGGCGGCGAAGTAGCGCTGAACGGCGTCCTCGTATGCGGTCATCGTGCTGTTCCTCTCCTCGCGTACCGGCCCTCGGGCCGGGCCCTCGTGGGCTGAGGAACACGATGTCCGATGGCGGGAAAGGCGTCGATTACCTCCGAAGTCATGGTCGGGCGGGGCGGCGGGCCGCCGTCTCATCCCTGGCCGTCCGACACCACGTGCATCGCGGCTTCCTCGGCCGATGCCGCGGCCCCGTCGATCCCGACGTCCTCGCCCGCCATGGTGTCCGGCTCGTCGATGTCCAGCTGCCGGGTGAGCCGCCCGGCGCGTACCGTACCGACCTCCGCGTCCCAGAGCTCGCCGTCGCCGTCGGGCAGATCCCCCATGCCGTCGCCGTCGGCACCGGGGGACTCGGGGAGTTCGCGGGCCAGGCGGCCGTCCAGTGACTCGCCGTCGTGCTGTTCGGCGGCGGTGGTGCCCCGGTCCTCCACCGCCCACGGCCGCTCGGGCGGGGAGTAGCCCTCGTCGAGTGCGTCGGTCAGCCCCCGGTTGTCCAGGGTGTCCTCGACGTCGAGCTGCTCGGCGAGGTCCGAGGCCTCCGGCTGCTGGGGCTGGTAGACATCGTCTCCCCTGTCGGCATCCATCATGGTGTGTCCCTTCCCGGTTTCGGGGATCCCGGGCGTGCATGCCGTGCACACGACTCGGGAGAAAGGGGGCCATTCATGCGATATGCACCCGAGTGCCGTCGAACCGCCCGTATGCGTTCAGGATAAGTGGCTCGGGCATGAGCCCGCAGCCGTGGGCCGCTGCTCGGGCGGTGCGGGCCGGTCGGAGGGACGATGGAAGAGGTGGGCGGAACATGCCCTGCCCCATCCGCATCGGAGAACGGACATGGATTACCCGGAGAGCTACCAGTTGGTATTTCAGGCGTCCGCCGTGGAGGACGACACGGTGACCGTCCGGCGCACGGCGCAGTCCGGGGCGGGCGGTTACCCGATCTACGAGGACGAGACCGGAATCGTGCGCGCGGAGATCAGCGACCGGGGCGAGGTGCGCATGCTCGCCAGCGGCGGACACCAGGTGCTCGGCACCCCGCTGGTGGTGCGGGAGCCGAGCGGCTGAGCGGGCGGACGGCCCGGTACCGGGGTGACGGCCGTCAGCCCTCGGTCCAGCCGTGGTTCTTGGCGAACTGCAGCAACCCGCGCCGGATCTGCAGGATCTGAGCGCCCGTCAGTGAAGGAGCGGACTCCAGCAGGACGTCGGTCACGTCCCTGGTGTACTCGGCCGCGCTGAGCACGTCGCACAGGGTGTCGTCGTCGGCCGCTCCGGAAGCGGTGACGGTCACGGGCCTCGGCGGAGTCAGGGGCTTCCCGTCGGGCCCCTCGGCGAGCCGGACGGACGATGCCTTCAGCCCGCGGTCGCCGTCCTCGATCTCGAACTCGACCGCCGTACCCGTGTGTACGTAGGACTCGGGGATCAGCATGTCGTTCACGTGGAGGAAGACGTCCTCACCCCCGTGATCGGGCGAGATGAAGCCGTATCCCCGAGCTCCGTCGAACCGCACGACGCGACCAGAAACCACACCGACCCCCAGAAAAGAAACCGGGCCCCTTGCCCGTACGCCACACATTGGCTCGACCGGAGAATAGCCCCGAGCGGTCGGGCGGCGCGACCCGATCGAGGGCAATCACCCCTTCCCGGGCCGGGCGGCGGACGGCTCACCTGACCCTGCGGGCGGGCGGGGCCGGATTTCCGGCCGCCAGCGGGGAGCGGGCCAGCTCCACGCAGCCCGCCGTGATCAGGGTGAGCGCGACCAGCTCGGGCAGCACCCACCATCCGGTGCGCAGCTCCTCGCCGAACAGCGTCACCCCGTACACCACGCTGATCAGGGCGTCTCCGAGGGTCAGCATCGGCTGGACGGCGACCAGCGTGCCCGCCTGGAGGGCGTTCTGGAGGAGGAACAGGGCGCCCACCCCGGCCGCCGCGGTGGCGTACAGCTGCCAGGACGTCAGGAGCGCCACCGCTCCGCCGCCCCCTTCGAGCCGTGCCATGGCGTCCTTCATGAGCGCGGCCGTCAGGGCGTACCCGCACGCGGCGGCGAGGCCGAGCAGCGCGCCCCGGGTGTTGCCGCGGCTGCTCAGGGCCGCGGCGATCAGTGCGGCCTCGAAGAGCCCGGTCAGGATCAGCGCGGGGATCCAGGCCGCACCGTGCACGGACGTACTGCCGCCGCCGGGCGCCGCGGAGGCCATGCCCAGGGCCAGCCCGAGTGTCACGGCCGCCACCCCGTACCAGACCCGCCGGGACAGCCGGACGCGCATGACGAACGCGGCCATCAGCAGTGTGGCGGGCAGCTCGATCACAAAGATCGGCTGGACCACGGCGATCGGTCCGGTGGCCAGTGCCACGGCCTGGCAGACGGCCGCGACGATCACCAGACCGATCCCGGCGAGCCACAGCCGCTGGCGCAGCAGATGCCCGATCAGCGAGAGGTGCATCGCCTCGCTGTCGGGGACGGTGCGGGCGGCACGGCGCTGAAGTACGGAGGCGGTGCCGTTGCTGAGCGCGGTGAGGATGGCGAACAGGACACTGATCACCGACCCATGATGTGGGCGGGCGCCCCGCGATCCCGGGTCCTGCGCCGCGGCGGCATGGCGGGGCGCACGGATCGGAGCACGATCGACGACGAGGACCGAAGCTGTCCGCAAGGGCGCGTAGCGTGCCTCCATGGCCACCAGGAACCCCGCCGCACCCGCTGTGCTTTCCCCCCGCGCGCTGAGCCGCGCCACGCTGGAGCGCCAGCTGCTGCTGCGCCGGACCACGATGTCCGCGAAGGACGCCGTGGAGCATCTGGTCGGTCTTCAGGCACAGAACGCCAAACCGCCCTACTACCAGCTCTGCGCCCGCCTCGACGGCTTCGACCCCGCCGCGCTCGCCGCGCTGATGGAGTCCCGCGAGGTGGTCCGTATCGTCACCATGCGCTCCACCATCCATATGCACACCGCTGCCGACGCGCTCACCCTGCGCCCGCTCGTCCAGGCGGCGCGCGACCGGGAGCTCAACATATTCCGCAAGGGGCTGTTCGGGGTGGACCTCGACCGGCTCAGGTCGGTGAGCAGGGAATTCGTCGAGGAGCGGCCCCGTACGCCCAAGGAAATCCGCGAGGAGCTGCTCGTCGCGTGGCCGGACGCCGACCCGCAGGCCCTGGGCGTGGCCGCCCGCTGCCTGCTGCCGCTGGTCCAGGTGACCCCGCGCGGGGTGTGGGGGAGGAGCGGCCAGGTCGCGCTGACCACCGCCGAGCACTGGCTCGGTGCTCCGTCCGAGCCGGCCCCCGCGCCCGATGCCACGGTGCTGCGCTATCTCGCCGCGTTCGGGCCGGCCTCGGTGAAGGACATGCAGATGTGGGCCGGACTGACCCGGCTGCGGGAGGTGTTCGAGCGGCTGCGGCCGCAGCTCGTCACCTTCCGGGACGAGAACTGTGCCGAACTCTTCGACCTGCCGGACGCGCCGCGCCCGGACGAGGACACCCCGGCCCCGCCGCGCTTCCTGCCCGAGTTCGACAATGTGCTGCTCGGCCACGCGGACCGCACCCGGGTGATCCCGCAGCAGTTCCACGGGCGCAACGGGAACGGCAATCAGGCGTACGGCACGGTGCTCGTCGACGGGTTCCTCGCGGCGATCTGGCGGCTGGGCGACGGTGCCGGACGTCCGGGTTCCGGGGCGGCGCCGCTCACCGTGCAGCCACTCGGCAGGCTCGGCCGGGCGGAGCGCGACGCGCTCACGGAAGAGGCCGTACGGATGCTCTCCGTCATGACGACGGCGCCGGGCGGTACCGACGGCCACGACATCCGGTTCGCGACGTTCGTCGACTTCGGGGAGTGAGCCGGCCCCGGACAGCGGGTGGCTTCGGACCGTGAGCGGACATGCCCGGGGCACGGAGCGGCGTCACCTACGGCAGCAGCCCCGCGCGCCGGGCGGCCACCACCGCCTCCAGACGGGTGTGCGCCCCCAGCTTGCGCATCGCCGAACGCAGATAGCCCTTCACCGTCTCCGGCCGCAGCCCGAGCCGCTCCGCCGCCACCGCGTTCGTGGCCCCCGCCGCCACGCAGGCCAGCACGTCCAGCTCGCGCGGCGCCAGCTGCACCTCGCAGGGCTTCGGCGTGCGGGCCCCGGCCGCCGAGGCGAGCCGCCCGCACACCGCGAGCAGTTCGTCGCGCAGCGCCGGGTCGACGACCTTCGGGACCAGGGCCCGCAGCTCGCGGTGGGCCTCGCGGACGTCCTCCCACGCCTCCGGGGCCGCCCTCGGGTCCGTGATCTGCTCCCGGGTCACCGCCAGCAGTTGCTGCACCTCGTCCCGTACCACCAGGGCCTGCTCCACATCGCGGGCGGCGGCCACCGCCGCGTCGAACGTACGGTCCCCGAGCGTGATCGGCTCGCGCAGCGCCCCGTACAGCACACCGCGCACCTTGCGCCGCACCACGACGGGGACCGCGACCACCGAGCGCAGGCCCTCCGCCGCGACCGCCAGGTCGTACTCGTGGCTGATGTGGCGCGAGGAGTGGTAGTCGGTCACCGCGCACGGCCGGGACAGCGCGATCGCCTTGCCGCCGAGCCCGCTGCCCGCCGAGATGACGAGACCGCGCAGGGCCGCGGTCTGTGCCCCGTTCAGCTCGGCGATCCTGGCATGACGGGCATCGGCGAGCAGCCCGCCGAAGGCCACCGGCAGCCCACTGGTCCGGCGCAGCCGCAGCAGCGCTGTCTGCATCTCGACCGCATCGACGGATTCCGGCACGCTGACGCCTCTCTGCCCGGCTCCAGGGGGGTTCGGCCACCCCCTCGCTGCACCCCCGTTCGGGGGTGGTGAGACCTGGGTCACTGTTTACATGATGTTAAGTGACCGGTCCGGTCCGCAATGAGGAGGGCACATGTCGGCAACCAGCGCGACGGAAACGTTCCGGGCCGCCCGGGACTTTCTGCTGAAGCACCGTGAGGACTACCACGCGGCCTACGAGGGCTTCAGCTGGCCCAGGACCGATCATTTCAACTGG
Organism: Streptomyces sp. NBC_01363; assembly: GCF_026340595.1. Taxonomy (GTDB): domain Bacteria; phylum Actinomycetota; class Actinomycetes; order Streptomycetales; family Streptomycetaceae; genus Streptomyces. The sequence goes on from NZ_JAPEPF010000002.1 coordinate 1,194,450, forward strand.
GCGCTCGACTGGTTCGACGTCATCGCCGAGAACAACGACCGCACCGCCCTGCACATCGTGGAGGAGGACGGCGGCCGCACCGAGGTGTCCTTCGCCCGGATGTCCGCCCGGTCCAACCAGGCCGCGAACTGGCTGCGCGCCCAGGGCGTGCGCGCCGGGGACCGGATCCTCGTCATGCTCGGCAACCAGGTCGAGCTCTGGGAGACCGCCCTGGCCGCGATGAAGCTGCGCGCCGTGGTCATCCCCGCCACCCCGCTCCTCGGCCCGGTCGACCTGCGCGACCGGGTGGAGCGCGGCCGGGTCCGGCACGTCCTGGTGCGGGACACCGACACCGCGAAGTTCGACGAGGTGCCCGGCGGCTACACCCGGTTCGCCGTCGGCGCGGGCGTGCCCGGCTGGCTGTCGTACACCGGAGCCGACGAGCAGCCGGAGACCTTCGAGGCGGACCGGGAGACCGACGCCGACGAGCCGCTGATGCTCTACTTCACCTCCGGCACCACTGCCAGCCCCAAGCTCGTCGAGCACACCCATGTCTCCTACCCCGTGGGCCACTTGTCGACGATGTACTGGATCGGCCTCAAGCCCGGGGACGTGCACCTCAACATCTCCTCGCCCGGCTGGGCCAAGCACGCCTGGTCGAATCTCTTCGCGCCCTGGAGCGCCGAGGCGACCGTCTTCATCTTCAACTACACCCGCTTCGACGCGGGTCGGCTGATGGCCGAGATGGACCGCTCGGGCGTCACCAGCTTCTGCGCCCCGCCCACCGTCTGGCGGATGCTGATCCAGGCCGATCTCGCCCAGCTGAAGACCCCGCCGCGCGAGGTCGTCGCGGCCGGTGAGCCGCTGAACCCGGAGGTCATCGAGACGGTGCGGCGCACCTGGGGCGTCACCATCCGGGACGGCTTCGGCCAGACCGAGACCGCCGTCCAGGTCGCCAACACCCCGGGCCAGCTGCTGAAGGCCGGTTCGATGGGACGGCCCAGCCCCGGTTTCAAGGTCGAGCTCCTGGACCCGGTCACCGGTGAGCCCGGCGCGGCCGAGGGCGAGATCTCCCTCGACCTGTCCGCCCGCCCGGTGGGCCTGATGACCGGCTACCACGGCGACCCGGACCGCACGGCCGAGGCCATGGCGGGCGGCTACTACCGCACCGGCGACATCGGCTCGCGCGACGCGGACGGCTACATCACCTACGTCGGGCGCGCGGACGACGTCTTCAAGGCGAGCGACTACAAGATCAGTCCCTTCGAGCTGGAAAGTGCCCTGCTGGAGCACGAGGCGGTCGCCGAGGCCGCCGTCGTCCCCGCTCCCGACCCGGTCCGGCTCTCCGTCCCCAAGGCGTACATCGTGCTCGCGGAGGGCTGGGAGCCCGGCCCGGACACGGCGAAGGTGCTGTTCGAGCACTCGCGGTCGGTCCTCGCCCCGTACAAGCGGGTCCGCAGGCTGGAGTTCGCCGAGCTGCCCAAGACCGTCTCCGGCAAGATCCGCCGCATCGAACTGCGCGAGCGAACGGCCCGGGGCACCGGCACCGAGTACGACGAGGGTGATCTGCGATGAGTCGGCTCTCCTACGCGCACGGCACCGGCACCACGGCGCTCCTCGGCGACACCATCGGCCGCAATCTGGACCGCGCGATCGAGACGTTCGGCGACCGCGAGGCGCTGGTGGACGTCGCGTCGGGGCGACGCTGGACCTACGCCGAATTCGGCGCGGCGGTCGACGAACTGGCCCGTGCGCTGATGGCGTCGGGGGTGGCCAAGGGGGACCGGGTCGGCATCTGGGCGGTCAACTGCCCGGAGTGGGTGCTCGTGCAGTACGCCACGGCCCGCATCGGCGCCATCATGGTCAACATCAACCCGGCGTACCGCGCGCACGAGCTGGAGTACGTGCTGAAGCAGGCCGGCATATCGCTCCTGGTCGCCTCGCGCTCGCACCGCACCAGCGACTACCGCGCCCTGGTCGGCCAGGTCCGGGCCCACTGCCCCGCGCTGCGCGCCGTGCACTACATCGGTGACCCGTCCTGGGACGAACTGCTGGCCGTCTCCGGATCCGTGGCGGAGGAACAACTCGCCGCTCGGGAAGCCGAGTTGTCCTGCGACGACCCGATCAACATCCAGTACACCTCCGGCACCACCGGCTTCCCCAAGGGGGCCACCCTCTCCCACCACAACATCCTCAACAACGGATACTTCGTGGGGGAGCTGGTCGCCTACACGGAACAGGACCGGATCTGTCTGCCCGTCCCCTTCTACCACTGCTTCGGCATGGTCATGGGGAACCTGGGCGCCACCTCGCACGGCGCCTGCATCGTGATCCCGGCCCCCGCCTTCGAGGCCGCCGCCGTGCTCACCGCCGTGCAGCAGGAGCGCTGCACCTCGCTCTACGGCGTCCCCACCATGTTCATCGCGGAGCTGAACCTCCCGGACTTCGCCTCGTACGACCTCTCCTCGCTGCGCACCGGCATCATGGCCGGATCGCCCTGCCCGGTCGAGGTGATGAAGCGGGTCGTCGCCGAGATGCACATGGACGAGGTGTCCATCTGCTACGGCATGACGGAGACCTCACCGGTCTCCACCCAGACCCGCCGCGACGACGACCTGGAGCGCCGCACCGGCACCGTCGGGCGCGTGATGCCGCACATCGAGGTCAAGGTCGTCGACCCGGTGACCGGGGTGACGCTGGAGCGCGGTGCGCCGGGCGAACTGCGCACCCGTGGCTACAGCGTGATGCTCGGCTACTGGGAGCAGCCCGAGCGGACCGCCGAAGCCATCGACGCCGGCCGCTGGATGCACACCGGTGACCTCGCGGTGATGCGGGAGGACGGCTACGTACAGGTCGTCGGCCGGATCAAGGACATGATCATCCGCGGCGGCGAGAACGTGTATCCCCGGGAGATCGAGGAATTCCTCTACGGCCACCCGAAGATCGCCGATGTGCAGGTGGTGGGTGTGCCGGACGACACCTACGGCGAGGAGATCCTGGCCTGTGTCATACCGAGGGACCCGGCGGACCCGCCGAGCCTGGAAGAGGTGACGGCCTACTGCCGCGAGCAGTTGGCGCACTACAAGATCCCGCGGCAGCTGCGGATCCTGGAGACCTTCCCGATGACGGTCAGCGGGAAGGTCCGGAAGATCGAACTGCGGGAGGGCTACGGGCAGTAGGACCGGAGCGCCCCGGGCGTCGTCAGGCGGCCTCGATGATGTCGCCGGTGACGCCCCGGGTCGCGGCCGCCCATTCGATCAGCAGCACCTCGTAGGCGGCGGACTCCACGGAGGACCAGTCCTGGCCGGCCTGCGCGTCCACGAACGCGCGTATCGCCTCGTTCGCCTGGGCGGCGGACGGGGGCGCCGGCCGGGACGTGCGCGGCCGGTCGTCAGGTGGTGTGTGCCGTGGAGTTAAAGCCATGAGCACCACCTTAAGGCCCGCCACTGACAGCGGGCCGAACATTTGTGGCCCCCTGGCCTGAACGTGACCGATTGCACTCACTGTTGCCGGTCGGCTCCGGTGAGCTGCCGGAGGTGCCCGGTGTGCGGGATCTCGCGCCGCATGCAGACTCTCGGCCAGTGGTCGAGGCCGTGTTCCGCCTCCTGCGCCCTGATCTTCCGCAGCCCGTCGGTGAGTTCGGCATCGTCGAGGGTGCGGAAGCCGAGGCGGGCGTAGTACGGCGCGTTCCAGGGGACGTGGGAGAAGGTCGTGAGCGTGAGTGCGCCCAGACCGCGTTCACCCGCCCATCCGGCGAGGTGATCGATGAGTGCGCTGCCCACGCCGCGCCGCGCGGCGGACGGGTGCACGGAGACCTGCTCGATGTGGGCCGCCCCGTCGACCGGGTCGGCGATCAGATAGCCGACCGGGTGGTCGTCGGGGTCCGCGGCCACCCAGGCGCGGCCGGCCCGGCGGTACTCGTCCAGCAGAGCGAGCGGCGGCGGCTCGTCGTCCGCGATCGCGGACATGCCGAGCGTGCGGAACGGTTCGCCGGCGGCCCGCTCGATGTCCTGGAGCAGTGGAAGGTCGGTGCGGCGGGCGGTACGGATGCGCATACGGCCAGTATGTCGCCCCGGACGCGGCTCAGAGCCTGTCGGGTGACCTCCGACCGGGCGGCCACGCCCTGGCACGCACGCTTCCCGCGTTGTCGTCGGTCGCCAACGCTCCGCGTCGACTCCCTCCTCCGCCTTGGAATCGCACGCACCAGACCGCGTCCGCTATCCGATCCGAGGTCACCCGAGAGGCTCTCAGGCCCCGGTGCTGAGCAGCTCGTCGGCCGGGCTGTTGACCGGCTGCGGCGTTCCCGCCGGGTCCAGCACGAAGAGCGGCATGCCCAGGCCGTCCGCGCGTGACGCCGCGTCCGGCGCGTACCCCGAGAGCGAGAAGAAGATGCCGGTGACCGATGCGCTGAGCGCGTTCAGCCAGAGGCACTCGACGTCGCGCAGGGTGGTCGGGCGGGTGACCGTGTCCACCTGGGCCATCAGCCCGGCGGCCCGCAGATCGATCCGGGCGGGCGAGGGCTCCGACGGCTGCACCACGTCGCGGTAGCCCAGCCAGCTCAGATACCGGGCCGCGGTCGCGAGCGCGTCGCCCGCGCCGTGGATCGCGAGGGCCCGGAACGCGGGCCGGGGCGCCGGGGCCGTACGCGGCAGCGGGATGTGCGAGGGCCCGGCGGGCCGGGAACCGTCCTCGGGCGCGGGATCGCCGCCGGGCGCCGCCGCCGGCCGGACCGGGACGCGGAGCGCCGTTCCGCACGGGCAGCACAGCTCCGGCTGCGGCCACTGGTCCAGGCGCCCGCAGTCGGGGCAGCGCACCGTCACCCAGTCGTCGTTCCAGGTGCGGTGGGTGATCGGTACGACCTGGGCGCCGCGCAGCACGAGCGGGGCGGTCGGTGCCCCGCACGGGCAGGGGTAGGCCGGCGGACTGTACGCGTGGTCGCGGCCGCAGGCCGGGCAGCGTACCGGCACCGACTCCACCATGATCGCCCTCCGGCTCCGCTCCAAACCCCCATCGTCCACCAAGGGGCAGGCCCTGAGGAGGGACTTGGCGTACTTCGTGGACCGGAGCGCGCACTCGGTGGCTCCGTGCGCCGTCTCTTGACGGTCGCCGGGGCTCGCCTTAGATTGACTTCCGTATAATAGAATCAAGTTTCCGTAATGCGGAATTGGTGCTCTCAGGTGGCGCGACAGAGCCCGAATCCACCAGGTCCGAGCAGGAGCACTCAATGCCTCGAATGACCGCTGCCCGAGCGGCAGTTGAGATCCTCAAGCGCGAAGGCGTCAGCAACGCGTTCGGTGTGCCGGGCGCGGCGATCAACCCCTTCTACGCGGCCCTCAAGGCCTCCGGCGGGGTTCATCACACGCTCGCCCGTCACGTCGAGGGCGCCTCCCACATGGCGGAGGGCTACACCCGGGCACGCCCGGGGAACATCGGCGTCTGCATCGGTACGTCGGGGCCGGCCGGCACCGACATGATCACCGGCCTGTACTCCGCCATCGCCGACTCCGTCCCGATCCTCTGCATCACCGGCCAGGCCCCGACCGCCGTGCTCCACAAGGAGGACTTCCAGGCGGTCGACATCGCCTCGATCGCGGCGCCCGTCACCAAGGCCGCGACGACCGTCCTCGAAGCCGCCCAGGTCCCCGGCGTCTTCCAGCGGGCCTTCCACACGATGCGCACCGGCCGTCCCGGTCCGGTCCTCATCGACCTGCCCATCGACGTCCAGCTCACCGAGATCGAGTTCGACCCCGACCTGTACGAGCCGCTGCCGGTGCACAAACCCGCCGCGACCCGCAAGCAGATCGAGCGGGCGCTGGAGATGCTGAACGCCTCCGAGCGTCCGCTGCTCGTCGCGGGCGGCGGCGTCATCAACGCCGACGCGTCCGAACTCCTCGTCGAGTTCGCCGAGTTGACCGGCGTCCCGGTCGTCCCGACCCTGATGGGCTGGGGCACCATAGCCGACGACCACGAGCTGAACGCGGGCATGGTCGGCCTGCAGACCTCGCACCGCTACGGCAACGCGAACTTCCTGGAGTCCGACTTCGTCCTCGGTATCGGCAACCGCTGGGCCAACCGCCACACCGGCAAGCTGGATGTCTACACCCGGGGCCGCACGTTCGTCCACGTGGACATCGAGCCCACCCAGATCGGCAAGATCTTCGCCCCCGACCTCGGCATCGCCTCCGACGCCAGGGCGGCGCTGGAGCTGTTCGTCGAGGTGGCGCGCGAACTGAAGGCGGCCGGGAAGCTCAAGGACCGCTCGCAGTGGGCCGCGTCCACCCAGGAGCGCAGGGCGGCCCTCCAGCGCCGCACCCACTTCGACGACGTGCCGCTGAAGCCGCAGCGGGTGTACGAGGAGATGAACCGGGCGTTCGGCCCCGAGACCCGGTACGTCACCACGATCGGCCTCTCGCAGATCGCCGGCGCGCAGATGCTGCACGTGTACCGGCCGCGCCACTGGATCAACTGCGGACAGGCGGGCCCGCTCGGCTGGACCATCCCGGCCGCGCTGGGCGTCGCCACGGCCGACCCGGACGGCTCCGTGGTCGCGCTCTCCGGCGACTACGACTTCCAGTTCATGCTGGAGGAGCTGGCCGTCGGCGCGCAGCACCGCATCCCGTACGTCCATGTCCTGGTGAACAACTCCTACCTGGGGCTGATCCGCCAGGCGCAGCGCAACTTCGACATCGACTTCCAGGTCAACCTGGAGTTCGAGAACCTCAACTCGCCGGAGATCGGCGTGTACGGCGTCGACCACGTCAAGGTCGTCGAGGGGCTGGGCTGCAAGGCGATCCGCGTCACCGAGCCGGACCAGCTGCTGCCCGCCCTCGAGGAGGCCAAGAAGCTGGCCACGGAGTTCCGGGTGCCGGTGGTGGTCGAGGCGATCCTGGAGCGGGTGACGAACATCGCGATGAGCGGTACGGACATCGCGTCCGTCAACGAGTTCGAGGACATCGCGACGGAGCCGTTCCACGCGCCGACCGCGATCCGCCCGCTCGCGACGACCTGACGAACCGCCGACGGCCCCGTGGCCCCCGTCCCCGACTCCCCGGGGGCGGGGGCCACGGTCGTCCGGGGGCCCGCCACGGGCAGGGGCCGGTGCCGGGCCGGGCCCGGCCCGGGGACGCGCCAACGAAGCCCGGGAAAGCGCACACGAAGAAGGGCGCGGAGCACGGGACCGTATCCGTACTCCGCGCCCTGGCACGGAAGACACAACACAACACAACACAACACAACAGGGGCCGCGGCGGCGGCGATCGGGCCGGAACGGCTCGTCCTCATTCAGGTCAGAGGACGAGGAGGCATGCCGGCCCTCACCACCGCACTGGCGTCGCACGACCGCCGCGGCCTCGTCCTGCCCGCGCCGCATGACATCCCTCATCCGGATTCGCGGCGCGAGCAGGGCTCAATGGGAGACTCAGTCCTCGCGCAGGGCGCGGACCGCCTCCTCCACGCGCTTGCCGTAGTCGGCGTCGGCGGCGTGGAAATGGGCGAGGTTCCTCTCGATCACGTCGTCGCGGGACACCTGGGAAAGGCCACCGGCGATGTTGGCGACCAGACGCCCCTTCTCCTCCTCGGACATGAGCCGGTACAGCTCGCCCGCCTGGAAGAAGTCGTCGTCCTTGGTGTGGGCGGGCGCCGCGTGGGTGCCGGTCCAGCCGTGGATGGCGAGCGGGGCGGAGTGTGCCGCGTCGGTCTGGGCGGGGCCCGCGTACGAGTTGGGCTCGTAGTTCTTGTCGTGGCGCGAACCGTTGCGGGTGGCGTGCAGCCCGTCGCGGCCGTAGTTGTCGACGACCGCGGTGCGCGGCGCGTTCACCGGGAGCCGGGTGTGGTTGACGCCCAGCCGGTAGCGGTGCGCGTCCGCGTAGGCGAACAGCCGGCCCTGGAGCATCTTGTCCGGCGAAGGACCGATGCCCGGCACGAAGTTGTTCGGGGAGAACGCGGCCTGCTCGACCTCGGCGAAGACATTGTCCGGGTTGCGGTCCAGGACCAGCCGGCCCACCCGCTGGAGCGGGTAGTCGCTGTGCGGCCACACCTTGGTCAGGTCGAACGGGTCGAAGCGGTAGCCCGCGGCCTCGGCGGCCGGCATGACCTGCACGTACAGCGTCCAGGACGGGTTCACCCCGCGCTCGATCGCCTGGAGCAGGTCCGTCTGGTGCGAGCTGCCGTCCTTGCCCGCGAGTTCGGCGGCCTGCTCGCTGGAGAGGGACCGCACACCCTGATTCGTCTTGAAGTGGTACTTGACGAAGAAGGCCTCGCCCTCGGCGTTCGTCCACTGGTAGGTGTGCGAGCCGTAGCCGTTCATGTGACGGTACGAGGCGGGGATGCCGCGGTCACCCATCAGCCAGGTGACCTGGTGCGTCGCCTCGGGGGCGTGGGCCCAGAAGTCCCAGACGTTGTCCGGCTCCTGACGGCCCGTGAAGGGGTCGCGCTTCTGCGAGTGGATGAAGTCGGGGAACTTGATCGGGTCCTTGATGAAGAACACCGGGGTGTTGTTGCCGACCAGGTCGTAATTGCCTTCGTCCGTATAGATCTTGAGGGCGAAGCCGCGCGGGTCGCGCACCGCGTCCGCGCCGCCCAGCGAGTCGGCGACGGTCGAGAAGCGGATGAACGTCTCGGTGCGCTTGCCGACCTCGGAGAGGAAGTCCGCCCGGGTGAAGGCGGTGATGTCGTCGGTCACTTCGAAGTAGCCGTACGCGCCGGAGCCGCGGGCGTGGACCACGCGCTCCGGAATGCGCTCCCGGTTGAAACGGGCCAGCTTCTCCAGCAGGTGCTGGTCCTGGAGGAGGATCGGGCCACCGACACCGGCGGTGGCGGAGTTCTGGTTGTCGGCGACCGGGGCGCCTGACTCGGTCGTAAGCACACGCTGCGTCATGGTGTCGGGGCGACCTTCCGTACGGGAGCTGCTGAGCTGCTGAACTGCGACGGCTCGGGGCTCCAGGAGCGTAAGTACGCCCCGAACCCGACGTCAACAGTTTGTTGAATTTGTTGGCTGGTGTTCCGGACGGCGCCGACGCCTGGGCGCGACAGGACAGGTGTCGGCGCCGACGCCGTCCGGAAGTCTCCGGGTTGCCGGGCCGGTCAGGCCTGGACGGGCTGCCCCGACAGGCGCTCGACCGAGCGCAGCAGTGCCGAGTGGTCCAGGCCGCCGTCGCCCTGCGCGCGCAGCGAGGCGACGAGCTGGGCGACCACGGCGCCGACGGGCAGCGCGGCGCCGACATTGCGGGCGGCGTCCGTGACGATGCCCATGTCCTTGTGGTGCAGGTCGATCCGGAAGCCCGGCGCGAAGTCCCGCTTGAGGAAGTTGTCCTTCTTGCGGGTCAGGACGGTCGAGCCGGCCAGTCCGCCGTTGAGGACACCCAGCGCGGCGGCCAGGTCGACGCCGGACTTCTCCAGGAAGACGACGGCCTCGGCGCACGCCTGGATGTTGACCGCGACGATCAGCTGGTTGGCGGCCTTCACCGTCTGGCCGGAGCCGTGCGGACCGCACAGCACGATGGTCCTGCCGAGTGCCCGGAGGATCGGCTGGGCCGCGTCGAAGTCGGCCTGCTCGCCGCCGACCATGATCGACAGCACCGCCTCGATGGCACCGGCCTCGCCGCCGGAGACCGGGGCGTCGAGCACTCGGATGCCCTTGTCCTTCGCGTTCTTCGCGAGGTCCACGGAGGTCTGCGGAGTGATCGACGACATGTCGATCAGCAGTGCGCCGGGCCTGGCGTTCTCCAGGATGCCGTCGGGGCCGTAGGCGATGGCCTCGACCTGCGGGGAGGCGGGCACCATCGTGATGACGACATCGGCGTCCCGGACCGCCTCGGCGATCGATCCCGCGCCGGTGCCGCCGGCCGCGACCAGCCGGTCGATCTTCGCCTGCTCCAGGGTGTGACCGGTGACGTCGTACCCGGCCTCGATCAGGTTCTCGGACATGGGGGAGCCCATGATGCCGAGTCCGATCCACGCAACCTTGGGGAGGTTGTTGCTCATGAGGGTGCCTTCCGATAAGCGTGTGTACGAGGGGGAGTTCGCCGTCTCAGTGGGCGGCCCGCGCGGTGGCCGGGAGCCATTCGAAGGCCTCGGCGCTCGGCCGGTCGCCGGGCTTGTACTCCAGGCCGACCCAGCCGTCGTAACCGGCCTTCGTCAGCTCGTCGAGGAGCTGCTCCAGCGGGAGCGAGCCGGTGCCGGGCGCGCCGCGCCCCGGGTTGTCGGCGATCTGGACGTGGCCGGTCCTGTCGGCGTACGCCGTGATGACCTGGCCGAGGTCCTCGCCGTTCATCGACAGGTGGTACAGGTCAAGCAGGAACTTCGCGTTCCCGAGTCCGGTCGCCGCGTTGACCTTGTCGACGATCCCGATCCCGGCCGGAGCGCTCACCAGCGGGTAGCGCGGTGACTCCGGCTCGTTGAGGGTCTCGATCAGGAGTACCGCCCCGATCCGGTCGGCCGCACGGGCGGCGAGCACCAGATTCTCCAGGGCGAGTTCGTCCTGCGCGGCCGGGTCCGCGCCGTCGACGCGGTTGCCGTACAGCGCGTTGAGCGCCTTGCAGCCGACCGAGGCGGCGAAGCCGGCCGCCACGTCGATATTGGCGCGGAAGCGGTCCGACTCCGTGCCGGGCACGGAGAGCGCGCCGCGGCCGGGGCCGGGCAGCCGTCCGGCGTAGAAGTTCAGTCCCACCAACTGCGTGCCCGCCTCGTCGAGCGCCTTCTTGAGCGCGTCGAGCTCGGTCTGCGGCGGAGTGGGGGTCTCGATCCAGGGCCACCACAGCTCGACCGCCGTGAAGCCGGCCGCGGCGGCTGCCGCGGGACGCTCCAGGAGCGGGAGTTCCGTGAAGAGGATCGAAAGGTTCACATCGAAGCGCTGGTCCGGGTAGCCCATGAGGGTTTCGGCGCTCCTTCCGTATTGCGGAAGTTGGTTTCTGCGTAACGGAAGATTGCCCGGAGCTGCGGAAGCTGTCAAGGGGGTGCCCGGAATTCGGTCCCGGGGTCTTCGTGCGGGTTGTGCAAGGTGGGCCCCCAATTGCGCCGGTTGCCGTGGGGTCCGGGGCGGGTCAGGGTTGCTGGTGCGTCCGATGCCGTCGACCCCGTACGAGGTGCCTCGCATGAACCACGCCACCAGCCGGCGCACCGTCCTCGGAGCGCTGCTCGCCGGTGTCGCCCTGTCGGCGGCCCCCGCGGCGCCCGGCTCCCCGCGGACCCCGGGGTCCGCGCCGGACCGGGCGCCCGCGGTCGGCCCGCGCCCGCGCGCCACCCCGCAGCTGCTGCTCGGCACGTACACCTCGGCCGAGGGCGGTGGCACGGGAATCGGGACGGCGACCTACGACCCCGCCACCGGGGCGATGGCCGCCGGGCCCGTGATCACGGGCGTGGCCAACCCCTCGTACCTGGCCGCGCATCCTTCCGGCGCCACCGTCTACGCGGTCGACGAGCAGGACCCGGGCGGGGTGACGGCGGTGGCCCTGTCGCGGGACGGCACCCACCGGGTGCTGGGAACGCGCGACACGGGCGGGGCCGGGCCCACCCATCTGTCGGTCCATCCCACCGGACGGTGGCTGCTCACCGCGAACTACACCGCGGGCAGTGTCGCGGTGCACCCCGTCCGGGGCGACGGATCGCTGGGGGAGCGTACGGACCTGGTCGCCCACACCACGCCACCGCCCGGCCCCGGCCAGGACGGGCCGCACGCCCACCAGATCATCACCACCCCCGACGGCAACCACGTCCTCGCCGTGGACCTCGGCAACGACACCGTGTACACGTACCGGCTGGACGAGAAGCGCGGCACGCTCGGCCGGGTCTCCCACGCGGCGCTGCGCCCCGGCGCCGGACCGCGGCACATCACCTTCCACCCCGGCGGCCGCTTCGCCTACCTGGCCTGCGAGGTCGACAACACCGCGGTCGTCTGCGGCTACGACCCGGCCACCGGCACGCTCTCCCCGGGCACCCCGCAGTCCACGGGGACCGGTGCGGGGACCAGCTATCCCGCGCAGTTCCTGGTCACCGCCGACGGCCGGTTCGCCTACCTCGCCAACCGGGGGCACAACAGCCTGACGCGCTACGCCGTCGAGGACGACGGGGCCGTGCTGCGGCTGCTCGACACCGTGCCCGTCGGCGGCGACTTCCCCCGGCAGATCGCCTTCTCGCCCGACGGGAAACTGCTCTTCGCGGCCAACCAGAAGTCGAGCACGGTGACCGCCTTCCGGGTCGACGCCCGCGACGGCGGACTGACCCGCATCGGTCAGGCGCTCGCCGCCCCGGTCGCCGTCTGCGTACTGCCGCACCCGGGCGCGCGCCCGGCCGGGTACTGAGGGCTGATCCGACGCCCGACGGCCCCGGCGCACGTCCGTTAGGGTCAGGCGCGAGCCGCGGGTTTCACAGCCGCGTGGCGAACGCATGAGGGAGGCACAGTGCGCTTGAGAGTGGAGTTCACCACCGAGCCCTTCGATCTCGACGAGGCGCCCGCCCACGCGGTCGTGGCCCGCGAGGTCATCCAGGCGGCCGACCTGGACGCCGTGGACGTCGGCCCCTTCGGCAACACGGCGGAGGGCGGCGCGGACGAGGTGCTCACCGCGGTGGACTCGCTGCTGCGCCAGGCCCTGGCATCGGGTGCCACCCGGGTGTCCCTCCAGGTCAATGTGATCGGGGAGGACTCCCAGTGACCGAACCGGCGGACCACCCGCTCGTCACCGCGGTCAAGCCGCTCGTCGACGCCATGGGCGCCGAGCTGCTCGGGCCGGAGCAGGCCCAGCCCGACGACGTCGTGCTGGCCTGGGAGGGCGAGGACGTCATAGCCGTGCGGCTGCCCCAGCTCTCGGAGTCGCTCGATCACATCCTGGCCGCCATGGAGCGCCGGCACGGCATGCCGCTCGCCGAGCTGGACCGCCGGACCAAGCAGTCGGTGGTGCGGACCCTGGAGGCACGTGGTGCCTTCTCGGTACGCCACGGCGTGGAGACGGTGGCGGGCGCGCTGGGGGTCAGCCGCTTCACCGTCTACAACTACCTGAACAGGGAAAATGCAGCCAAAGGCGAGTAGTTGAGGCCGTAGCTGAGCGAACGCCGTGGAAGTCCGCGGAGGGCCGTCGTCCGGAGTACCGGGCGACGGCTTTTTGCATGCGCGTAATTTCAACAAAGTGTTGACGTGGTGTTGTGGAGGGCGTTAGCTATCCGCAGCCCGACCGACGCGAAGCGAAAAACGCACAGTGAAAACAGCCACGGAGGCTCCCGTGACTTCGAGCTCCACGCCGGGTCTCGCCCGGTTCAACACCCTGGCGGACGACGAGGCCACCACCGCGTTGCACGAGGTGTGTGCCGGCGCGGCATGGGGAAGAGCGATCCTCTCCCGACGCCCGTACGCCACCGCGGAAGCCCTCCTTCGTGCCAGTGACGCCGCCACGGCGGCGCTGACCCCGGAGGAACTGGCCGAAGCGATGGCCGGCCATCCGCCGATCGGCCGCCCGAAGCCCGGAGACCCGACCTCCTCCCGCGAACAGCGGGGGATGGCGGGCGCCACCGAGGAACTCAAGGCCGAGATGCTCGAACTGAACCTGGCCTACCAGGAGCGGTTCGGACATGTCTTCCTGATCTGCGCCACCGGAGCCACCGGCGAGCAGATGCGCGACGCGGTGAAGTCCCGGATCGGGAACTCGCCCGAGCAGGAGCGCGGGATCGTGCGCACCGAGCTGGGCAAGATCAACCGCATCCGGTTGACCCGTCTCGTAACCGAAGGAGAGTGACGGTCTTGAGCACCGACACCACCGCATCGGTGTCCACGCACATCCTGGACACCAGCATCGGCCGCCCCGCCGCGGCCGTCGCCATCACGCTCGCCGCCCGCAGCGGCAGCGGCGCGCCCTGGGTGACGCTCGGCGGATCCGCGACCGACGCCGACGGGCGATGCAAGGACCTGCCGGCACTGCCGGAGGGCACCACCCATGTACGTCTCGACTTCGAGACCGAGGCGTACTTCGCAGCCAAGAAGCAAGCCGAGGCGCAGCAGGACGCCCCCCGCGCAAGGGACAGCGGTGCGTTCTTCCCGGAAGTGGCGATCACCTTCGCCGTCGTACCGGGCGAGCACTATCACGTACCGCTGCTGCTCAACCCGTTCGGCTACTCCGTTTACCGAGGGAGCTAGCAGACATGCCCACGATTCTCGGCCAGAACCAGTACGGCAAAGCAGAGAACCGCGTCGTCAGGATCACGAGGGACGGCGACACCCACCACATCAAGGACCTGAACGTCTCCGTCGCCCTCTCCGGCGACCTGGACGACGTCCACTACAACGGCTCGAACGCCAACTGCCTTCCGACGGACACCACGAAGAACACCTGCTTCGCGTTCGCCAAGGAATACGGCATCGAGTCGGCCGAGCAGTACGGCATCCACCTCGCCCGGCACTTCGTGGACAGCCAGTCCTCGATCCACCGCGCGCGCATCCGTATCGAGGAGTACGCCTGGGAGCGCATCGCCGGCTCCGACGGCAACTCCAGGTTCATCGGCGCCGACGAGGTCAAGCACTCCTTCGTCCGCAAGGGCCAGGAGACCCGCCTCGCTCAGATCACGTACTCCGCCGGAGGTGACGGGGGGGCGAAGTTCGAAGTCCTGTCCGGGCTCAAGGACCTGACCCTGATGAACTCCACGAACTCCGAGTTCTGGGGCTACATCAAGGACAAGTACACGACGCTCCAGGAGGACTACGACCGCATCCTCGCCACGTCCCTGTCCACGTGGTGGCGGCACAACTGGACCTGTGACGAGCAGCGCATGCCGCAGTGGGAGAAGTCCTACGAGCAGTCCAGGAAGCACATCCTGCACGCGTTCGTGGAGACGTACTCGCTCTCGCTCCAGCAGACGCTGTACCAGATGGGTTCGCGGGTCATCAACAACCGCAGCGAGATCGACGAGATCCGCTTCTCCGCCCCCAACAAGCACCACTTCCGGCAGGACCTCTCCGCCTTCGGCCTGGAGAACGAAGCCAAGGACGGCGCCGTGTACTACGCCGCCGACCGCCCCTACGGCCTGATCGAGGCCACCATCCTGCGCGACGGCTGCGAGCCGCACATCCCGGTCGACATGACCAACCTCTGACGCGGGGCGCGCATCCCCGCCGCCCGCAGTCGGCGGGGATGCGCCACACCGGAGGGAACAGCCAGCCATGGCAACGCCTGCAAAAGGGCCGGCAGAAGGCCCGTGTTCCACCCCACCGGAAGGACCCGAGGTCCACCCGGTCGACCAGAAGCTCCACCCCTCGCGGCTCGTCCCCGCCGCGCTCCAGCACATTGCCGCCATGTACGCGGGTGTGGTCACGCCCCCGCTCATCATCGGCCAGGCCGTCCGCCTCGACACCGCGGGCCGGACCCGGCTCATCGCCGCGAGTCTGCTCATCGCCGGTGTGGCCACCCTCCTGCAGACCCTCGGGGTCAAGGGCTTCGTTGGCAACCGGCTGCCCTTCGTCAACGCCGCCTCCTCGGCCGGTATCGCGCCGATGCTCGCCATCGCCGAGACCAACGCCACGGGCGACCAGCTCCCCGCCATCTACGGCGCGGTGATGGTCGCCGGTGTCTTCTGTCTCGCCATCGGACCGTTCTTCGGCAAGCTCCTGCGCTTCTTCCCGCCGCTCGTCACAGGCGTCGTCATCACCCTCATCGGGGTGACCCTGATGCCAGTACCGGTCGCCTGGGCGCAGGGCGGCGACAGGACCGCCGCCGACTTCGGGAACATGAAGTATCTGGCACTCGCCGCCTTCACGCTCGTCGTCATCCTGCTGATCCAGCGCTTCGGCCGCGGCTTCGTCAAACAAGTCGCCCTGCTTCTTGGGCTGTTGATCGGCACGCTCGCCGCGATCCCGTTCGGCATGGCGGACTTCGGGGCGCTCGGCTCGGCCCCGGTCGCCGCGCTGCCGACGCCCTTCGCGTTCGGGGCGCCCCAGTTCCAGCCCGCCGCGATCGTCTCGCTCTGCCTGGTGACGCTCGTCCTGATGACGGAGTCCAGCGCCGGAATGCTCGCCATCGGCGAGATCTGCGAACGCGAGACCGACGGCAGGACCATCACCCGGGGCCTGCGCACCGACGGCATCGCCACCCTCCTCGGCCCCGTCTTCGGTGGCTTCCCCACCTCCGCCTTCGCCCAGAACGTCGGCGTCGTCTCGCTGACCAGGGTCCGCAGCCGCTACGTCGTCGCCGCCGCGGGAGGCGCTCTCCTGGTCCTCGGCGTCTTCCCGGTGCTCGGGGCGGTGGTCTCCACGGTGCCGATGCCGGTACTCGGCGGTGCGGGCATCGTCCTCTTCGGCTCCATCGCGGTCAGTGGCATCCGCACGCTCTCGGAGGCCGGCCTCGACGACAGCTCCAACATCATCCTGGTCGCCGTCTCGCTCGGCGCGGGCATCATCCCGCTCGCCGCGCCCACCTTCTACGTCGACTTCCCGGCCTGGGCGCAGACCGTGCTCGGCTCCGGCATCAGCGCGGGCGCCCTGGTCGCCGTGTCGCTGAACCTGTTCTTCCACCATCTCGGCACCCGTGGCGGCGCGTCCGCCCCGGCACTCAAATCCTCCTAGGGTCCTGCCGTGCCCGCATCGCCACTCACTCCGGAAGGAAGAACCATGGCACCTTCGGCAGACCCCGTATCCCGCATCGTCATCGAGAACGTGGCCATCGCCACGGTCGACGCCCACGACACCGAGTACGCCTCGGGCCACGTCGTCGTCGCAGGCAACAGGATCGAGTCCATCGGCGCAGGCCGGGCCCCCGAGGGCCTGGAGAACGTCGTACGCCGCATCGACGGCACCGGGCACCTGGCCACCCCCGGCCTGATCAACACGCACCACCACTTCTACCAGTGGATCACCCGGGGCCTCGCCACCGACCACAACCTGTTCGACTGGCTGGTCGCCCTCTACCCGACATGGGCGCGCATCGACGAGCCGATGGTCCGCGCCGCCGCCCAGGGCTCCCTCGCCATGATGGCCCGCGGCGGCGTCACCACCGCCATGGACCACCACTACGTCTACCCGCGGGGCTCCGGCGATCTGTCCGGCGCCATCATCGGGGCCGCCCGTGACATGGGCGTACGGTTCACCCTCGCCCGCGGGTCCATGGACCGCAGCGTCAAGGACGGCGGACTGCCGCCGGACTTCGCCGTGGAGACCCTCGACGGGGCGCTCGCCGGCACCGAGGCGACCATCGACGCGCACCACGACGCGTCGTTCGACGCGATGACCCAGGTCGCGGCCGCACCCTGCTCCCCGTTCTCCATTTCCACCGAACTACTGCGACAGGGAGCCGAGTTGGCCCGTCGCAAGGGAGTGCGCATGCACACCCACGGCTCGGAGACCGTGGAGGAGGAGAAGTTCTGCCACGAGCTGTTCGGGATGGGACCGACCGACTACTTCGAGTCCACCGGCTGGCTCGGCGACGACGTGTGGATGGCGCACTGCGTCCACATGAACGACTCCGACATCGCCGCCTTCGCCCGCACCGGAACCGGCGTCGCGCACTGCCCCTCCTCCAACGCCCGGCTCGCCGCCGGCATCGCCCGGGTCCCCGACATGCTCGCGGCCGGCGTCCCGGTCGGCCTGGGCGTCGACGGCACCGCCTCCAACGAGTCCGGCGAACTCCACACCGAGCTGCGCAACGCCCTCCTCATCAACCGCCTCGGCGCCCACCGCGAGAAGGCCCTGAACGCACGTCAGGCCCTGCGCCTGGGAACGTACGGCGGCGCCCAGGTCCTCGGCCGCGCCGACCAGATCGGCTCCCTGGAACCGGGCAAGCTCGCCGACCTGGTGCTCTGGAAGCTCGACACCCTCGCCCATGCCTCCATCGCCGACCCGGTGACCGCACTCGTCTTCGGCGCGGCGGCCCCCGTCACCCTCTCCCTCGTCAACGGCGAGCCGGTCGTCGAGGGCAACCACCTGATCACCGCGGACGAGGACGCCATCGCCCGCGCCACCCGCGACGAGGCCCGCCGCCTCGCACAGATCGCCGCCGGGGCCTGACGCTCCGCGGTACCCCCGATACCGGCCGGTCGAGGGGGACGGCCCTCGGCCGGCCGCCGTGGACCCGAGCGGGGTCCACGGCAACCGGTGCGGGGGCGCGTGCCTGGACGCACGCGCCCCCGCACCGGTGACCGAAGCTGCCCGCACCAGCTGCACGACCTGCCCCACCTGCACCAACGCCCCACTTGCACCACCTCCCTGACACCCACGTCACCGCAGACGTGCACCCGACCGGAGGAACCGCCGTGGCAGCTACGCCCAGGTTTCGCAACGACGCAGACGCAGCATCCGATGCCGACCCGCATCCCGACGCCGCCCGACTTCCCGGCGCCGCCACCGACTCGGCCCCGGCCGACCGGAAACATCCGGTCGACGAAACACTCCCCCCACTGAAGATGTTCACCAGCGGCCTCCAGCACGTGGCCGCGATGTACGCGGGCGTGGTGGCCCCGCCGATGATCGTGGGGCCCGCCGTGGGCCTCACCGCCAAGGAGACCGCCTTCCTGATGGGGGCGAGCCTGTTCACCGCGGGCATAGCCACCCTGTTCCAGACCCTCGGCTTCTGGCGCATAGGCGCCCGGCTGCCGTTCGTCAACGGCGTCTCGTTCGCCGGTGTCACGCCGATGGTGGCGATCGGCAAGGACCGCGGGCACGACGGCCTCGCCGTCATCTTCGGCGCGATCATCGTCGCCAGCCTGCTCGGCTTCCTGCTGGCCCCGTACTTCTGCAAACTGGTCCGCTTCTTCCCGCCCGTGGTCACCGGCACCGTGATCACCCTGATCGGTGTCTCGCTGCTGCCGGTCGCCTTCAACTGGTCCCAGGGCGGCAACGCCACGGCCGCCGACTACGGCTCCACGACCAACATCACCATGGCCGCGGTCACGTTGGTGATCGTCCTCGCGCTGCGCAAACTGCTGCGCGGGTTCCTCCAGCAGATCGCCATCCTGCTCGGGCTGATCGTCGGCACACTGATCGCGATTCCGGTCGGCATCACCGACTTCGGCGCCATCAAGGACGCCGACCCGGTCGGCTTCCCGACGCCGTTCCACTTCGGGGCGCCGCAGTTCGAGATCGCCGCGATCGTCTCCATGAGCATCGTGATGCTGGTCTGCATGACCGAGTCCACCGCTGACATGCTCGCCCTCGGCCGGATCGTCGGCCGGCCGGCGGACGAACGGACCATCGAGGGCGGTCTGCGCGCCGACACCCTGGGCAGTGCCATCAGCCCGCTCTTCAACGGCTTCATGTGCAGTGCCTTCGCCCAGAACATCGGCCTGGTCGCGATGACGAAGGTCCGCAGCCGCTTCGTGGTGGCCGCCGGTGGCGGCATTCTGATCGTGCTCGGGCTGGTCCCCGTCGCGGCGTCCGTCATCGCGCTCGTCCCGCTGCCGGTCCTCGGCGGCGCGGGCATCGTGCTCTTCGGTTCGGTCGCCGCGAGCGGCATCCAGACCCTGGCGACCGCCGCGCTGGAGAAGGGCGAGAACGCGTTGATCGTGGCCGCGGCCGTGGGCATCGGCCTGATCCCGATCGCCGCGCCGGAGTTCTACCACTCGTTCCCGAAGGATCTGCTCGTGGTGCTCGACTCCGGGATCTCGACCGGCTGTGTGGTGGCGATCGTGCTCAACCTGGCCTTCAACCACCTCGGCAGGAAGCCGGATCCGGAACCGTCGGAGCGGGAGAACAGCCCGGCCGCGGACCCGGTGGCCGCGCACTGACCCGACCCGGCCGGTATCGGGCGGTACGGCACCGCAGCGCGTACGGCGACCCTCGCGGGTGCTGCCGTACGCGCCGCAGTCGTGTCGCCCGGGTGCGTCAGCCGATGTGGTAGCTGTCGCCGTACACCTTCCACTCGAGCGGCGGGTCCAGGTTCAGGTTGCCCTTCTTCAGGAAGACCCGCTGGGCGGTGTCCACCCGGCTGGTGTCCTCGTGGGCCTCCTCCTGCTTCATCGCCCAGACGCGGGCGTCGAGGAAGGCGTTGAGGTAGGTGACCTCGTTGCCGCCCTGGGACGGCGGCTTCGCCTTCGAGAGGGCCCGCTTGCGGATGGCGCTGAAGCCGGTGCTGTCGTCGCCGTCACCGTGCATGACGATGGCGTCGTAGTACGCGAACTGGCCCAGCGTGCCGATGCCGTCGGCCTTGCCCTGCTTGACGGCCGGGTTGAAGTACACCCGGTCCCGCTCGTCGTCCTGCGCCTTCTTGAACGCCGAGTCGGAGCCGGCCTTCGCCCAGTCCTTGGTGAAGTTCGGGTCGAGACCGCTGTGCGAGGGGGTGCCGTTGACCTTCCGCAGCGCGGGGAGGTACTTCGCGAGGACGTTGTCCGGCTTGCGCTCGGTGTACAGCTCGACGAGGTCGAGCATGTCGCCCGTGCCGGAACAGAAACCGATGATGCCGCCGGTGTAGCCGCGGTCGTCGTCGATGTCCTCGATGTACTTGTACTGGGACTTCCAGTTGAGGGAGGAGTTCTCGGCGCTGGAGACCAGTTGCATGGCGATCTCCTTCTTCGCCGGATCGTCCAGCCCGGTCGCGGCGGCGGCCTTCGCAGCCGCTGCCGCCGACTGAGGGGCCGCCTGGGGCGTGGGGCTACCGGCGTAGGCGGCGACGGGAATCGCCGTGAGGGCCAATCCGACCGCGATGACCGTGATGCGCACGGGGCGGGTCATGCGACGTGCGGCGCGCTTATGGGGAGCGTGCACCAGTCCTCCAAGGGGAGTTCTTCGTTCCATCGGTCTGTTAGGAAGCTTTCCTATCAGAGTGGGAGGGTGTCGTACACCCCTCCGGCGCCGGGGAGTTGAGAAGTTCTCCGGAACGCGGGAAGCCCCGCACCGCGCGGAGCGCGCGATGCGGGGCCTCCCCCGGGCGTTGCGGCCTCAGCAGTTCAGGTAGGCCACGTGGATCCAGACGCCCGTGGGGCCGCCCCACAGGTCACCCATGATCCAGTTTCCCTGCTGACCGCGGGCGTTCAGGTTCTGACCCTTGTTCACCTGGCCCAGGACCGGGAACTCGGTGCCCGGCCCGCCGCGGAAGTTCACCCCGTTGTCGTTGACGGTGCAGACCGCTGCCGGTGCCTTCGCGGCCTGCGCGGCGGCGGGACTCTGCGCGGCCTGGGCGGCGGGGCTCATGGCCAGCCCGAGACCGGCGGTCAGCACCATCGCGGCCAGCATCATCTTCTTGATCATGCGAATCTCTCCTCCGTAATCCGGCCCCCATCGACGTGAGCCGTCCGCCAGCCCCAACGGAGCTGCCGACCGGCCGGTCACGGGTCCGGACCGGTCTTCGAGCAGGAGTGAAAGCGCAGGTCATATGACGTGCGCACCGGCGTGCGCAGGCAGCGGGCGGACGCTTCCCGCGCCCGCCGATCATGGGTTTGAGGAGAACCGGATCCGGTAACCGCCGCCGGGCGTACGTCGGACACGCCTCGCACCCGAGCCGGACGGCGGCCACCGCGGAGGCGGCGGAACGATCTTCGCCCGTGCGCCTGTAGCGTCATGGGTATGGAAGATCAGTCTGTAGTGGATGTCGGCGACGTACGGCTGGCGTACCGGACCTGGGGCGACCCCTTCGGCTCGCCCGTGGTCCTGCTGCACGGCCTCGGCGGCTCCGCCGCGAGCTGGGAGGCGGTCGCCGGCCTGCTCGGCGAAGAGTGGCGGGTGTACGCCCTCGACCTGCGCGGTCACGGCGAGAGCGACTGGCCGGACGAGTACTCCTTCGAGCTGATGCGGGACGACGTCCTCGGTTTCCTGGACGAGTGCGAACTCGACCGGGTCGGCCTGGTCGGCCACTCCATGGGCGGTGTCGTCGCCCATCTGCTCGCCCAGGAGCACGCGGACCGGGTGGAGCGACTGGCGCTGGTGGAGACCCCGCCGCCGTTCCCGAGCGAGCCGAAGCCGGCCGCGGAGCCGGAGGGGCCGGTGGACTACGACTGGGCCGTCGTCGCTCCCATCCGGGCCGAGGTGGCCGACCCCGATCCCGAGTGGGCGGCCGGCCTGGGCGAGATCGTCGCGCCGACGCTGATGATCTCGGGCGGCCCGGAGTCCACCATGCCCCAGGGGCGCCTGCAGGACATGGCCTCGCTGATCCCGGACTGCCGGCTGATCACGATCGGGGGCGGCCACCGGGTGCACGAGATCCACCCCGACCAGGTCGCCCAGCAGATCACGGAGTTCTTCACCAGCTGAGGACCTGCTGAGGGCCAACTGTGGACCTGCCGAGGACCTGCCGAGGACCTGCCGAGCATCGGCTCAAGCCGTCCGAGGGCCGGTCGAAGCCGGTCCGGGGCCGGTTGAAAGCCGACGGCCCGGGGCGCTGTCAGTGCCGGGTGCCATGATCCGCTTCATGGATCTCACACGGTTCTTCGCCGAAGTCGACGCCCAGCCCTGGGTGGATCTCCAGCACGCCTACGGGAGCGCGGCCGACGTCCCCGACCTCCTGCGGGCGCTCGCCGGGGAGAGCGCGGAGGCCGCGTCCGAGGCGATCTCCGAGCTGTACGGCAGCATCCTGCACCAGGGCTCGGTCTACGGGGCCACGGCCCGCGCCGTTCCGTACCTCGCCCGGCTCGCCGGGGCGGGGTACCGCACGGAGGACCTGCTGGTGCTGCTCGGCGGGATAGCGGAGGGCGGGGCGGACGACGGCGACAGCGACGAAGCCGCCTGCCGGGCAGCCGTCGTCGGTCAGCTGCCACTGATTCTCGCCACGGTCGACGCCGAGGATCCGGGGCTCCGGCGGGCCGCGGTCTGGGCCGCCGCGATGACCGGCGCGGCGGAACAGGTGCTGCCGGTGCTCCGTCTGCGCGGGAGGACCGAGACGGACCCTCTGGTACGGGCCGAACTCCTGGGGGCGACGGCGCATCTGGACCCGCCGGGTGCGGCCGCCGAGGCGACCGGGGCCATTGGCGCGGACGAGCCCGGCGAGGTCCGGATCGCGGCGCTGCTGGCCTGCGTGGACGGCGGACTGCCCTGGGGACCCGCGCACCACGGGGCGATGGTGTCCCTCCTGCCCGCGAACGTCCTCGTCGAGGGCCGGCTGGACCTGGAGCGCAACGAACCGCTGCAGTACGTGGTCGAGGCGCTGCTGCTCCGCGACACCGCCGAGGACCGCGACGCCGCGTACACCCTGCTCGATGCCGCCCTGCGCAGTGCGGTCCCCGAGGCGCGGGCGGAGGCGACGTGGGCGGCCGAGGCGGCCTGCCTGCTCTCGCGCAGCGCGCCGGAGCGCCTGGCCGTCGCCGTGGCGGCGCTGAGCGCCGACCCCACCGCTGTGCCCGAGGCGTATGCGCTGCTCGCGAAGCTGGGTGCCCGATCCGCGCCGGCTGTCCCGGTGCTGGCCCGGCTCGCCGCGGGCGAGGGCGATCCGGCGGACCGCGCGCTGGAAGCACTCGTCGCCGTGGCCCCCGACCGGGCCGCGCCGCTCCTGGCCCGTGACCTGGGGCGGCGCCCACGCGCACTCGGTGCGGCGTGCGGTTTCCTGGTCGGAGGGACGGCCGGGACGTCGTTCCCGTACGACCCGGCGTTGCTGGACGCGATCCGTACCCGGCTGAGTGCGAAGGACCTAGGCGCCGATGAGACCATCCGGCTCGCCCTCCTGCTCGGCGTGTGGGGGAGCCGGGCATCGGCCGCCCTGCCCGAACTGCGGTCCGCGCTGCCCGGATCCCCGAGGGTCGTGCCGAAGGCGCTGGCCGCGATCTGCCCGCCGGAGCACCGGGAGGCGACCGCGGAGCTCCTGACCGCCGCCGCACGCACCGGTCCGGTGGACGGCCGGCTGGCTGCGGCGACGGCGGTGCGCGAGCTGACGGGGGACACGGGCCCGCTGCTGGTGGCCGTCGCCGACCGGCTCACCCCCGGCGCTCCGGCGGTGCAGGAGGCCGCGCGTCTCGCCGCGGAGCTGGGCCCGGCGGCGCTCGGCCTGGTGCCCGCTCTGCGGTCCGCGCTCAGCGATTCCGAGGGCGGCCGCAATTCCCCGCAGCTGGACGCCGACGTCGAGATCGCCTCGGCCCTGTGGCGGATCACCGGTGACCCGGAGGAAGCGGTGCCGGTGCTGGCCGGTGTGCTCGCGGAGGCGGAGCCGACGTGGCTGCGCTGGACGCTCGGCCGTGCCGCGCGGGCGGCGGGCCGCATCGGCGATGCGGCCCGGCCGCTGGTCCCCGCGCTGGAGGGCCTGCTCGCCGACCGGGTGCAGATCCCGTCGGCGGTACTCGCCCTCCGCGCGATAGCGCCCGAGTCCCTCGACGGCCCCCGCACGGCCGAACTGCTCCTGGACGCCGCGGAGCAGGACGACGACGCGGTGACCGCGCTGGAGGCCCTGGTCGCACTCGGACCCGCTGCCCTCACCGCGGACCATCACCGCCGCTTGACCACCCTGGCCGAACAGGACCTGCGGGTGCGGGCCTCGGGCGTGGAGCCCGGAATAGCCCCGGCCGACGAACGGCTGCGGGAACAGGCACGTGAGGCGGCGCGAAGGCTGACCTGACCGGCCTGTCCCGACCGTCACCGCCGGGAGGCGTACCGCTCGGGGGCGCACCACCCTGCCGCGCGCGGCTCAGCTCAGTCGCCCGGCTTCCAGTCCGGGCGTCGACCGCTCATCGCGACGGCCCGGTCGACGAGGGGCGCGTCGGCCGGGACCGGAACCGGCGGGCCGAAGATGCTGTCCGCCCGGGGCTTGCCGTCACCGGGGGTCAGCATGTCCAGCGCGACGCGAAGGTCCGCCTCGTCCGCCTCGTACCGCCGGCCGGTCGCCCGAGCCAGGTCCCAGCCGTGGATCACCAGCTCGTCCAGCGCGATCACCAGCGCCACCTCACCCGGCAGATCCACGCCGCCCGCCCTGGTCATTCCCTGCCGGGCGGCAGGATCGCGCCAGGCCTTCACCACCTCTTCCAGCAGCGGCGGCAGGGTTTCGCGCCAGTCGTCGGCGAGGACCGGAAGCCCCGCGTCCGGAGCGGTGTCGGTCATCGGGCCGAAGTCCTTCCGCGCCGCGTCGCAGAATGCCGCGCTCAGCCCGGCCACATGGGCGAGCAGCTCACGCACCGCGTAGTCGGGACAGGGCGTCGGATCGTCCAGCTGCTGCTCGTCGATGCCGTCGAGCAGAGCGGCGATGTGCCGTGCCGCGGGTTCGAGATCGATCGTGGGAGTGGTTTCCGTGTGCGTGTCCATACAATGCTGACTCCTCCCGCACCCCGAACTCATCGCTCATCGCACGATGCGTCCACGGAGCACGATCCGGCTCGGGTGATTCAGCGCGCCGGGGTCCAGGGTCGGGTCGGTGGGGTACGCGACCACGTCGGCGGGTGCGCCGTCCACGAGGCCCGGCAGCCCGAGCCAGGCCCGTGCCGTCCAGGACGCGGCGCCGAGTGCCGCGTGGGCCGACAGACCGGCCCGTGCCAGCCATTCCATCTCGCCCGCGACCGTCCCGCAAGGGAAGGAGTCCGTCCCCGCCAGCACCGTCACCTCCGCCTCGTGGGCCGCGCGCACATTGTCGAGCATGGTGTCCCAGCCGGCCAGCCACAGATCACGGCGCACGCCCGGCTCCCGCGCCCGCATCGCGTCCGCCTTGGCACCGAAGGCGCTCAACGTCGGTACGAACGCCGTGCCCTGCGCGGCCATCCGGTCCAGCAGGGCCGGGTCGAGATGCATGCCGTGCTCCAGGCTGTCGGCGCCCGCCAGTACGGCATTGCGGCTGCCCTCGGCGGTCTGGCAGTGCACCGCCACCTTGCCGCCCGCCGCGTGCACCGCCGTCACCACCGAGGTCAACAGCGGGAGGGGAACGGCGGGTTCGTCGGCGGCCCAGTCACCGATGACCTTGCACCACCCGGACGAGGCAGCCGACTCCTCCACGGCCGCCCGCGCCAACTCGGCCTCGCTCACGTCGCGTCCGAAACCGGGGAAGAACCGGCCCGGCGTGGCCAGCCACCGCCCCGCCGACGTGACATGCGGCAGCTCCGGGTCCTTCGCCACCCAGGCCGGTATCCGCTGCGCGGTGCCGGGGGTGCGCACCGCGAGCACCCCGGCGTCCCGGTGCTCGCCCAACTGCCGGCGCAGCAGCTCCTCGTCGAACGGTTCGCCCGGCGCCGACGCGCCCGGATGCGTGTGCACGTCGACGAGACCGGGCAGCAGCCAGCCGCCGTCGACGACCGTCTCGGCGTCCCGGCCGGCGAGCCCGCCGGGCGGAGGGCCCGCGCGGAGCACCTCCCCGTCGATCCAGAACGTGCGTTCCTCGCGCTCGGGCAGCACCACACCTCGTATGCACAACACCAGTCGACCGTACGGCATCTCAGGCACCCTCCGACGACCGGCCGAAGCGCACCGGCGCGCCACCCCACCGCCGGCCGACGCACACATCGGCATATTGCGGAAGGTTCCGCTCCACCCCCTTGTCGGAGACCCCCGCACCATGCGATACAGGTCTGGACCATCGCCGCCGGATGGAAGGCACGACCGTGCAACGCCCCCACGCAACCGCCGCGTTGGCCTGTTCCACCGCCCTGCTCCTCGCCGCGCTCACGGCCTGCGACTCCGCTCCCGAGGCCGACACCCACAAACCGACGGTGCCCGGCCATGTGACGGCGCAGGCGAGCAGCGCCACCTCCGTGCACGTCATGTGGGAGCGGGCCTCCGATGACAGGGCGGTCACCGGCTACGAGATCTACCGCGAGGGGAAGCGGGTCGAATCGGTTCCGGCGGCCAAGGTGATGATCGACGTCGGCGGGCTCACCGCGTCGACCGCCTACACCTTCACCGTCCGCGCCCGCGACGCCGCCGGGAACCTCTCCGCGCCGAGCGCCGCCGCGAGTGTCACCACACCCGCCCCGACCCCCGCCGACCACGAGGCGCCGACCCACCCGGTGCGGCTGCGCGGCACGGTGGACGGCAGCCGGGCGGTGAACCTCTCCTGGGGAGGCTCGACGGACGACATCGGCGTCACCTCGTACGACATCTACCAGGGGGACTCCCGGATCCACAGCGTGCCCGGCACGCGGACCACGGCACATCTGACCGGACTGCGCCCCGGCACCGTCTACACCTTCACCGTCCGCGCCCGCGACGCCGCCGACACCTCCTCGCCGGACAGCAACGCCATCGATCTCACCACCGCCTCCACCCCGGGCGCTCCGGCGAGCACCGCCCCCACCGACCTGAGGATCAGCAACCGCGTCCAGGGCAAGGAGTACGCCATCGACCTGGACTGGGAGCAGCCGGAGACGGGCGGCGAGATCCCCGCGTACCAGCTCTACATCGGCGGCCGGCTGACCACCACGATCGTGTGGGGCGCCACCCCGCCCGCAGGCCGGGCGAGCTACCGCCTCACCGTCGGCGACCCGCGCGGCACCCGCTACTCGATGAAGATCCGCGCCAAGCTGCCCGACGGGAAGTGGGGCGACTTCTCCGCCCAGCGCACGGTCGTCCTCGGCGACTGACGGGTGCGCGGGCCAGGGGTGCGAGGGAGCGGCTGCTGCCGGTCCAGGTCCGGGCAGGCGGACTTTACGTGTGATTGGTCTGTACCTATTGACGAGTTGGTCCAGACCTCTTAGTTTCCCCTGTGCTCCATGGCACCAAGGAATCCGGCTCCCCCAGGACCGCCTCACCGGTCCCTGCCTCAAGGGAGAAATCCATGTTCGAGCACATGACATCCAGACGGAGAACGGCGACCGCCCTCGTCGCCGTTCTCGGGCTGCTCCTCGCGCTGCTGTCCTTGCAGGCCGCACCCGCGCACGCGGCGGGCAAGCTGACGGCCACCTTCACCTCGGCCGACAACGGGTCGTGGTGGAAAGGGACTTACGTCCTGCACAACGACACCGACACCGCCGTGACCGGCTGGAACCTCGAATTCGATCTGCCGGCCGGGGTCGCGATCGACGCCTCCTACAACGGCACCGTCACCACCCGGGGCAGCCACATCACCGCGGTCAACGCCCACTACAACGGTACGGTCGCCGCGCACGGCACCAGCGAGCCGTACAGCTTCTGGTTCGTCGCGACCGGGCCGATCGCCGCGCCGACCGGCTGCCGGATCAACGGTGACAAGTGCGACGGCTCCGCGGACGCGCCCCCGGGTGCGCCCGGCGGGCTGAAGCAGACCGACGTCACCGCCCGCACCGCGTCGCTGTCCTGGACGGCGGCGACGGCCGGCGACTTCCCCGTGGCGTCCTACGACATCCTGGCCGGTGGCAAGGTGGTGGGCTCGGCCACCGCGACGACCTCCGCCACGGTCACCGGTCTCACCCCGGCCACCGCCTACTCCTTCACGGTCCGGGCCAAGGACACCCGGGGCAACACCTCCGCCGAGAGCGCGCCACTGGCCGTCACCACCGTCGACCCGGCCACCGACACCTCCCCGCCGACCGCGCCGGGCTCGCTGCACGCCACTGCCACCGACTCCTCGTCCGTCACCCTGGTTTGGACCGCCGCGACGGACAACCAGCGCGTCGCCGCCTACGACATCTTCCGGGACGGGGCACCGGCCACCACGGTCCCGGGCACCACGACCACCGCCACCATCGGCGGGCTCTCGCCGTCGACCTCGTACACCTTCACCGTCAAGGCCCGTGACGCGGCGGACAATGCCTCCCCGGCCGGCAACGCGCTCACGGTCAAGACCGACGACATCGTCGGCGCGGGCAACTATGCGAAGGTCGGCTACTTCGTCCAGTGGGGCATCTACGGCCGCCAGTACTTCGTCAAGAACCTCCATGACTCGGGTGCCGCCGACAAGCTCGACATCGTCAACTACGCCTTCGCCAACATCGACCCCAACAACCTCACCTGCCTGAACGGTGTCACCAAGGGCACCACCGCCGACCCCGAGGACCCCGAGCAGGGCACCGGCGCCGGTGACGCCGACGCCGACTATGGACGTCCGTTCAGCGCCGCCCAGTCCGTCGACGGCGTCGCGGACGACGGCTGGGGCAAACTGCGCGGAAACTTCAACCAGTTGAAGAAGCTCAAGAAACTCCACCCGAACCTGAAGATCGTGGTCTCGCTCGGCGGCTGGACGTACTCCAAGTACTTCTCCGACGTGGCGGCCACCGACGCCTCCCGCAAGAAGTTCGTCTCCTCCTGCATCGACATGTACATCAAGGGCAACCTGCCCGAGTACAACGGCGCGGGCGGCCCCGGCACCGCCGCCGGGATCTTCGACGGCTTCGACGTCGACTGGGAATGGCCGGGCACGGGCACCGGGCACCCCGGCAACCACTACTCGCCCGACGACAAGGGCAATCTGACCCTGCTGCTCGCCGAGTTCCGCAAGCAGATGGACGCCCTCGGCGGCGGCCACCGCCTCCTCACCGCCTTCACCCCGGCCGACCCGCAGAAGATCGGCGACGGCTGGGACCTGAGCAAGGTCTTCGACTCCCTCGACGTGGCGAACGTCCAGGGCTACGACTTCCACGGTTCCGGCAGCGACAACTCCTGGGAGCCGAACCGCACCGGCCACCAGGCCAACCTCCATACGGACGACCAGGACCCCTACGACTTCCACTTCAGCGCCGACACCGCCATCAAGGCGTACACCGACGCGGGCGTCGAGCCCCGCAAGCTGACCCTCGGCATCCCGTTCTACGGCCGGGGCTGGCAGAACGTCGCCGACGGCGGAGCCGCCGGCGAGTGGCAGAGCGCGGGCGGCGCCGCTCCCGGCCAGTTCGCGGAGGAGGCCGGTACCCGCGGATACTCCAACCTCATGGGCGCCTACCCGACGATGACGGTCCATCACGACGAACAGTCGGTGTCGACGTACGGCTACACCGGCAGTCAGTGGTGGTCCTTCGACGACACCTGGTCCATCGGCAAGAAGACCGACTACGTGAAGTCCAAGGGGCTGCTGGGGGTGATGGTCTGGGAGATGTCCGGTGACACGTCACAGGGAACCTTGATGAACGCACTGGACACCGGCCTGAAGTAGCGGGCCCGGGGACGACCGGCCGGTTCGCGGAGCCCCGACGGGCCCCGCGAACCGGCCGTACGGCATCCGGGATCAGGCGCCCCTCAACGCGCCCTCGGCAGAGGTCAGGCAGCGCTCCGCCAGCGCCGCGGGCCCCTCCGGCCCCGTCACCGGGGCGTCGCCGGCCGCCCAGGTCTCCACCGCCGCCCGCACCGCCGCGCCGGCGACCCCGGCCGTCAGCCGGATCTCCAGCGAGTCCGCCCCGTCCGGAAGCCCGGCGCGCGCCGCGAGCACCACGGCCAGGGTGACGTCCGCATCGTGGCACGCGTCGTTCCACTCCGACTGGAGGGCCGGGCTGTCCGCCGCCATCCTCAGCAGCGACCGCACCCACTCCAGGGACTCCGAGGCCGCCGTGTCACCGGGAGCCGGAGTCAGCGCGCGCGCCGCCGCGTGCCGCAGCGCATCCGGCACCGACAGGGCGCTCGGGGCCTCGCGTACCGCCTCCACCCACTGCCGGGCGCCGACGGCGAGGAGCGGGGTGATGGCCTCCTCCTTGGTCGCGAAGTAGCGGTAGAAGGTGCGCGGGGCGACGCCCGCGGCGCGCGCGATGTCCTCGGCGCGCGTGCTCCGCAGGCCGTGCTCCACGAAGAGTGCCGCCGCCGTACGGGCGATATCCAGTCGGGTCGCGGCCTTGCGCCGCTCCGTCAACGAGCCACCTTGCATGCGGATCAGGTTATGCCTCGGAGGCACTTCGCCCCGCTAGGCAGTTCTTGCCTTTGTGGCAGAATCTGCCACAAAGGCATGTGCTGGACTAGCAAGAGGTGGCAAGAGCGGTGCGTCGGCGGCAGTTCCTTCTTCAGACGGCCGGCCTCGCCGGCACCACGGCCGCGTTCGGGCTCACCGGCTGCGCGACGCACAAGGGCGTGAAACTCGATCTCCTCGTGGCGAGTTACGACAAGAGCGTGGGTGCCTCGCTCGGCGACCAGTGGGACAGCGTCGTCTCCGCCTTCGAGAAGCAGCACGCCGGCATCAGGATCAACCTGGAGCGGGTCCCGTTCGACAAGATCGACAAGACGCTCGCCCGACGGGTCGAGGAGGGCCGGGCGCCCGACATCGCTCAGTCGAACGTCTTCGCGCCCTATGCGGAGGACGGCCGGCTCTACAACATGACCCAGCTGTTCGACATCGTCACCCAGGCCGATTTCATCCGGTCCTTCACCGAGGCGGGCACGGTCGACAACGCCGGCTACGGGATCCCCTTCCTGGCCAGCACGCCCCGGCTCTTCTACAACAAGGAACTCTTCCGGCGGGCGCGCGTCAGCGGCGCCCCCACGTCGTGGGACGGGCTGCGGTCCGCCGCCCAGGCGCTGAAGGCGATCGGCGTGAAGACCCCGTACGGGCTCCAGTTCGGCCCCGAGGCGGCCGACGACGAGGCTCTGTCCTGGCTGCTCGCGGCCGGCGGCGGCTATACGGGGGAGCTCGCGGAGTACGACTTCGCGACGCCCGCCAACACCGAGGCCCTGTCCTGGCTGCGGGACGAGCTCGTCGCCGAGGGGCTGGCCGGGGCCGACCCCGCGCAGCTCAACAGGACCGATGCGTACGCACAGTTCCTGCGGGGCGAGATCGGGATGCTGATCGCCCACCCCGTGCTGATGGGTGCGGCCGATCAGGCCAAAGTCCCCTACGCACACGCCCCGTTCCCCAAGAAGGACGGCGGAGCCGCCACACCGCTGGGGCTGAGCGACTGGCTGATGGCGTTCGAGCGGAACGGCCACCGCAAGGAATGCGGCGCCTTCCTCTCGTTCCTCTACAGCGGAAAGTCCGCCCTGACCTACGGCGGCAGCCAGTCCGCGCTTCCCGTGACGTACTCCGCGTCCGACGCGGCGAGCGGGCGGCCCTCCGAGCAGCCGCTGTCGGCGTTCGTCGAGCAGTTGTCGGACGCGCAGTTCGCGCCGGTCAACATGCGGTCCTGGCCCGCCGTCAGGGGCACGATACGCACCGATGTGGGCCAGGCGGTGATGAAGGGCAGCGACCCCGAGGCCGTGCTCACGGCGCTGGACGAGTCGGCCGTCAAGGCGGACATGGCGGCGGCGACCGCCTGACGCCCGTCCCTGGACGCGGACGGACCTCCGCCCCCGGCGCTGTGCGGTGCCGGGGGCGGAGCAGGTCGAGCCGGGTCGTACGGGGTTCAGACCAACTGCTCGTACGCCGGCAGCGTCAGGAAGTCCGCGTAGTCTTGGTCCAGGGAGACCTGGAGCAGGAGGTCGTGGGCCTGCTGCCACTTGCCGGCGGCGAAGGCCTCGTCGCCGATCTCGGCGCGGATCGCCGCGAGTTCCTCGGCCGCGACCTTGCGGGCCAGCTCCGCCGTGGCGTGTTCGCCGTTCTCGAAGACCACGTCCGCGTTGATCCACTGCCAGATCTGCGAGCGGGAGATCTCCGCGGTGGCCGCGTCCTCCATCAGGTTGAAGATGGCGACCGCGCCCATGCCGCGCAGCCAGGCCTCGATGTAGCGGATGCCGACCGCGACGGCGTTGCGCAGGCCCTCGTAGGTGGGCCTGGCATCCAGGGTGTCGATGGCGATCAGGTCGCCGGCGGCCACCGAGACGTCCTCGCGCAGGCGGTCCTTCTGGTTCGGCTTCTCGCCGAGGACCGCGTCGAAGGAAGCCATGGCGATCGGGACCAGGTCGGGGTGGGCGACCCAGGAGCCGTCGAAACCGTCGTGGGCCTCGCGGTCCTTGTCGGCCTTGACCTTCTCGAAGGCGACCTGGTTGACCTCGGCGTCGCGGCGGGACGGGATGAAGGCGGCCATGCCGCCGATGGCGTGCGCGCCGCGCTTGTGGCAGGTGCGGACGAGCAGTTCGGTGTACGCGCGCATGAACGGGGCGGTCATCGTCACCGCGTTGCGGTCCGGCAGGACGAACTTGGAGCCGCCGTCGCGGAAGTTCTTGACGATGGAGAAGAGATAGTCCCAGCGTCCCGCGTTCAGCCCGGAGGCGTGGTCGCGGAGCTCGTAGAGGATCTCCTCCATCTCGTACGCGGCAGTGATCGTCTCGATGAGGACGGTCGCACGGACCGTGCCCTGCGGGATGCCGACGTAGTCCTGGGCGAAGACGAAGATGTCGTTCCAGAGGCGGGCCTCCAGGTGCGACTCGGTCTTCGGGAGGTAGAAGTACGGGCCCTTGCCGAGGTCGATGAGGCGCTGGGCGTTGTGGAAGAAGTAGAGGCCGAAGTCGACCAGCGCACCCGGCACCGGGACGCCGTCGAGCTGGAGGTGGCGCTCGTTCAGGTGCCAGCCGCGGGGGCGGGTGACGACCGTGGCGAGCTCGTCGGCGGACTTCAGGGCGTACGACTTGCCGGACCGGGGGTCCGTGAAGTCGATGTTGCGGGTGTAGGCGTCGATCAGGTTGAGCTGGCCGAGGACGACGTTCTCCCATGTGGGGGCGGACGCGTCCTCGAAGTCGGCGAGCCAGACCTTGGCGCCCGAGTTCAGGGCGTTGATGGTCATCTTGCGGTCGGTCGGACCGGTGATCTCCACCCGGCGGTCGTTCAGCGCGGCCGGGGCCGGTGCGACCTTCCAGGAGTCGTCCGCGCGGATCGCCGCCGTCTCGGGCAGGAAGTCAAGCGTGGAGGTACGGGCGATCTCGGCGCGGCGCTCGGCGCGGCGGGCGAGCAGCTCGTCACGGCGGGGCGTGAACTGCCGGTGCAGCTCGGCCACGAACGCGAGGGCCGCGTGGTTGAGGACCTCGTCCTGCCGGGGCAGGGGCTCGGCATCGACGATGGCCAGCGGGGACGGCGCTGGTGCGGACATGAGCTGTCACTCCTTCAGCGGGCGGTGCGGGCGGCCTCTCACGGCTGCCGGGTCGCCTGGAACGGCACGGCGTGCCAGGGCTCCGGGATACGGGCGTGGACGCCGTCTGGGGTGGAGAGGGCTTCTGACCAGTGGATAGTAGTTTCCTCATGGTGGAAGTTCAATGGTTTGTTGATGTCGAGATTCTCCGGGTCGACAGAAGTGGCACCGTGCTGGCGCAGCGTGCCAGTCCGGTCACCCGAGGTGCTTCAGGTCCGCCACCGTGTCGATGTCGTACGCCTGAGCCACATCGGAACACTCGACGAGCGTGATCGCATCGCGGTGCGCCCGCAGATAGGCGCGGGCGCCCTGGTCGCCCACCGCCCCCGCCGCGATGTCCGCCCACAGGGCCGCCCCGAACAGCACCGGATGGCCGCGCTCCCCGTCGTACGCGGCGGCGGCGAGACCCGTCCGGGAGCGGTACGCCGAACGCACCCGCGCCACCGCGTCCGCGCCGATGCCCGGCTGATCGACCAGGAGGACGAGCGCCGCGTCCGCCCCCGTGCCGGCCAGCGCCCCGAGCCCCGCCCGCAGCGACGAGCCCATGCCCTCGGTCCACCCGGGATTGACGGTCACCGTGCAGCCGCTCAGGTCGGCGCGGGCCAGGACCTCGTCCGCGGCGGCGCCGAGGACCACATGGACGGGACCGCAGCCGCCGTCCCGCAGGACCCGCACCGCGTGCTCGACCAGTGGTCGGCCATGGTGTTCGAGCAGCGCCTTGGGCCGTCCGCCGAGCCGCCGTCCGCCGCCCGCGGCGAGCAGCAGTCCGGCGACCTCGGGGGTCGGTGGTGTAGGAGTCATGCGGTCTGGATACCCCGGCAGCCCCCGGAAGCGCACCCTTCGCTCAAGCAAGCGGAAGAGGGCGCGAGCGGGAGCGGCGTCCACCGGGCGACGAACACATCACCCATACGGGACACCCCGAATTCCGTCCGCGGAGTGGCGCACGACACCTTTCATGGCGTTAACTTGCCCGCACGCCCGGATACTTGACCATGCCGTGGGGGCCGGTCGGGACACTGGCACAGGATGTGCGAGGGGGAGTGCTTTGTTGCGAAGCGTGGGGCAGACGCGGGTGACCGGCAGTGGTGAGGATCCGAGGGTCACGGAGCTGCGTACGGCCGTCTCCCGGCTCCGCCGTGAGCTGGCGGGGCATCCCGCGGAATTCCCGGACCGGGGGATCGCCGAGGACGAACTGGCCGCGCTGGACGCGATGGCGGCAGGCGGTGTGCCCGAGATTCCGCGGCTGCGCCGTTCGCTGCTGCTGATCGCGGGGGCGATCGGCTCGGTGAGCGCCCTGGCCTCCGCGCTCAGGGACGTACGGGTCGCTGTCGATCTCTTCGGCGAGCCGCCGCGCGGCTGACCGGCGGCCCAGGTCGTGTTGCCGGACTGCCGCCTGCCGCGCGACGACGGCAGTTCGACGGCACGACGTGGCCGGGGTCAGCGGCGGATGAGCCTGCGTGCCGTCGCCGCCGCGACCGCCGAGGTGCGGGAGTCCACGCCCAGCTTGGCGTAGATGTGCACCAGATGGGATTTGACCGTCGCCTGGCTGAGGAAGAGCCGCTTGCTGATCTGCAGGTTCGACAGTCCCTCGCCGACCAGTTGCAGGACCTCCAGCTCGCGCTTGGTCAGCGCCTCCGCGGGCGTCCGCATGCGGTCCATCAGACGGTGGGCGACGGCCGGCGCGAGGGCCGACCGGCCGGCCGCGGCCGTCCGGACCGCCGCCGCCAGCTCCTCCGGCGGGGCGTCCTTCAGCAGATAGCCGGCGGCGCCCGCCTCGACCGCGGCCAGGATGTCGGCGTCCGAGTCGTACGTGGTGAGGATCAGGACCCGGGGCGCGCACGGCTGTGCCGTGATGGCCGCGGTGGCCTGCGACCCGTGCATGCCCGCGCCGAACTGGAGGTCCATGAGGACGACGTTGAACCCACCGGTCGCGGCGAGCGCCACGGCCTGCTCGGCGGTGGCCGCCTCGGCGACCACCCGGAAGCCGGGTTCGGCGTCGAGCACGGCCCGCAGCCCAGCCCGTACCACCGGATGGTCGTCGGCGAGCAGCAGCCTGATGGGAGTGGTGGCGGGAGTGGTCATGCGGCGTCCTGTCCTGGCCGGCCGTCGGGGATCGGGAGGGGAAGGGTGAGGGTGAGGGCGACGGCGGTGCCCTGACCGGGGGCCGACTCGACACTGAGCGTGCCGCCCAGCGAACGGGCCCGCGCACGCATCGCGGGCAGCCCGAAGCCGCCGGTGTCCTGGTCCGCGACGACCGGGCCGAGCCCCGGGGTGAACCCCCGGCCGTCGTCGACGACGTCCAGCGACACCGAGGTGCCCATGAAGCTGAGGGTGATCTCCGCACGCCGGGCTCCGGCGTGCCGCACCGTGTTGGCCAGCGCCGACTGGGCGGTGCGCAGCAGCGCCACCTCGTACGGCGTGGGCAGCTCCACCGGCGTGCCGCTCACCGCGAACTGCACCGTGAGCCCGGGGGTGGTCGTGCGGGACGAGAGGCGTTCCAGGGCGGCAGCCAGGGAGCCGTTCTCCAGGTCCGGCGGCGACAGGGCGCGTACGAAGCGGCGGGCCTCGGCGAGATTGTCCTGGGCGGCCTCGCGGGCCCGGCGGACGTGCGCGGTGGCGGGAGCGTCGGCGGACAGGGTGCGTTCGGCGGCGCGCAGCAGGAGCTGGATGCTGGACAGCCCCTGCGCCAGCGTGTCGTGGATCTCGCGGGCCAGCCGCTCGCGTTCGGCGAGCGTGCCCGCGGTGCGTTCCGCCTCGGCCAGCTCCGCCCGGGTCGACATCAGCTCCTCGATGAGTTCCCGGCGCCGTTCGCTCTCCCGGAACAGGGCCTCGTACCCGAGGACCGTCGCGACCGCGACCGCCGCCCCGAGCAGCGGCCCGATGAAGGTGCCCGGGTTGACGGCCTGGCCGTGCAGCACGAAGCCCGCGATGGCGGCGAGGGCGGTGGCGGCGACGACCGGCAGGGCCCAGCGCGTCGGCAGCAGATGCAGTTGCAGGAAGTAGAGCGGGAAGGCCACCCACAGGCTGTCCGGCGACAGGACGAGCAGCGCCAGCCACACGGCGCCCAGCGCCGCCAGCCACAGCGCGGCGGCACGGGTGCGCGGCTGTACGGCAGGAGCGAGCGCACCCGCCGCGTACAGGGCGGCCATCACGCAGGCGACCACGACGACGGCGGTGGCATGCGGGCTGCCGTCACCGACGGCCCGTACCGCCGCGAGTGCGAGCAGCCCCACCAGCAGCGCGTGCAGACACAGCCGCAGTGCGGCGGTGACCGGGGGGTGGGCGTGGGAATCCATGATTCGTCCAGCGTAGACGCGGGGCGGCGGGGGCCGGTCAATCGAAAGGTTGATGTCGGGCCCCACCGCCGAGCGATGTTTCCGGCGGCCCGGACGGCGAGGCTGGGGGCATGTTCGTTGCATGGAGAGATCTCCGGTTCGCCAAGGGCCGGTTCGCGCTCATGGGCACGGTCGTGGTGCTGATCACGCTGCTCGTGGGTCTGCTGTCCGGACTCACCGCCGGTCTGGCCCGGGAGAACACCTCGGCCGTCACGGGGCTGAACGCCGACCACCTGGCGTTCGCCGCCCCGCCCGACGGCCGGGCGGTGTCCTTCACCGACTCGACCGTCGAGGAGAGTGCCTGGCGGAGCTGGGCGGAGCGGCCCGGTGTGAGCGGCGCGGAACCGCTCGGCATCCGCACGCTCAACGCCGCCGCCGTCCAGGGCGGGCGCACGGCCGCGGTGTCGGCGTTCGGGGTCGAGCCGGACGGGGGCCTGGCGCCCACCGGCGGTGCGCCGGTCGGCACGGGGCGGGTGGTGCTGTCCGCGCAGGCCGCCGACGACCTGGCGGCCGGGGTCGGTGACCGGCTGCGGCTCGGCGGCCACGAGGTCACCGTCGCGGCCGTCGCGGGGGACGCCTCGTACAGCCACACGCCGGTCGTGTGGACCTCGCTCGACGACTGGCAGCGGTTCGGGGGCGACGGCGACGGCCGGGCCAGGCATGCCACGGTGATCGCCCTGACCACCACCGACGGCGCCGATCTCGGCGCGGGCG
The DNA here is from genome assembly GCF_026340595.1 of Streptomyces sp. NBC_01363. GTDB lineage: Bacteria > Actinomycetota > Actinomycetes > Streptomycetales > Streptomycetaceae > Streptomyces. Next base: position 1,232,162 of record NZ_JAPEPF010000002.1, read on the forward strand.
ACAGGGCGGCCGGCACCAGCACGCTCTCCCTCGGCGACTCGCTCACCGCAATCGGCTCCTACCAGGCCGAGAACGGCTCGCTCCAGCTGATGCGCGGCTTCCTCTTCGCCATCTCCGCCCTGGTCATCGGCGCCTTCTTCACCGTCTGGACGATCCAGCGCAGCGGCGACGTCGCCGTGCTCAAGGCGCTGGGCGCCTCCACCCCGTATCTGCTGCGCGACGCGCTCGGGCAGGCCGTCGTGATGCTCGCCATCGGCACCGGAGTGGGTACCGCGCTCGCCTCCGGGCTCGGCGCCCTGATCAGTGGCGGCGCCGTGCCGTTCGTCCTCGACGCGGCGACCGTCCTGGTCCCGGCCGCCATCATGATCGTCCTCGGTGCCCTCGGGGCGGCCCTGTCCATCCGGCGGATCACCGCCGTCGACCCGCTCACCGCACTCGGGAGTGCCCGATGACCCTCACCCTCGCCGACGTCACCCTCACCTACCCGGACGGCGACAGCCGGCTCACCGCCCTCGACCGGATCTCGCTGGATGTGCCCGCGGGTACGCTCACCGCGGTCGTGGGACCCTCCGGATCCGGCAAGTCCAGCCTGCTCGCGGTGGCCGCGACCCTGGTCACCCCGGACGAGGGCCGGGTGGTCGTCGCCGGTACGGACACCACGGGCCTGGGCCGTGCGCAACAGGCGGAGCTGCGCCGCGAGCACATCGGCATCGTCTTCCAGCAGCCCAATCTGCTGCCGTCGCTCACGGCGGCCGAACAGCTCCAGGTGATGACCCACCTCTCGGGCGGCGCCGTACGCGGAGCCCGCGGCCGGGCGCTGGAACTGCTGGACGCGGTCGGCCTGGCGGACCAGGCCGGACGCCGGCCGCACCAGCTGTCGGGCGGACAGCGGCAGCGGATCAACATCGCGCGCGCCCTGATGAACGACCCGGCGGTGCTGCTGGTCGACGAACCGACCAGCGCGCTCGATCACGAGCGGGGCGCGGCGGTGCTGGACCTGCTGGTCGCGCTGACCCGGGAACGGTCGACGGCGACGGTGCTGGTCACGCACGACCGGACCCATCTGGACCGGGCGGACCGCACGGTCCGGATGGACGACGGCCGCCTGACGGTGCCCGAACCGGTCTGAGACGCGGAAGGAGGGGTGGCCCCGGCCACCCCTCCTTCCGCGTCCCCGGTGTCTCAGCCGGCGGAGCCGCTGCTCGCCAGCGCGTCGGAGAGCTCCTTCGCGGCCTGCTGGAGGATCGGCACGATCCGCTCCGTCGCCGCGTCCGTCACCCGGCCCGCCGGACCGGAGATCGAAATCGCGGCCGAAGTGGGGGAGTTCGGGACGGAGACCGCCAGGCAGCGGACCCCGATCTCCTGCTCGTTGTCGTCGACCGCGTAGCCGACCCGGCGGACCTGCTCCAGGGCGTCGAGGAAGCCGTCGGGGGTGGTGATCGTCTTCTCGGTGGCGGCGGGCATCCCGGTACGGGCGAGCAGGGCCCGCACCTCCTCCGGCGGCGTGTGCGCCAGCAGCGCCTTGCCGACCCCGGTGGAGTGGGGGAGCACCCGGCGGCCCACCTCGGTGAACATGCGCATCGAGTGCTTGGACGGCACCTGCGCCACGTACACGATCTCGTCGCCGTCGAGCAGCGCCATGTTCGCCGTCTCGCCGGTCTCCTCGACCAGGCGGGCGAGATACGGGCGGGCCCAGGTGCCGAGGAGCCGGGACGCGGACTCACCGAGCCGGATCAGCCGGGGGCCGAGGGCGTAGCGCCGGTTGGGCTGCTGGCGCACGTATCCGCAGAGCACCAGCGTGCGCATCAGGCGGTGAATGGTCGGCAGCGGGAGCCCGCTGCTCGCGGAGAGTTCGCTCAGCCCGACCTCACCCCCCGCGTCCGCCATCCGCTCCAGCAGATCGAAGGCACGCTCAAGGGACTGCACACCACCGCTGGACGCGGCGGGCTTGGAGTCGGATGTGCTGGCGTGGGACGGCGGCACGTCAACGGTCCTTTCGAGGCGGAAGAGCTGGTGCCCCGCCCGGCGAGGCACCCAGCAGCCTACCGGGCGGTTCCCGATCGGCCCACTGCTCCGGGTGCGGCGTCCTGGCCGGTCAGAGCCTGTTTGTCCCGGTGTCGGCAATCGGCGGGGCAGTTCTGCGGGGCCGCACTGGTCCCATGTTACGTTCCGCTCTCCGAAATGAGTCTTTTACTTTGTGGAAATCTCCAGTTGTGGGTGCGGGATGGCCCGCCGGTCGTCCGGCGAGGAGAGTGGGGTCTTGACGGGCCCGAATCCCGAGTGAAGACTCCTTCAACAGTTCGTTGAATTCGTCAGCGTTCGAAAGTCCCAAGTGAAGGAGCACGGGTGTCCGGTGCGGACGTGAAGCTGGTACTGCGCTCGACGCGTGTCGTCACCCCGGACGGGACGCGCCCCGCAGTGGTCGCCGTCGCCGACGGGAGAATCGACGCCGTCCTGCCGTACGACACCGAGGTGCCGTCCGGCGCCCGGCCGGAGGACTTCGGCGACGATGTCCTGCTGCCCGGACTCGTCGACACGCATGTCCATGTGAACGACCCGGGCCGCACGAAGTGGGAAGGCTTCTTCACCGCCACCCGCGCGGCGGCGGCGGGCGGCATCACCACCCTGCTCGACATGCCGCTCAACTCCCTGCCGCCGACCACCACCGTCGGCCATCTGCGCACCAAGCAGCAGGTGGCCGCCCCCAAGGCGCACATCGACACCGGCTTCTGGGGCGGTGCGATCCCGTCCAACGTCAAGGACCTGCGGCCGCTGTACGAGGCCGGGGTGTTCGGCTTCAAGTGCTTCCTCTCGCCCTCCGGCGTCGAGGAGTTCCCCGAGCTCGACCAGGAGCAGCTGGCCCGGTCCATGGCGGAGATCGCCGGGTTCGGCGGACTGCTGATCGTGCACGCCGAGGACCCGCGCCACCTGGCCTCCGCCCCGCAGCGCAGCGGCCCCGCGTACGCCGACTTCCTCGCCTCCCGGCCGCGCGACGCCGAGAACACCGCGATCGAGGGCCTGATCGCGCATGCCAGGCGGCTGAACGCCCGCGTCCACGTCCTGCATCTCTCCTCCAGCGACGCACTGCCGATGATCGCCGCCGCCAAGCGGGAAGGCGTACGGATCACGGTGGAGTCCTGCCCGCACTTCCTCACCCTCACCGCCGAGGAGGTCCCGGACGGCGCCACGGAGTTCAAGTGCTGCCCGCCGATCCGCGAGGCCGCCAACCAGGACGCGCTGTGGCAGGGGCTGGCCGACGGGACGATCGACTGCATCGTCTCCGACCACTCGCCGTGCACCACCGACCTGAAGACGCCGGACTTCGCCTCCGCCTGGGGCGGGATCTCCTCCCTCCAGCTCGGACTGCCCGCCATCTGGACCGAGGCCCGCAAGCGCGGCCACTCGCTCGACGACGTCGCCCGCTGGATGTCGGCCGCCCCCGCCGAACTGGCCGGGCTGACCCGGAAGGGTGCCATCGAGGCCGGCCGCGACGCGGACTTCGCGGTGCTCGCCCCCGACGACACGTTCACCGTCGACCCCGCCGAGCTCTTCCACCGAAACCAGGTCACCGCGTACGCCGGCCGGACCCTGCACGGCGTCGTGACGTCGACCTGGCTGCGGGGCGAACGGATCGCGGCCGGCGGCACGGTCGCCGGACCCACCGGCCGACTCCTCGAAAGGAACCAGTGACCATGACGGCGACCGAACGCTTCACCGGTGACGCGAACCCGTACGCCGGCGGCGACCCGTACGCCGACTACCGCACCGCCGACTTCCCCTTCACCGATCTCGTCGACCTCGCCGACCGGCGGCTCGGCGCGGGTGTGATCGCCGCCAACGACGAGTTCTTCGCCGAGCGCGAGAACCTGCTCAAGCCGGAGCCCGCCGAGTTCGACCCCGAGCGCTTCGGCCACAAGGGCAAGATCATGGACGGCTGGGAGACCCGCCGCCGTCGCGGTGCGAGCGCGGATCTGCCGCATCCCGCGGACGGGGACCACGACTGGGCGCTGGTACGGCTCGGCGCGCCCGGAATCGTCCGCGGCATCGTCGTCGACACCGCCCACTTCCGCGGCAACTACCCGCAGGCGGTCTCCGTCGAGGCGGCCTGCGTGCCCGGCTCCCCGTCGCCCGAGGAACTCCTCGCGCCCGAGGTCGAGTGGACAACGCTCATACCCCGTACGGCCGTTGGCGGTCACGCGGCCAACGGCTTCGTGGTCGCGGCCGAGCGGCGCGTCACCCATCTGCGGGTCAACCAGCACCCCGACGGCGGAATAGCCCGCCTCCGGGTGTACGGCGAGGTCGCCCCCGACCCCGCCTGGCTGGCCGCGCTCGGCACCTTCGATCTGGTCGCCCTGGAGAACGGCGGCACGGTGGAGGATGCCTCCGACCGCTTCTACTCCCCGGCCACCAACACCATCCAGCCCGGCCGGTCCCGCAAGATGGACGATGGCTGGGAGACCCGGCGCCGGCGCGACAGGGGCAACGACTGGATCCGCTACCGGCTCGTCGAGCAGGCACTGATCCGCGCCGTCGAGATCGACACCGCGTATCTGAAGGGCAACTCGGCGGGCTGGGCGAGCCTCTCCGCCCGCGACGGCGAGAGCGGCGACTGGACCGAGGTGCTGCCCCGGACCCGGCTGCAGCCCGACACCGACCACCGCTTCGTCCTGCCGGAGCCGGTCCGGGCCACGCACATCCGGATCGACATCTTCCCGGACGGCGGAATCTCCCGGCTGCGGCTGTTCGGCTCGCCGACCGAGGAGGGCGCCGCACGGCTGGCGGCCCGCCATCGCGAGCTGGGCGGTTAGTCTCTCCTGCCCGCATCGGACCCCGGTCCGGACAAGGAGTCCGGAGCCGGGGCCGACGCCATCCGGGTGTGCCCGATGAGTCCCCGTCCAGGGCATATGCGACCCTGGACACATGATCTTCATCGCCGTCAGGTTCACCGTCCGCAGCGAAGAGCGCGACAACTGGCTCCCGGCCGTCGAGCCCTTCACCCTCGCCACCCGGCAGGAGCCGGGCAACGTGTTCTTCGAGTGGTCGTACAGCGTCGAGAACCCGGACCAGTTCGTCCTGCTGGAGGCCTTCGCCTCCCCCGAGGCCGGTGAGGCACATGTGAAGTCCGAGCACTTCGCCTCGGCCATGGACCTGATGGCGGATCTCGTCGCCGAGACCCCGGAGATCATCAACGTCGAGGTGCCGGGCGAGGGTTGGTCCCGGATGGCGGAGGTCACCCCGCGCTCGCGGTGACCCCGCACACCTCCGGGGCCGCACGCGGCTCGGTCAGGCGGCGTGGCCGCCGTCCACCGTCACCTCCGTGCCGGTGATGTACGCCGCCTCCTCACCGGCCAAGTAGGCGATGAGGGAAGCCACTTCGTCCGTCGTACCGAACCGGTCCAGTGCGGTCGCCGAGCGCTGGCCGGCGGCGAACGGGCCGTCGGCCGGGTTGAGATCCGTGTCGACCGGGCCGGGCTGCACCAGGTTGACCGTGATGCCGCGCGGGCCGAGTTCACGGGCGAGCGGCTTGGTGAGACCGGCCAGCGCCGACTTGCTCATCGCGTAGAGGGTGGAGCCGGGACCGCCCGTGTACCGGCTCAGGGCCGTGCCCACGGAGACGATGCGGCCACCGTGCTCCATCAGCTCCGCCGCCGTGCGGCAGGCCAGGAAAACCGCCCGCACATTGACCGCCAGCACCCGGTCCACATCGGCGGGGGTGAGGGTGCCGATGGGCCCGAGGACGCCGATGCCCGCGTTGTTGACCAGGATGTCCAGCCGGCCGAGCGCGTCCGCGGTGCCGGTCACGGCCGCCGGGACCGCCTCGGGGTCGGCCGAGTCCACGCGCAGGGCGATGCCGCGCCGGCCGTACGAGCGGATCTTCTCGACGACCGCCAGCGCGGCCGCCTCGTCCTGTACGTACGTCAGTGCCACATCGACGCCGTCCCGGGCGAGCCGCAGGGCGGTCGCGGCGCCGATGCCCCGGCTGCCTCCGGTGACGAGTGCGGTCCGGGTCGTGCCGGTGGTGGTGCTGGTCATGATGGGTTCCTTGCAGGTCGACGGTGTTTCGTCGGGCGCTTCGACACGCGTCGTGCGCTTCGACATGGACCAGGAAAGCCCTTCCGTCCGGCCGTCACCGGCGGGAATCGGACGCCTACGCGGGACGCCGTTCGCGGTCGGACCGATGAGTTCCGGGTGGCAGCGGGGTCGGAAGAGAAGGACGACCGACCGACCGGATCAGGAGAAGGACCATGGCGAAGCTGACTCTCCGGCACAGTGGCGGGGGGCCGGCCTGCTGGGGCTCGTCCTCAGCGCGATCTTCCTCGTGGAGACGTACGGCGTCGTGCACACCTCGGCGACCAACGCGGGCCTCGTCATCAGCCTCACCATGATCTTCACGCCGCTCGCCGAGGCGGCCGTGACACGCGTCCGGCCGCCCAGGGCCTTCCTCGCCGCCGCGGCGCTCTCGGGCTGCTCTTCCTCTCCGTCTTCCGCACGCTCTTCGCCTTCTTCGTGCAGATGTGGTCGGTACGCCGCACCTCACCGTCCCGGGTCAGCCTGCTGCTCGGCACGGAGCCGCTCTGGGCCGCCGCCGCGGGCATCGCGATCGGCGGTGATCGGCTCGGCGCCCTCGGCGCGGTGGGCGCGGTGCTCGTCCTGGCCGGTATCGCCTGGGGCCGCCGGGCAGTGACCCCGGCCGCCTCCTGAGCCGGCCGCCGGCCCGCCGTCCGAAAGTCTCGTGTTCCGCGACTTTGGTCGCTCGACGTGTCCGTACGGCCGGGGGCATCCGTCCGGCCTGGGTAGTTTTGTGGCATGACGCGTACGGAGTACCGCTGGCTGCTGCCCTCGGCGATGGCCGACCCCGAGCTGCCCGACGACCGGCGCGGCCGCTCGCGACGCACCGTGCGGGACTGGGCCGTCGACCTGACCGCCTTCCTCTGCGCGGCCGTGGTCGGCATGCTCGCGGCGGCGGCGATCGAAGCGGACCCCACCACCCCTGACGGCGTCCTGTTCGCCGACATCGTGATCGGTGCCCTGGCCTGCTGTGCCCTGTGGGTGCGGCGGCGGTGGCCGGTCGGTGTCGCGGTGGCCCTGGTTCTGGTCGCAACGGTCGAGCCGGTCTCGGCGGGGGCCATGCTCGTCGCGCTGTTCGGCGTGGCCGTGCACCGCCCGTTCCGGCCCGTCGCGGCCGTCGGGGCGCTCGCCCTGGTCCTCGCCCCCGTACAGCCGTATCTGCGCCCCGACCCGGATACCTCGTTCACCGGGGCCACGGTCGTCGGAGTGCTGCTGCCCCTGCTGGTGATCAGCTGGGGCATGATCGTACGGTCCAGGCGCCAGCTCGTCGTCACCCTGCGCGAGCGGGCCCACCGGGCCGAGACCGAGGCGGAACTCCGGGCCGAACAGGCGCAGCGGCTGGCCCGCGAGGCCATCGCCCGCGAGATGCACGACGTCCTCGCCCACCGGCTGACGCTGCTCAGCGTCCACGCCGGTGCCCTCGAATTCCGCCCCGACGCACCGACGGCCGAGGTGGCCCGCGCGGCCGGGGTCATCCGGGACAGCGCGCACGAGGCGCTCCAGGACCTCCGCGAGATCATCGGAGTCCTGCGCAGTCCCGGAGAGAGCGACGGTGACCGGCCGCAGCCCACCCTCGCCACCCTGGACTCGCTGATCGCCGAGTCCCGGCTGGCCGGCATGAAGGTCACCCTCGAAAACCGGGTCGGCGACCCCGCCGCGGCCCCCGCCGCCACCGGCCGCACCGTCTACCGCATCGCCCAGGAGGGCCTGACCAACGCCCGCAAGCATGCTCCCGGCGCCGAGGTCACCGTCATGGTCACCGGCGCCCCGGGCGAGGGGCTCACCGTCGAGGTGCGCAATCCGTCGCCCACCGAACCCTTCGAGCAGGTCCCCGGTTCCGGCCAGGGGCTCATCGGCCTCACGGAACGCGCCACCCTGGCCGGGGGCAGCCTCGACCACGGGCCGGAACCGGACGGCGGCTTCCGTGTCCGGGCCTCGCTCCCGTGGCCTGCCTGACCGTCGCACCCGCCCCGGACCGACGGTCCCCGGCGCGTCCGGTGTCCGGGCCTGGCTACGGTTGTCGTCATGACCACCTCCGCCCCGATGGATCCCGCGGCACGGCCCGTCCGGCTGCTCATCGTCGACGACGACCCGCTCGTACGGGCCGGCCTCGCCCTCATGCTCGGCGGCGCCGACGACATCGACATCGTGGGGGAGGGGACGGACGGCACCGAGGTCGCGGAGCTCGTCGACCGGCTGCGCCCCGACGTGGTGCTGATGGACATCCGGATGCCCGGCATGGACGGGCTGACCGCGACCGAGTCCCTGCGCACCCGCCCCGACGCTCCGGAGGTCGTCGTCCTGACGACGTTCCACGCCGACGAACAGGTGCTGCGGGCCATCCGGGCCGGGGCGGCCGGATTCGTCCTGAAGGACACCCCGCCGGCACAGATCGTCGACTCGGTACGACGGGTGGCGGCCGGGGACCCGGTGCTGTCGCCCGCGGTGACGCGCAGGCTCATGGCCCGCGCCGCCGGAACCGGTCCCCGCGACGACCGGATGGACCGTGCCGACCGGGCACGGCAGCGGATCGCCGCACTCGCCGAGCGGGAACGCGAGGTCGCGATCGCCGTCGCGCGCGGCCGTTCCAACGCCGAGATCGCCGCGACGCTCTACCTCAGTGTCGCGACCGTGAAGACGCAGGTGTCCCGGATCCTGGCCAAGTTCGGCTTCAACAACCGTGTCCAGATCGCGCTGTTGGTGCACGACGCGGGTCTGCTCGGCGACGACGGCGCGGAGCCGGCGACGTAGGGTGAACCGGCCGGTCCGAAGCGACCGGGCCGAAGGAGCCGTCAGACCGGGAGGGGCGATCCCATGTCCGATGCCAGTGGCCGTGCCGAGGTCGATGTCGATCTGCGCGGGTTCGCGGACTTCACCGCGAACCCGTATCCGTACTACGAGAAGCTGCGGGCCGCGGGCCCGGTGCACACCGTCCGCACCGACGAGTTCGAGCGCGTCTGGCTGGTGGTGGGATACGAGGAGGCCCGCGCGGTCCTCGCCGACCAGCGGTTCGCCAAGGACTGGCGGGGCCTGCCCGGCGCACCCGCCGAGAGCGACCCCATCTTCCTCAACATGCTGGAGCTGGACGCGCCCCACCACACCCGGCTGCGCAAGCTCGTCGCCCGGGAGTTCACCGCCCGCCGGGTCGAGGCCCTGCGCCCACGCGTCCAGCAGATCACCGACGAGCTCCTCGACGCGATGGTGCCCGCCGGACGCGCCGATCTCGTCGACGCGCTCGCCTTCCCGCTCCCGATGACCGTCATCTGCGAGCTGATCGGTGTGCCGGACCTGGACCGCGACGCCTTCCGCCGGCTGTCGAACGGCGTCGTCACCCCCGCCTCGCCGGAGCAGGAGTTCGAGGCGGTGCGCGCCATGAACGAGTACCTCCGCGAACTCATCGAGGACAAGCGGTGCGCGCCCGGCGACGACCTGATGAGCGCCCTGGTCAGGACGCGCGATGAGGAGGGCGACGGTCTGTCGCCCGACGAACTCGTGGGCATGGCCTTCCTGCTGCTGGTGGCCGGCCACGAGACCACGGTCAACCTGATCGCCAACGGGGTACGGGCACTGCTCGACCACCCACGCCAACTGGCGGCCCTGAGGGACGACCCGGAGCTGATCGGCGGCGCGGTCGAGGAGATGCTGCGCTACGACGGGCCGGTGGAGACCGCCACCTTCCGCTACCCCCGCGAGCAGGTCGAGATCGGGCGGCGGGTCGTTCCGGCGGGCGCCCCGGTCCTGGTGTCCCTGGCGGGCGCCGACCGGGACCGCGGCCGCTACCCGGAACCGGACACCTTCGACATCCGCCGCGATGCCCAGGGACACCTGGCCTTCGGGCACGGCGTCCACTTCTGCGTGGGTGCGCCGCTGGCCCGCATGGAGGGCCGGATCGCGATCCGTACCCTGCTGGAGCGGTGCCCCTCCCTCGCATCGGACGCGGAGGGCGGGGAGCTGGACTGGATTCCCGGGATGCTGATCCGCGGGGTGCGCGGGCTGCCCGTCCGCTGGTGAGACAAGGAGCTCTGTCATGACCGGACTTGACCTGCGGATGGCGCGGAAGGTGCTCGACAGCCAGCCGTTCAGCGGACTTGTGGGGGCACGGATCACCGCCTTCGGGGACGGCGCGGCCACCCTCGAAGTGGACATCCGCCAGGAACTCCAGCAGCAGAACGGCTTTCTGCACGGCGGGGTGCTGGCCTACGCCGCCGACAACGCGATCACCTTCGCCGCCGGTACGACGCTCGGCCCGGCCGTACTGACCGGTGGTTTCTCCATCCAGTACGTCCGGCCCGCCACCGGGAGCACCCTCGTCGCCCACGCAGAGGTCGCGCACACCGGCCGCCGTCAGGCGGTGGTCCGCTGCGAGCTGTTCGCCGCGGAGGAGGACGGCGAGCGGACGCTCTGCGCGGTCGCGCAGGGGACCGTGCTGTCGGCCGCCCCGCAGTCCTCCTGAGCGGGCCTAGGACCGCGGTGTCGCGCCGTCGGTGATCTCCGTGATCGTCACGGGGCGCCGCTCCCGGCGCGACACCTCGCACGCCTCCGCGATCAGCAGCGCGAACCACGCCTCCCGGCCGTCGCACGGATTGGGCAGCTCGCCCCTCACCACCCGTACGAACGCGTCCAGTTCGGCTTCGTACGCCGGAGCGAACCGCTCCAGGAAACCGGGCCAGGGGCTGCCGGGAGCCGGGGGGCCCTCGGGTTCGGCCGAGGTGACCGGTGTCCGGCCGTCCAGGCCGACCGTGATCTGGTCCAGATCGCCCGCCAGTTCCATCCGTACGTCGTAACCGGCGCCGTTGCAGCGGGTGGCCGCCGCCGTGGCCAGGGTGCCGTCGTCGAGGGTCAGCAGGACCGCCGCCGTGTCGACATCGCCTGCCGCCCGGAACATCCCGGGCCCGGCATCCGATCCGGTGGCGTACACCTCCGTCACCTCACGGCCCGTCACCCACCGCAGCATGTCGAAGTCATGGACCAGGCAGTCCCGGTACAGCCCCCCGGAGAGCGGCAGATACGCGGCGGGCGGCGGGGCGGGGTCCATCGTCACCGCCCGCACACTGTGCAGCCGGCCCAGCGCACCGGCCCGCACGGCGGTACGGGCCGCCCGGAAACCCGCGTCGAACCTGCGCATGAAGCCCAGTTGGAGCACGCTCCCGGCCCGGTCGACCTCGCGCAGCGCGCCCAGGGTCCCCGGCAGGTCCAGGGCGATCGGCTTCTCGCAGAACGCCGGGAGCCCCGCCCGTGCCGCCCGGCCGATCAGCTCCGCGTGCGCCGAGGTGGCCGAGGCGATCACCACGGCGTCCACACCCGCGCCGAACACCTCGGCGGCGTCCGGGACGGCCGTCGCGCCGGTGCGCAGCGCGACCTCGGCGGCCCGCGCCCCGTCGGTGTCCGTCACCACCAGGGCGTCCACCTCGGGATGGCGGGCCAGCACGCCCGCGTGGAAGGAACCGATCCGGCCGGTGCCGATGAGTCCGATACGCATGGACCCAACGTGCCCGTCCGTCGGCCGCGCTGTCAACCATATGTCCTGACAAGATGCGGCTTGTTCGTTGGTCATGCTGTCCGGACAACAGGACGACCGGACTACCGGAGGTTCTGACGTGAGGGATACCCTCCACGCGTGCCCAAACCCACCACCGACCCCGACGCACTCGAACTCGGCGTGGACCGCACCAGCCCGATCCCCCTGTACTTCCAGCTGGCCCAGCAGCTGGAAGCGGCCATCGAGCAGGGCCGGCTCGCCCCCGGCAGCCTCCTCGGCAACGAGATCGAGCTCGCGGCCCGGCTCGGCCTGTCCCGGCCCACGGTCCGCCAGGCCATCCAGTCGCTGGTCGACAAGGGGCTGATGGTCCGCCGTCGCGGCGTCGGCACCCAGGTCGTGCACAGCACGGTCCGGCGCCCGCTCGAACTGAGCAGCCTCTACGACGACCTGGAGGCCGCGGGCGGGCACCCCACGACCCGCGTCCTGCGCAACACCGTCGAGCCCGCCGGCCCCGAGGTGGCCGACGCCCTGGCGGTCGCCGAAGGCACCGACGTACACCTCGTCGAGCGGCTGCGGTACGCCCACGGCGAGCCGCTGGCGCTCCTGCGCAACCATCTGCCGCCCGGGATCGTCGACCTGGACACCGGACGGCTGGAGACCACCGGCCTGTACCGCCTGATGCGCGGCGCGGGCATCACCCTGCACAGCGCCCGCCAGACCGTCGGCGCCCGGCTCGCCACCGCCGACGAGGCGGCCGGGCTCGCCGAGCCGGAGGGGGCCGCCCTGCTGACGATGGAGCGCACCACCTTCGACGACACCGGACGGGCCGTCGAGTTCGGCTCCCACATCTACCGGGCCTCGCGCTACACCTTCGACTTCCAGCTGCTCGTACGGTGACGACGGCCGCACGGCCCCGTTGACGTCTCGTACGCCCACCGCTAGAACTCCTCCAGCCGCACTCGGGCGGCCGGGAGAGAAGGCGGACCCACCATGCGTACCTCTCGCAAGGCAGCAACCCTGATCACCGTCGCGGCCCTCGGTATCGCCGTTGCCGGCTGCAGCGGCTCCGGCGGCAGGAGCGCCGAGGAGAAGCCCGCGGGAGGAAGCGGCGGCGCGGGCGGGGCCGCCACCACTCCCCGGATGAAGATCGCGATGGTCACGCACTCGGGGGAGGGCGACACCTTCTGGGACATCGTGCAGAGCGGCGCGAAACAGGCGGCGGCCAAGGACAACGTCGAGTTCCTGTACTCGGCGAACAAGGAGGGAAAGGAACAGGCCCAGCTCGTCCAGGCCGCCATCGACCAGAAGGTCGACGGCATCGTCGTCACCCTCGCCAAACCGGAGGCCGTCAAGGACGTCGTCGCCAAGGCCGTGAAGGCCGGCATACCCGTGGTGACCATCAACTCGGGCGCGCAGTTCTCCAAGGAGGTCGGCGCGCTCGGGCACATCGGGCAGGACGAGCAGGTCGCGGGCGAGGCCGTCGGCGAGGAGCTGAACGCGCGGGGCCGCAAGAAGGCCGTCTGCGTCATCCACGAGCAGGGCAATGTGTCGCTGGAGGAGCGCTGCGCCGGGGTGCGGAAGACCTTCGGCGGCACGGTCGAGAACCTCAATGTCGAGGGCACCGACATGCCGGCCTCCACCTCCTCGATCGAGGCGAAGCTCCAGGCCGACAAGGAAATCGACGCGATCGTCACCCTCGGCGCCCCTTTCGCCGCCGCCTCCGTCAAGGCCAAGGAGGGTTCCGGCAGCACGGCGGAGGTCGACACCTTCGATCTGAACGCCGAGGTCGTCAAGAGGCTGAAGGCGCACGAGGTCGGCTTCGCCGTCGACCAGCAGCCCTACCTCCAGGGCTACCTCGCCGTCGACGAGCTCTGGCTGAACAGGACCAACGGCAACGTCGTCGGCGGCGGAAAGCCGGTGCTCACCGGCCCGGCGATCGTCACCGCCGACGACGTGCCGCAGCTGGAGAAGTACACCGCGCGCGGTACCCGGTGAACCTCCCGCACACCGCCGCGCGCACCCGATGCCGACACACGCGTCCCGCCCCTGCCGGGCGATGCCGTCGACCGCTCGGGGATACTTGGCCAGCCGGGCCGGGTGTGCATCATCCCCGGCCCCTCCAAGCAGCACAGCGAGCAGCACAAGAAGGGCACGGCGTCGTGGCAAGGGTTCGGACAGGGGTACGTGCGATGGGCGCCGTGCTTGCGGCGGTGCTCGGGGCTTCCCTCGTGGGATGCAGCAGCACCGGTGGCAAGCGGGCGGAGGAGCGCGCGGCCCAGGCCGCCGCCGAGGGCCGGTCCGCGGTGAACACGCCCCGCTGGACCTTCGCCATGGTCACCCACTCGGGCGACGGCGACACCTTCTGGGACATCGTCCAGCGGGGCGCCGAGCAGGCGGCCGGCAAGGACAACATCAAGTTCCTGTACTCGCACAACGACGAGGCGCAGCAGCAGGCCCAGCTCGTCCAGGCCGCCATCGACCAGAAGGTCGACGGGCTGATCGTCACGCTCGCCAAGCCCGACGCGATGAAGGACGTCGTCGCCAAGGCCACCAAGGCCGGTATCCCGGTGATCACGGTGAATTCGGGCTCCGCGGAGTCCAAGCAGTTCGGCGCGCTCACGCATATCGGCCAGGACGAGTCGATCGCGGGTGAGGCCGTGGGCGACGAGCTGAACGCGCGGGGCCGCAAGAAGGCCCTGTGCATCCTGCACGAGCAGGGCAACGTCGGCCACGAGCAGCGCTGCGCCGGAGCGAAGAAGACGTTCGACGGGCAGATGCAGAACCTGTACGTCGAGGGCACCAACATGCCCGACGTCCAGGCCTCCATCGAGGCCAAGCTCCAGGCCGACAAGAACATCGACGCGGTCGTCACCCTGGGCGCGCCGTTCGCGGACGCCGCCGTCAAGGCGAAGAAGACCGCGGGCAGCAAGGCCGAGATCGACACCTTCGACCTGAACGCCAAGGTCGCCACGGCCCTCCAGGACAAGGCCCTCGGCTTCGCGGTCGACCAGCAGCCGTACCTCCAGGGGTACGAGGCGGTCGACCTGCTCTGGCTCTACCGCTTCAACGGCAATGTGCTCGGTGGCGGACGCCCGGTCCTCACCGGACCGCAGATCATCACCTCGAAGGACGCCGCCGAACTCGCCCAGTACACGAAGCGGGGGACCCGATGAGCACGATCGCCGGACCGTCCGCCCCCACCGGGGCCGACGAGCGGCTGATGCGCACCTCGCCGTTGCGCAGACTGCTCGGCCGCCCCGAGCTCGGCTCGGTGGTCGGCGCCGCGGCCGTCTTCATCTTCTTCTCGATCGTCGCCGACAGCTTCCTGCGCGCCTCCAGCCTCGGCACGGTGCTGTACGCGGCCTCGACGATCGGGATCATGGCCGCGCCGGTGGCGCTGCTGATGATCGGCGGCGAGTTCGACCTCTCCGCCGGTGTGCTGGTCACCAGCTCCGCGCTGGTCTCGTCGATGTTCAGCTATCAGATGACGGCCAACGTCTGGGTCGGCGTCTTCGTGTCGCTGCTGGTCACCCTGGCCATCGGGGCGTTCAACGGCTTCATGCTGACCCGGACCAAACTGCCGAGCTTCATCATCACGCTCGGTACGTTCCTGATGCTGACCGGCCTCAATCTGGGCTTCACCAAGCTGATCAGCGGGACCGTGTCCACCAAGGCCATCGGCGACATGGAGGGCTTCGACTCGGCCCGCAAGGTCTTCGCCTCGCAGTGGACCATCGGCGGCGTCGAGTTCAAGGTCACCATCCTGTGGTGGGCCGTACTCGTCGCGATCGCCACCTGGATCCTGCTCCGTACCCGCTTCGGCAACTGGATCTTCGCGGTCGGCGGCGAGGCCGACGCGGCCCGCGCGGTCGGCGTCCCGGTGATCCGCACCAAGATCGGGCTCTACCTCGGGGTCGCCTTCGCCGCCTGGGTCTCCGGCCAGCATCTGCTGTTCTCGTTCGACGTGGTGCAGTCCGGCGAGGGCGTCGGCAACGAACTGATCTACATCATCGCGGCCGTCATCGGCGGCTGTCTGATCACCGGCGGCTACGGCTCCGCGATCGGCTCCGCGGTCGGTGCCTTCATCTTCGGCATGACCAGCAAGGGCATCGTGTACGCGGAGTGGAACCCGGACTGGTTCAAGTTCTTCCTCGGAGCCATGCTGCTCCTGGCCACCCTGCTCAACGCATGGGTACGCAAGCGCGCGGAGGCGACGAAATGACGGCCCCCAAGGCACCGGCCGACCCGGAGGCGTCCCACCGGGCGCTCGTCGAGCTGGACCACGTCAGCAAGTTCTACGGCAACATCAAGGCCCTGACGGACGTCTCGCTGGTGGTCCACGCGGGCGAGATCTCCTGCGTGCTCGGCGACAACGGCGCCGGCAAGTCCACCCTGATCAAGATCATCGCGGGGCTGCACCGGCACGACGCCGGGACCTTCCTCATCGACGGCGAGGAGACCACCCTCGCCAACCCGCGCGACGCCCTGGACCGCGGTATCGCCACGGTCTACCAGGACCTGGCCGTCGTCCCCCTGATGCCGGTCTGGCGCAACTTCTTCCTCGGCTCCGAGCCGACCACCGGCGTCGGCCCCTTCAAGCGCCTCGACGTGCGGCTGATGCGTGAGACGACCCGCTCCGAGCTGCTGCGCATGGGCATCGACCTGCGCGACGTCGACCAGCCGATCGGCACCCTCTCCGGCGGCGAGCGCCAGTGCGTCGCCATCGCGCGGGCCGTCTACTTCGGCGCCAAGGTGCTCGTCCTGGACGAGCCCACCGCCGCACTCGGCGTCAAGCAGTCCGGGGTCGTGCTCAAGTACGTCGCGGCCGCCCGCGACGCGGGTCTCGGCGTGGTCCTCATCACGCACAACCCGCACCACGCGTATCTCGTCGGTGACCGTTTCGTGCTGCTGAAGCGGGGCGCCATGTCCGGCAGCCACACCAGGGCGAGCATCACTCTGGACGAGCTGACCCGCCAGATGGCGGGCGGCAGTGAGCTGGAGGAGCTCAGCCACGAGCTGGAACGGGCCCCCGCGCCGACCCGTCTCGGCGGCCACCCGCTCCCCGGCAAGCCCGAGTAGCCCCGGCCGGGACCGGCCCCCTGCGCACTGGTCCGCCAGCCCCGGTGTCCCGGCAGTGGCAGAATCGAGCCCGACGGGCGCAGTCCGCCGCCGGGAGCACCGCCCCCGGCTCCCCCCAGACCCCGCAGGGACGATGAGCACGTACCGCGACTTCACACACCGCGGCTCCGCCCGCGCCACCGTCCTGCGGACCGTGGGCACCAGGGAGCGGCGCTCGCACCTCACGGCACCGCGGGTACCCACCGTCGGCATCGACATCGGCGGTACGAAGGTGATGGCGGGCGTCGTCGACGCCGACGGCAACATCCTGGAGCAGCTGCGCACCGAGACGCCGGACAAGTCCAAGAGCCCCAAGGTCGTCGAGGACACCATCGTCGAGCTGGTCCTGGACCTCTCCGACCGGCACGATGTGCACGCCGTCGGCATCGGGGCGGCCGGCTGGGTCGACGCGGACCGTTCCAAGGTGCTCTTCGCCCCGCACCTCGCCTGGCGCGACGAACCGCTGCGCGACGCCCTCGCCTCCCGCCTCGTCGTCCCCGTCATGGTCGACAACGACGCCAACACCGCCGCCTGGGCGGAGTGGCGCTTCGGCGCGGGCCGCGGCGAGGACCACCTCGTCATGATCACGCTCGGCACCGGCATCGGCGGCGCGATCCTGGAGGACGGCCAGGTCAAGCGCGGCAAGTACGGCGTCGCCGGTGAATTCGGCCACATGCAGGTGGTGCCCGGTGGACACCGCTGCCCCTGCGGGAACCGCGGCTGCTGGGAGCAGTACAGCTCCGGCAACGCGCTCGTCCGGGAGGCCAAGGAGCTGGCCGCCGCGGACTCCCCGGTGGCGCACGGCATCATCGAGCGGGTCAAGGGCAACATCCCCGACATCACCGGGCCCCTCATCACCGAACTGGCCCGCGAGGGCGACGCGATGTGCGTCGAGCTCCTCCAGGACATCGGCCAGTGGCTGGGCGTGGGCATCGCCAATCTGGCCGCCGCGCTCGACCCCTCCTGCTTCGTCATCGGGGGTGGTGTGAGCGCCGCCGACGACCTGCTCATCGGCCCGGCCAGGGACGCCTTCAGGCGCCATCTCACCGGCCGCGGCTACCGGCCCGAGGCCCGGATCGCCAAGGCACAGCTCGGCCCGGAGGCGGGTATGGTCGGCGCCGCGGACCTGGCCCGGCTGGTGGCCCGCAGATTCCGCCGTGCCAATCGCCGCCGCGTCGAGCGGTACGAGCGGTACGCCCAGATCTACGACCAGGCCGCGAGCACCATCCGTAATACGCGCAACACCCGCACCTCCTAGGGATCCCCAGACACATGACCGCAGCCGAGCACCCCGTCCTGCCGCGTCAGTCCTCGCCGCCCGACGACCGCCGGCCGCCGCAGGACCGGCGCCGGACGATCCGCCGCCGGCTGATCACGGCGACCATCATCGTGCTGCTCATCGGCATCCCGGCCGGCTATCTGCTGATCTCCGCCGGGCAGAGCCGCCGCGCCGGCCAGAACAAGGAGGCCGAGGCCTCCGCGCAGGGGCTCCGGGAGGGCTGGCCGTCCCGGCTGCAGCGCCGGATCTTCGAACTGCCGATGCCCGGCAATTCCCTGGACGTGCAGTACTACGAGACCAACAACTGGAAGGCCAGCCGGCTGTACGTGGAGTTCCGCACCACGTCCGCCGGGCTCGACCGCTTCCTCGGCCGGATGGGCAGCGGGCGCTCCGACCTGGAGACCGGCAAGGTGACCATCGGCGCCCGAGACCAGAAGGTCTCCGGCTGGACGTTCGGCCCCGGGGTCGAATGGGCGGGCACCAGGCACACCAACAAGGAACCGCGGCCCACCCAGGACATCACGGTGAACATGACCGATCCGATGAACCCGGTCGTCTACGTCGTGTCCGCGGCGACCCCCTGACCGGACCGGGCCGCCGCCGCGGGCGAGCACGTGCGCGCCTCCCGGGAACGCACCCTCAAGCGGCTCCTCGACTTCGAGCGGGGCGCCCTTTCCTGAGAGGGCCCGGGGGAGGCGTCCCGGGGCCGCGGTGGTGACGGCGCGTCAGGGGCGGTCGGTCAGGTAGCCGCCCATGGAGGTGAAGTACTCCGTCGCGGGCAGCTCCCGGCCGGTCTCGGTGCGTACGCGGGTGAGGGCCAGGCCGTGGTTGCGGCCGGTGCGGGCATCGGCTCCGGCGACGATCACCACGCCTTCGCCCTCGCGGTAGAAGACGCGGCCGGGCGTCCCGCCGTAGCGGTTCTGGGACACCACCGCGGCGAGGACCTCCAGACGCCTGCCCCTGTGGAAGGTGAAGGCGCTGGGGTACGGCTCGGACTGGGCGCGGACCAGACGTTCGAGGTCCTCCGCCGGCCAGCTCCAGTCGATGCGGATGTCCTCGGTGGACCGCTTGTGGAAGAAGCTCGCCCGGGAGCGGTCCTGCTTGGTGAACTCCGTCTGCCCGGCGGCGATGAGGTCGAGTGCGCCGATGGTGACCGGGGCGATGAGGCCGACGGTCTTGTGGAAGAGGTCGGTGGCGGTGTCCGCCGGACCGACCGGAACGGCCTCCTGCAGGACGATGTCGCCGGCGTCGAGTTCGTCGTCCATCATGTGCGCGGTGACGCCCACCTCGGACTCGCCGTTTATCAGGGCCCAGATCAGCGGGGAGAAGCCGGCGTACTTCGGCAGCAGCGAATCGTGCACGTTCAGCGTGCCGTGGCGGGGGAGGCCGAAGATCCGCGGCGGGATCCAGGTCCGCCAGTTGTTGGCCACGATGATGTCCGGGTCGGCCTCCTTGAGGCGCTCGAACAACTCGTCGTCGTCGGGGCGGTTGCGGATCAGCACCGGGACGCCGTGCTCCTCGGCGAGGTCGGCGACGGAATCGCTCCAGATCTTCTCGTACGCGTGCTCGCTCTTGGGGTGCGTCACGACCAGTGCCACGTGGTGCTCGGAGTCCAGGAGGGCTTGCAGGGTGCGGTGCCCCCAGGTCTGGTAACCGAACATGACGACCCGCATGGGGTTCCTCCTCAGGGCAGGGATAGACCGGCAGCAAGTAAAGCAAGGCTTACCTTAGTTTGCAACAGGGTGATTTCGGGCCCGGGTTGACGGCCCGTCAGCGCTCGATGTCGGGTTGCCCTATCGACAGCACCGTGTGATTAGCTTAGGCTCACCTAAGTTTGCTGGGCAGCTCCGTCGGCGTGCCCACCTTTCGTACTTTCCCTACGCCTGACAGGCGGCTTTCCCGCACGATGGGAGTGACATGTCACAGGTTCTTCCTGGCGACGCACCACTGGTCCACGACCTGATCGGCATCGGCTTCGGCCCCTCCAATGTGGCCATGGCGATTGCGCTGAGCGAGCACAACTCAGGCGTCGGCAGGCAGGAGCCGGTCACCGCTCACTTCTTCGAGCAGCAGCCGAGCTTCGGCTGGCACCGCGGCATGCTGATCGACGACGCCACCATGCAGGTGTCCTTCCTCAAGGACCTGGTGACGCTCCGGAACCCGGCCAGCGAGTTCAGCTTCCTCTGCTACCTGCAGAGCAAGGACCGGCTGATCGACTTCATCAACCACAAGAACCTCTTCCCGCTGCGGGTGGAGTTCCACGACTACTTCGAGTGGGCCGCGGCCAAGGTCGACGACATGGTCTCCTACGGCCACGAGGTCGTCGCCGTCACGCCCTTCGTCCACGACGGTGCCGTGGAGTACCTGGACGTGACCGTCCGGTCGGGGGAGGGGCTGGAGGTCCACCGGGCCCGCAACCTCGTCATCGGCACCGGGCTGCGCCCCCTCATGCCGGTGGGCGTGGAGCGCGGTGACCGGATCTGGCACAACTCCGACCTGCTGCGCAAGGTCGACGGCCTGGAGGGCACCTCGCCCTCGCGGTTCGTCGTCGTGGGTGCCGGGCAGAGCGCCGCCGAGAACGTCGCCTACCTGCACCGTCGCTTCCCCGAGGCCGAGGTCTGCGCGGTCTTCTCCCGCTACGGCTACAGCCCCGCCGACGACAGCAGTTTCGCCAACCGGATCTTCGACCCCGGGGCGGTCGACGACTACTTCACCGCGCCCGACAGCGTCAAGAGCCGGCTGATGGCCTACCACGGCAACACCAACTACTCCGTGGTGGACATCGACCTGATCGACGACCTGTACCGGCAGATGTACCAGGAGAAGGTCCTCGGCACCGAACGGCTGCGCTTCCTCAACGTGTCCCGGGTCAGCGACGTGGAGGAGACGCCCGACGGCGTCCGTGCCACCGTGAAGTCCCTCGTCACGGGCGAGGAGACGCTCCTGGACGCCGATGTCGTGGTGTTCGCCACCGGCTACAGCCCCGCCAACCCCCTCGGCCTCCTCGGCGAGGTCGCCGACCGCTGCCTGCGCGACGACGAGGGCCGCGTCCGCGTCGAGCGCGACTACCGCGTCTCGACCGACCCCGGTCTGCGCTGCGGGATCTACCTGCAGGGCGGTACGGAGCACACGCACGGCATCACGACATCCCTGCTGTCCAACACCGCGATACGGGTCGGCGAGATCCTGGACTCACTGCTCGACCGGGGCGTCAAGTCCGCCTCCGACGAGGCCCGGCCGGTCGTCGACGGCACCGGAACAAAGGGATAACGAACGTCGACATGCGCACGACTGCAGTTGAGCGCCCCGCGCCCGGGGGTACGACAGAGGCCCGCCGGCGGCGGGTCGTGGGCCTGGCCGCGCTCGTGGTGATCCTCGTGATCGCCGCGGCGGTGTCGTTGGCCGTCGGCACGCGCGCGCTGAGTCCCGCCGAGGTCTGGCACGGACTGTTCGCGGAGCCCGACGCCGACCGGCGGCTCACCGAGATCAGGCTCATCGTGCAGACCGTGCGGGTGCCCCGGACGGTGCTCGCGGTCGTGGCGGGCCTCGCGCTGGGGGTCGGCGGTGCGCTGATCCAGGGGCACACCCGCAACCCGATAGCCGATACGGGCCTGCTGGGGGTGAACTCCGGCGCCTCGTTCGCGGTGGTGTCGGTGATCGCCGTGTTCGGCTTCGCCGACCCGTTCCAGTACGTCTGGTTCGCCTTCGTGGGCGCGGGTGTCGCCGGCGTCGTCGTCTTCGGCCTGGCGAGCATCGGCCGGGGGGCGGGCAATCCGTTGACGCTCGCCCTGGCCGGGCAGGGGATCACGGTGTTCCTCGCGGCGATGACCACGGCGGTCGCGCTCTCCGACCAGAAGTCGCTGAACGCGCTGCGGTTCTGGAACGCGGGCTCCGTGGCCGGTGTCGGATTCGACGTCATCTGGCCGGTGACCGTGTTCATGGCGGCCGGACTGGTGCTGGCACTGATCACCCTGCCCGCCCTCAACCTGCTCAACCTGGGCGACGACGTGGCGCGCGGGCTGGGAGTGAACATCGCGCTGGGCCGGACCATCGGCATCGTCGCCATCACCCTGCTCGCGGGTGCGGCCACGGCGGCCTGCGGCCCCATCGCCTTCCTCGGGCTCATGGTGGCCCATGTGGCCCGGTATCTGACCGGCCCCGACTACCGCTGGCTGGTGCCGTACGCGGGTCTGCTCGGATCCGTCGTCCTGCTGGTCTGCGACATCGTGGGGCGTCTGGTGGTACGGCCGGGCGAGTTGGACGCGGGTGTGGTGGTCGCCCTTCTCGGCGCCCCGTTCTTCGCGATTCTGGTGTGGCGGGGAAAGTTCAGGAACACATGAACGGGACAGACGTGAACCCATCGGTGGCGCCGGGCGTACGGCTCGGCCATGTGTCGTTCGTATGGCGGCCCTGGCTCGTCCTGGTCACACTGCTGCTGCTGGTGGCGACCTTCCTGGTGTTCTGCCTCTCCATCGGGGTCGGGGACTTCCCCATCGGCCTGTCCAGGGTGATCGCCACGATCCTCGGCCGGGGCGAACAGGTCGACGAGTTCGTGGTCATGGATCTGCGGATGCCGCGTGCCCTGGCCGGTCTCGTCGTGGGGGTCGCGCTGGGGATGTCCGGGGCGATCACGCAGTCGGTCGCGCGCAATCCGCTCGCCAGTCCGGACATCCTGGGCATCACCGGGGGAGCGAGCGCGGTCGCGGTGTTCCTGGTGACGGTGTCGGGCGGGACCGCCGCGGCGGTCGTCGGCTCGGTGGGCCTGCCCGCGGCGGCGCTCGCGGGCGGCCTCGGTACCGGGCTGCTGGTGTATTTCCTGGCGTGGCGGCGCGGGATCGACGGCTTCCGGCTCATCCTCATCGGCATCTCGGTGAGCGCGGTGATGGAGGCGATCACGACCTGGCTGCTGGTCTCGGCCGACATCAGGGACGTGGCCAGGGCCCAGGCCTGGCTGGTCGGTTCGCTGGACGACCGGTCGTGGGACCAGGTCGAGGTGGCGTTCTGGTGCACGCTCGTCCTCCTCGTCGTCATGGCCGCCGCCGCGTTCCAGTTCAAGCCGATGCACCTCGGCGACGAGGTCGCCGCCGGGCTGGGCGTCCGGTATTCGAGGGTGCGGGCGGCCCTGCTGTTGTGCGCGGTCCTGCTGGCCGCGGTGGCGGTGAGCGCGGCGGGCCCGGTCCCGTTCGTCGCCCTGGTGGCTCCGCAGGTGGCGATGCGTCTGGCGAAGGTCCCGACGCCGCCGATGGTGGCCTCCGGCCTGGTGGGAGCGTTGCTGCTGATCGGCTCGGACCTGGTCGCGCGCACCGCGCTGCCGATCACGCTCCCGGTCGGCGTGGTCACCGCCGCGATCGGCGGCCCGTTCCTCGTCTATCTGCTGGTGCGGGCGAACCTGAGGTAGACGGTAAGAAGCAAGGCGAACCTAGACAAGGGGGGCTTGTGGCCGCTCAGTTCATCACCGAGATCGAGGCCGGGGTCGAGGACGTCCCACGGCTGGCAGCCAGGGGGGTCACGGTCGGGTACGGCAACCGCACGGTCATCGACGATCTCGACGTGGTGATCCCTCCAGGGGTGATCACCACGATCATCGGTCCCAACGGCTGTGGGAAGTCCACCCTGTTGCGCACCCTGACCCGGCTGCTCAAGCCGGCCAAGGGGGCGGTCGTGCTGGATGGCGAGGACATCGGCAGGCTCAGGACCAGGGACGTGGCGAAGAAGCTCGGTCTGCTGCCGCAGGCACCGGTCGCACCGGAGGGGCTGACCGTGGCCGACCTGGTCGCCAGGGGGCGTCATCCGCACCAAAGTTGGCTGCGGCAGTGGTCCTCGGACGACGCCGGCGTCGTGGAGCGCGCGCTGGCCATGACCGGGGTGTCCGAGCTGGCCGGCCGCCCGGTCGACTCGCTGTCCGGCGGACAGCGCCAACGCGTCTGGATCTCGATGACGCTGGCCCAGGGCACCGACCTGCTGCTGCTGGACGAGCCGACCACCTATCTGGACCTGGCGCATGCGATCGACGTGCTCGACCTGGTGGACGACCTGCACGAGTCGGGGTGCACCGTGGTCATGGTGCTGCACGACCTCAATCTGGCCACGCGCTACAGCGACAACCTCGTCGTGATGCGGGAGGGATCCGTCCTGGCGCAGGGGCACCCGCGCGACGTGATCACCGCCGAGTTGCTGCGGGAGGCGTTCGGGCTGCACGCCATGGTGATCGACGACCCGGTGGGCGATCGGCCGCTCATCGTGCCGATCGGCCGTACGCACGTCCGGCTCGACCCGTAGCCCCTTGTGGCGTGCGGGCGCGGGCGAGAGCCCAACTCGTGCCCGACGGAGGGCGATTCGGGAGTTAGGCTAGGCTAGCCTCACTTATGCAGGATAAGGTTTGGCTGCCCTTACACAGAGGTGCAGTGGACAGTGTGAAAGCAAGGGATTCCGGATGCTTCTCCATCGAACGACGCGCGTGAGGTCCTGGCGGCGGGTGGCGGGGATACTGTCCGCCGCGACCCTGGGCGTCGGCCTCCTCGCGGGATGCGGTTCCGACTCGGCGGACAAGAAGGGCGACGACGCCCCGGCCGCCGCCGCGGGCGCGTTCCCGGTCACCGTGGAGCACGCATTCGGATCCACGGAGATCACCAAGGCTCCCCGGCGCGTCGTCTCGGTGGGCTACACGGACGACCAGGCGATCCTGGCGCTCGGCATCAAGCCGGTCGGCATGGTCGACCAGTACCCGAACCCGGCGGGCAAGTCCCCCGACATCAACACCCAGTGGCCCTGGGTCAAGGACAAGTGGGGCGACACCCGCCCCGAGGTCATCATGAACAACGGTGACTCGGGCCCCAATTACGAGAAGATCGCCTCCCTGAGGCCGGACCTGATCATCGCGGTCTACTCCGAGATCGACCAGGCCGCCTACGAGAAGCTCTCCAAGATCGCCCCGACGGTGGGCCGCACCAAGGGCGAGAAGGAGCCCTTCAGCGCGCCGTGGCAGGACAACGCGCTGCACATCGCCAAGGCGCTCGGCAAGGAGAACGAGGGCACCGAGCTGGTCCAGGGCATCCAGGGCAAGCTCGACGCGGCCAAGAAGGCGCACCCGGAGTTCGCCGACCAGACCGCCGTGGTGCTGTCCTGGTACAAGGACTCCGTCGGACCGTTCACCTCCACCGACGTGCGCGGACGGTTGGTGACGGGTACCGGCTTCAAGTACCAGACCAAGATCGACACGATCGCGGACGGCAAGTTCTTCACCGTGCTGTCCCCCGAGCGCATCGACCTGGTCGACGTCGACCGTATCTTCGTCATCAACGACAAGGCGGACACGGAGGCGCTGAAGAAGTTCAAGCTGTTCGCCAACCTGTCCGCCGTCAAGAACGGCAAGGTGTCGTACCTGCTGGACAGCGAGGGACCCGCGGTCGGCGCGGCCATGTCCCAGGGCACCCTGCTGTCGTTGCCCTACGCGATCGATGAACTCGTCAAGTCGGTCGACTAGAAATGCCGATCGGACTGCCCCGTCCCCGGAGAGATTTGGTCTTCGTGTGAGCGTCACCGACACCCCCGTCGCCCCGGCAACCCTGCGCACGGCGACGGGGGGCGAGGCCGCCGGGTGGGTCGCGACGCACTGCCGCCGGGCTCCGTGGCTGACGGCCTCCACCCTGCTCACCACGGTGGCCGGGGCGGCGCTCCAGGTGCTCCCCGTGCTTCTGCTGGGCCAGGTGGTCGACGGGGTGGTCGGTGGCGAATCGCGCTCGGTGCTCGTCGGGGTCGGGGTACTGATGGTGGCCGCCGCGCTGCTCGGCGCGGTGGCCACCGCGGTGTCGACCTGTCTGATCGGACGGCTGGGAGCGGATCTGCTCGCCCGGCTGCGGGAAGGCGCCGTCCGCGCGGTGCTGGGGATGCCGAGCGCACGCGTCGAACAGGTCGGCCGGGGCGATGTGCTGTCCCGGGTCGGCGACGACGTGGCCGTGCTGTCGAAGGGCATCCGGGCCGCCATCCCCACGGTGTTCTCCGCCGGTGTGCTGGTCGTCATCGCCACTGCGGGCATGTTCGGACTGGACTGGCGGCTCGGCCTGGCAGGCGCCGGCGCGCTGCCCGCGTACGCACTGGCCCTGCGGTGGTACCTGCCCCGGTCCGCGCCGCTCTACCGGAAGCAGCGGGCGGCCCAGGCCGACCGTGCGCAGGCGTTGATCAGTGGTCTGAACGGGATCGACACGGTCCGGGCGTACCGCATGGAGGACGCCGTCCGCGAGAAGGTCACCCGCGAGTCGTGGCGGGTGCGCGAGTACGGCGTCGACGTGTTCCGGTTCTTCGGACGGTTCGTCGGCAGGGAGAACCGCGCCGAGTTCATCGGGCTGACCCTGATCGTCGTGGTGGGGTACGCCCTGCTGGAGGCCGACGCCGCCAGCCTGGGCGAGGTGTCGGCGGCTCCGCTGATGTTCCACCGGCTGTTCACCCCGCTGGGCGCCATCATGTTCACCTTCGACGAGGCGCAGAAATCGGGCGCGAGCCTCACTCGGCTGGTCGGGGTGCTGGGGGAGCCCGCGGAGGACCGGCTGGTGGGAGACGTGTCCGTCCCGGCCGCGGACACCGGACCGTGTCCGGTGTCGGTGGAGGGCCTGACCTTCAGCTATCCCGACACCGACGAACCGGTCCTGCGGGATGTGAACCTGTCCATCCCGGCCGGTGGTTCGCTCGCCCTGGTGGGGGCGACGGGTGCGGGCAAGTCGACGCTGGCCGCGCTGATCGCCGGCACAGGGACCCCGCAGGCCGGGTCGGTGCGCATCGGGTCGCAGGACCTCGCCGGTCTGGACGAGGCGGGGGCGCGGGCCCTGGTGAGCATCCTGACGCAGGAGACGCACGTGTTCTCGGGCCCGCTCGCCGACGACCTGCGGCTCGCCGCGCCCGGGGCCGGCGATGCCGAGCTGATGGACGCCTTGCGCACGGTCGGCGCCGACGGGTGGGTCGAGCTGCTGCCCGACGGGCTGGACACGATGGTCGGCGAGGGCGGCGAGCGCCTGGACGTCACCAAGGTCGCCCAGATCGCCCTGGCCCGGCTGGTGTTGGGCCGCTCGCCGGTGGTGGTGCTCGACGAGTCGACCGCGGAGGCGGGCAGCGAGGGTGCCGCCGAGCTGGAGCGGGCCGTGCTGGCCGCGTGCTCGGGCCGGACCACGCTGTTCGTGGCGCACCGGCTGACCCAGGCCATGGCGGCGGACCGGATCGCCGTGCTGTCCGCGGGACGCGTGGTGGAGGAGGGAACGCACGGGGAGCTGGTGGCTCTGGGCGGCCAGTACGCGCGGCTGTGGCGCGCCTGGAGAGAGGGTAGTTAGGTGAACCTCAGTGAGGTTAGGCTAACCTTCATACCTCGGAAGGATGCTGAGTCTTCGATGATGGAACCGAGCGCCCCGCGCGTACTGCTCTCTCCCACCCGCCTGGCCGACGTGCGCCGTCGGACCGGCGACTACGGTGACCGGACCATCGCCGAAGCGTGTGCCATCGGGCTGTCGTACTGGGCGACCGGCACCGGCCCCGACGGCATGGACCTCACCCCCGGCACGCTCTTCGCCGACCTCCTCGAGTGGGTCGACAACGGCGGTGCCGGGAGCGGCGACTGGGAGGTCGGCGCGGACGGCCGGAGCATCACCGTCCCCGACGGCGTCGAGCGTGCCGACGCACAGCTCGCACTGGACGACCTGGCCGACTTCCCGGACCGGCCCATCGGCACCATCGGCCCGTCCGGCCCTGCGGCGAGGCTCGAAGCCCTGGCCGGGTGGAACGACACCCGGGCCGACCGTGTCCGCCCGACCATCATGGAGATGTTCCGCGAGCAGGCGCGCACCAGGCCGGACGCCGTCGCGATCGTCGATGGGCGCCGATCACTGACGTATCGCCAAGCGGCTGAATACTCCGGCCAGTTGGCCCATCATCTGATCGAACGCGGTCTCACCTCCGAGCAGGTCGTCGGGATCTCCCTCGCCCGCTCCGCCGACATGGTCATCGGGCTCCTCGCGGTGCTCCAGGCCAAGTGCGCGTTCGTGCCGCTCGATCCGCAGTGGCCCGCCGCGCGACGGGCCGTCGTCGTCGAGGACGCCCGGGTCGTGCTCCAGCTCAACGACTCGGGCGAGCACGGCGCGGGCGAACCGGACGCCGTGGCCGTCGACCTCGGAGACTGGGGGTTCGGCGCCCACCCCGCCGAGGCACCGGAGGCGATCGTCCCCGGCACGGCCCTGGCGTACGTGATCTTCACGTCCGGTTCGACCGGACGGCC
Source organism: Streptomyces sp. NBC_01363 (assembly GCF_026340595.1). Classification (GTDB taxonomy): domain Bacteria; phylum Actinomycetota; class Actinomycetes; order Streptomycetales; family Streptomycetaceae; genus Streptomyces. The sequence goes on from NZ_JAPEPF010000002.1 coordinate 1,260,362, forward strand.
CAAGGGCGCCATGATCCGGCACGAGGCGATCAGCGAGCGCCTGCTGTGGCAGGTCGACGAGATCCTGCGCTTCGGCCACGACGACGCGTCACTGTTCAAGGCGCCGTTGTCCTTCGACATCTCCATCAACGAGATCTTCCTGCCGCTGGTCTCCGGCGGCCGGCTGGTGATCCTGCGGCCCGGCGGTGAACGCGACCCGCACCATCTGCTGAGCGTCATCGCCGAGCAGCGCGTCACCTTCACCTACCTGGTGTCGTCCATGCTGGACGTGCTGCTGGAGATCGCGGGCGACTCCGGCCGCCTGGACAGCCTGCGGCACGTGTGGTGCGGCGGCGAGGTGCTGACACCGGAGCTGTACGAGCGGTTCCGCGCCCGGCTCGGCATCCCCCTGTACCACGGCTACGGCCCGGCCGAGACGACCATCGGTGTCTCCCACGTCATCTACCGGGGTGCGGCCGAACGCCTGTCGACATCGATCGGCAGGGCCAACCCCAACACCCAGCTGTACGTGCTGGACGACGAGCTGCGCCCGGTCCCGGTCGGGGTCGGCGGCGAGCTGTACGCGGGAGGGCTCCTCCTGGGGCGCGGATACGTCAACGCGCCCGGCCTGACGGCGTCCCGGTTCGTGGCGAACCCCTTCGCCGAGGACGGGTCCCGGCTGTACCGGACCGGTGACCTGGCGCGGTTCGCCCCCGACGGGTCGCTGGACTTCCTCGGCCGCGCCGACAACCAGATCAAGATCCGCGGCATGCGGCTGGAGATCGAGGACGTCGAGGTCGGCCTCGCGGAACACCCCGGGGTACGCCACACCTGCGTGGTCGCGAAGAAGAACGCCGCGGGCGGCACCTACCTGGTGGGGTACGTGATCCCGGCCGCCGGCCACGAGGAGCTGCGGGCGGACGAGGTCAAGGAGTGGGCCGCCCGGCACATGGTGGAGTACATGGTGCCCGCCCATCTCGTCGTGATGAAGGAGTTCCCGCTCACCGCGAACGGCAAGCTCGACCGGGGCGCCCTGCCGGAGCCCGCGATCGGCACGGGCCCCGTGGTGGCGCCCGCCACCGACAACGAACGGGCGGTGTGCGCGGCCGTCGCGTCGGTGCTGCGTCTGGAGAGGGCCGGTGTCGACCAGGACTTCTTCCAGCTCGGCGGAGACAGCATTCTGGCGATCTCACTGCTGAGCGCGCTGCGGGACGACGGCCTCTACGTCACCGCACGGCAGATCTTCACCCACAGCGTTCTCGGCGCACTGGCCGCGGTGGCGAGCCGCGAGGACGTCTCCACCGTGGACCACGGCGATGTCGCGACCGGTTCCGTCGTGGGATCGCCCATCGTGCAGTGGCTCGGCCGGGCCACGGACGCGATCGACGGCTTCGTGCAGTCGGTCGTACTGAACACGCCGGCGGAGCTGACCGCCGACGCCCTCGACGAGATCCTCGCCGCCGTGCTCGGACGGCACGACATGCTGCGCGCCAGGCTGGTGCGCGGCGACCGCTGGGGCTTCGACATCCCCGAGGCCGACCGGGCCGTCGTGGGGTGGCAGGAGAGCGACCGCCCGTTGGAGGAGTGTGTCGCGCTCGCCACCGACGGGCTCGACCCGGCGGGCGGTGTGATGCTGCGCGCCGTGTGGCGCCGCGAGGCGCGGCAACTGGTCCTGGTCGCCCACCACGTCGTGATCGACGGCGTGTCCTGGCGGATCCTGATGGACGACCTGGCCACGGCATGGCGCCGGTTCGCCTCGGGCACGCCGATCGAACTGCCCCCCGTGGGCACGTCGTTCCGGCGCTGGACGCAGCTGCTGGAGCGGGCGGCATTCGATACGGACCGTACCCACTTCCAGCGCCCCCTGCCGGGTGCCGACGCACCACTGGGCAGACGTACGCGGACCGAGGCCGACACCGTCGCCCGGGAGCGGACACGGACCTTCTCCGTCGGGCCCGAGGACACGGCCGCGCTGCTGGGCGAGATCCCCGCGAGGTTCCACGCGGGCGTCAACGACGTACTGCTGACCGCGCTCGCCGTCACCCTCGCCCGGTGGCGCCGCGACCGCGGGCAGGACCAGACGTTCGCCCACATCGAACTGGAGGGACACGGCCGCGAGAGCCGTTACGTGGCGGACGCGGCCGGCTTCGAGCCGGAACTGTCGCGGACCGTGGGCTGGTTCACCACCCTGTTCCCGGTGACCGTGGACCCCGGCGCGACAGCCGACTTCACCGCACCCGCGTACCTGGCCGCCGCCCTCAAGGCGGTCAAGGAGGATCTCGCCGCGGTGCCCGGCAACGGCGTCTCCTACGGTGCCCTGCGCTACCTGACCGACACCGGGCTGACCACGCCCGCACCGCAGGTGCTGTTCAACTACCTGGGCCGCTTCGACGCCGGCGCCGCCGGGGACTGGCAGCTCGCGGGCACCACGGGGCAGTTGGGCGAGAAGCGGGACCCCAGGATGCGCATGCCGCGCGCCCTGGAGTTCAACGCCATCGCCGAACCCGACGCGAGCGGCGCGTACGAGCTGGTCACCACCCTCTCCTGGCCCGAGGGGATGTTCACCGACGAGGACATCACCACCCTCGGCGAGTACTTCCGGGCCGCCCTGTCCGCCCTCGCCGCACTCGAAGGAGGCGGCCACTCTCCCAGCGACTTCCCTCTGGTACGGCTCACCCAGGCCGACGTCGACGACCTGGACGGCCCGGCGCTGCGGGACATCCTGCCGCTGACCCCCTTGCAGGAGGGCCTGTACTTCCACTCGGTCTTCGACGACGACGCGACCGGCAGCTACGTCGAGCAGCAGCTGCTGACGCTGGACGGCGACATCGACGCCGACCGGCTCGCGGCGGCGGCCACCCGGCTGCTCACGCTGTACCCCAATCTGGCCGCCCGGTTCACGGCCCTCGCAGACGGCCGGGTCGTCTCCGTCGTCGAGGGCGGCGCGGAGGCGCCCTTCACCACGCTGGACCGCCCCTCCCTCACCGACGACGAGATCCGCGACCACGCCGAGCGGGACCGCCGTGCCGGTTTCGACCTGGCCACCGGGCCGCTGATGCGCTACACGCTCATCCGGGCCGGCTCCGGCCGCACCGTCCTGGTGCAGACCGTGCACCACATCGTCGCCGACGGCTGGTCGGTGCCGCCGATGCTCCGCGCGCTGCTGGCCGAGTACCACGCGCCGGGGACCGCGTACCCGCTCGGCGGCTACCGCGACTACGTGACCTGGCTCGCCGGGCGCGACCACGACGAGAGCGACCGGGTGTGGCGCGGCGAACTCGCCGGTCTGCCCGGCCCCTCGCTGGTCGCCGAAGGACACACCCCCTCCGAACGGTTCGCCGACACCGGCGTCGAGCCCGCCGACGACCTCGACGCCGCCGCCCGGTCGGCCGGCGTGCCCCTGAGCGTGGCCGTGCACAGCGCGTGGGCGGTGACGCTGGGCGGCATCCTGCACGGCAGGGACGTCGTGTTCGGTTCCACGGTGTCCGGGCGCGACGCGGAGGTGCCCGGCATCGAGGACATGGTGGGCCTGTTCATCAACACGATCCCCGTGCGCGCCCGGTGGGCCGCCGCCACCACGGCGCGCGAGCTGCTCGCCGCGGTGAAGGAACACCGGAGCACGGTGCTGGCGCACCAGCACGTCTCACTGGCGAGGATCGGCCGCCGGGCCGGCACCGGCCCCCTCTTCGACACCCTGGTGGTGTTCGACGTCGCGACCGACCTGGACGCGCTGCGCGGCCCCGAGGACGAGCTGGTCATCACCGGCATCGTCAACGAGGGTGCCCCGCACTACCCGTTGACGCTGGTGGTGGAGCGCGCCACCGACGGCCGACCGCGCTTCAACCTGATCCACGACGGTGAACTGCTGCGCCGGGAGAGCGCCGAGGCGATCCTGCGCACGTTCACCCGGACCCTCACCGGCCTGCTCGACCGGCCGGACGCCCTGGTCGACGATCTGGCCCCCGAGGCCGGCCGGAGCCCGGCGCGGATCTCCCCGGCGACCCTGGGCGAGCTGTTCGACGCCGCCGCGAACCGTGACCCGGCGGCCACCGCCGTCACCCAATGCGCTCTCGACGGCACCCGGTCCCTGACCTACGGCGAACTCGCGGACGCCAAGAACCAGTTGGCCTCGGCCCTGCGCGCGGCCGGTGCCGGGCCGGGCCGGCGGGTCGCCGTCGCCGTCCCGCGCTCCGTGGAGCAGGTCGTCGCCCTGGTCGCGGTCGTCGGCGCGGGCGGCGCGTACGTGCCGCTGGACCTGGCGTACCCGGACGAGCGGCTGGAGTACATCCTCGCCGACGCCGCCCCGCAGGTCGTGCTCGTGGACCGTGAACAGCAAGGCCGCTTCACCCGCCTGCTGGCCCGAGCGGACGTGAAGGCCCGGGTGCTCGTCCAGGGCGACGAGCTGCCACAGGCCACCACCGCCGGGCCCGGGGCCGACTGGCACGATCCCGCGTACGTCATCTACACGTCGGGCTCGACCGGCCGGCCCAAGGGCGTCGCCGTCCCGCACTCCAGCGTGGTGACGCTCCTCACGAACACCCGGCCCGACATGGGCTTCGGCCCGCACGACGTATGGGTCCAGTTCCACTCCTTCTCCTTCGACTTCGCGGTCTGGGAGCTGTGGGGCGCGCTGGTGCACGGCGGCGAACTGCTGGTGCCGGAGTACGCGCTGACCCGCTCCCCGGTCGACTTCCACCGGCTGGTCCGCGAGCGCGGGGTGACCGTGCTCAACCAGACCCCCTCGGCGTTCTACCGGTTCATCGAGGCCGACCGGCTCGCCGGTGAACCGGTCACGACGCTGCGCCGGATCGTCTTCGGAGGCGAGGCGCTGGACCTCGGGCGGCTGCGCGGCTGGGTCGAGCGGCACGGCACCGGTACGCCCGAGCTGGTCAACATGTACGGCATCACCGAGACCACCGTCCATGTCACCCACCGGGTGCTGACCGACGAGGACTTCGGCCCCGGCGACGACGTCAGCCCGATCGGCGGTCCGATCCCCGGCCTGGTCACCCACCTGCTCGACGACCGGCTCCGGCCGGTGCCGCCGGGCCGGGTGGGCGCCATCTACGTCGCCGGGGACCAGGTGTCGCTCGGCTACCTGGGCCGACCCGGGCTCACCGCGGGCCGGTTCGTGGCGAACCCCTTCGCAGCCGACGGCTCCCGCATGTACCACACGGGCGACCTCGCCCGCCGCACGCTCGACGGCGAGCTGGAGTTCGCCGGGCGCGCCGACGACCAGGTGCAGCTCAAGGGATTCCGCATCGAGCTCGGCGAAGTGGAGTCGGCGGTCAGGGAACTCGACGGTGTCGTCGATGCGGCCGTCACCGTGGCGGACAGCGGTGACCACCTCGTCGCACACGTCGTGGGCCGGGTGCCCGGCGACTTCACCGCGCTGCTGTCCACCAAGCTGCCCGTCCACATGGTGCCGGGCCGGGTGCTGCCGGTCGACGCCCTGCCGCTGACGGTCAACGGCAAGCTGGACCGCAAGGCCCTGGGCGAGCGCGCCGCACAGGACGACACCCCGGTGGCCACGAGCGACTCCGCGCTCACCGCACTGGTCGACGTCTTCGCCGCGGCGCTGCCCGGCGTCGCCGTGGACGCCGACACCGACTTCTTCGGCGCCGGGGGCGACAGCATCGTCGCCATCACCGTGATCAACCGGGCCAGGGCGCTCGGCCTGCCGATCGTCCCCCGGGACGTGTTCCTGCTGAAGACACCGCGCGCGCTCGCCGACCACCTGGCCGCGCGGGCCCCGCAGCCCGTGACGTCCGCGCCGTCCCGCCGCGAGGACGGCCCGCTGCCGACCACCCCGATCATCCTGCGCCAGCGGGAACTGGGCGGTTCGCTCGCCCGGTTCGCCCAGGCCAGGGCAGTGGTGGCGGCCGAGGGCACCGACCTCGCCGACGCCCGGCGCGCCGCGAACGCCGTCGTGGCCGCACACCCGGCCCTCCGGTTGCGGCTGCGCGTCGAGCAGGGTGTGTGGTCCCTGCGTACCGAACCCGCCCGCGAGGTCGCCGTCGTACCGACCGACGCCCGCGACGCGACGGCCGCGGCGAACGAGGCCGCCGGACGGCTCGATCCCGGCTCCGGGGACGTCATCGCCTTCTCCTGGCTGGCCGCGAGCCGGACCCTGGTGGTCACCGTGCACCACCTCGCCGTCGACGCGGTGTCCTGGCTGGTCCTCCTCGACGACCTGGCCACCGCCATGAGCGGGGCGGCCCTGGCACCACCCACCACGTCCTACGCCGAGTACGCCGAAGCGCTGGCGGTGCGGTCCGCACGGGTCACCGACGACCTCGGACACTGGATCACCACGCTCGGGGCCCCCGCCCTGCTGCCCGAGGTCCAGCACCTGCGCGAGACCACGGTCGTGCTCGCGCCCGAGGTGAGCGACCGGGTGACGCGCAGCGCCCCCGCCGCATTCGGCCTGGGGCTCACCGAGTTGCTGTGCGGCGCCCTGCGCGCCGCGCTGACCCGCGTCCAGCCCACGCCCACCGACCTCGCGATCGAACTGGAGCGGCACGGCCGGGTCCCGGCCCTGGAACACCACGACTACTCCCGTACCGTCGGCTGGTTCACCGCCATCGCACCGGTGCGGCTCACGGCGCACACCGACCCGGTCGCGGCGGCGCGCGAGGTCGCCGAGCGCCAGCCGGACGAGTGCGGGCACGTCGCGTACGGCCTGCTCAGGTACCTCAACCCGCAGACGGCACCGCTGTTGGACGCCCGCCCGCAGGTGCTGTTCAACTACCTCGGCCGGGGCAGCGAGTCCACGGCGCTGCACGTCAACGGCGGCGACCAGGGCAGCCCGTACGCCGTCGAGGTCAACGCGTGGACCGACGACGCCACCGGAAGCCTGCACGCGGCCTTCACCCTCGCCGAGGGCATACCCGACGAGATCACCGAGCACTGGCGCGGCGCGCTGGAGCACCTGGCGGACGCCGCCACGACGGCCGAGCGCACGGCACCGGTCACCCCGCTCCAGCGGGGCCTGTTCTTCCAGGCCCAGATGGCGGGCGCGGCCGGACACTACGTCGCGCAGAGCTGGTTCACCTTCGAGCGGCGCCTGGACACCGACGCGCTGGCCGAGGCGATGGCGTACGTGATCGCGCGGCACCCGGTCGTGGGCGCCGGCTTCACCACCGACGACGACGGCAACCCGGTCCAGGTCCTCAAGGCGGGCCGGCGGGTCGACGTCCGCACGATCGCCGCGACGTCGGACGCGGAGGTCGAGGCGCTGCGCACCCGGGACCGCGAGTCGGGGTTCGACCCGGGCGAGCCGCCGCTGGTCCGGCTGACCGTGGTGCGGCTGCCGGACGGCCGGGACGGCCTGCTGCTCAGCTACCACCTGCTGCTCTGGGACGGCTGGTCCCGGGAGATCGTCCTGCGGGACCTGTTCGACACGTACGAGGCCGTCGTGGCGGGCGAGCCGCCCGCCGCGGCCCCGACCGTGCCGAGCTTCGAGGAGTACGCCCGGACGCTCGACGCCAGGGACCCCGCAGTGTCGAACCGCTTCTGGGCGGAGCACCTGGCCGGGCTCCCGGGCCCGACGCTGCTCGCCGGACCGGCCCCGGCCCTGTCGGACGACCTGCCGCGCGCTCTCGTGCACACGCTCTCCGTCGAACTGTCACAGCTGCTGCGGGACGCGGCCAGGGTGCACGGCGTCACCCTGAACACGGTGCTGACCGGCGCGTTCGGCCTCCTTCTCGGCGCACACACGGGGCGCGGTGACGCCATGTTCGGCGTGACCGTCTCGGGCCGGGAGGGCGAGGGCCACGCCGGCATCGTCGGTGTGCTGCTCAACACGGTGCCCATGTGGACCCGGGCACGGCCCGACGACACGGTCGGCGCGTACCTGTCGGCCGTACAGGCGGCCAGGGTCGAGGCGATGGAGCACGAGCACCTGGGGCTCGGCGAGATCCAGCGGGCCAGTGGGCACGACACCCTGTTCGACAACCTGTTCGTGCTCCAGAACTTCCTGGACCTGGACGCGTTCGCCGAGATGAACGCCAGGCACGGCATCACCTCGGTGCAGGCCGACGACTCCACGCACTACCCGTTCACCTGGGTCGTCACGCCCGGCGACCGGCTCACGGTCAAGCTGGAGCACCGCGACGACGACCCCGCGGGCGCCCGTCGCCTCCTCGACGACTACCTCCGCGTGCTGGAGGACCTGGCCCGGTCGACGGGACGGGTGGGCGCGCTTCCGGGCCTCGCCCCGGCCCCCGGACCGGCCGAGCGCACCGAAGTCGGTACGGACACCGTCGTCGACCGCTTCGACCGGGCGGCGGACCGCGATCCTGAGCGGGTCGCGCTCGTCGCCCACGGCTCGACCATGACGTTCGCCCAGCTCCGGGACCGTAGCCGTGCGGTGGCGGGTGTGCTCGCGCGCCGGGGCATCGGACCCGAGACGACGGTGGGCCTCGCGATCCCGCGCTCCCTCGACTCGATCGTGGCGCTGTTCGCCGTACTGCGCGTCGGCGCCGCCTACGTACCGCTGGAACTGGACCACCCGGACGAGCGGATCACGACCATCGTCGCGGACGCCCGGCCCGAGGTGATCCTCACCGTGAGCGCCGTGTCGCCCCGGCTCGGCGGCGAGCTGATCGAGCTGGACCGTCCCCTGCCGGAGGCCGATCCCTACGTGACGTTCGCACCGGACGACCCGGACCGTCTGCGGCACCCCGCGTACACGATCTACACCTCCGGATCGACCGGGAAGCCCAAGGGCGTGGTGACCGAGTACGCCGGGCTCACCAACATGCTGATCAACCATCAGCGGCGGATCTTCGAGCCGGTCCTCGCCGAGCACGACCACCGGGTGTTCAGGATCGCGCACACCGTGTCGTTCGCGTTCGACATGTCGTGGGAGGAGCTGCTGTGGCTCGCCGACGGCCACGAGGTCCACATCTGCGACGAGGAACTGCGCCGCGACGCCCCCCGTCTGGTCGAGTACTGCCGTGAGCACGGGATCGACGTCATCAACGTGACCCCGACCTATGCGCAGCAACTGGTGGCCGAGGGCCTGCTCGACAACCCGGCACGGCGGCCGGCGCTGGTGCTGCTGGGCGGCGAGGCCGTCACCCCGACGCTCTGGCAGCGGCTCGCCGGGACCGAGGGAACGGTCGGCTACAACCTGTACGGGCCCACCGAGTACACCATCAACACCCTCGGCGTCGGCACCTTCGAGTGCCAGGACCCGGTGGTGGGCGTCGCGATCGACAACACCGAGGTGTACGTACTGGACCCGTGGCTGCGGCCGCTGCCCGACGGGGTCCCCGGTGAGCTGTACGTATCGGGCATCGGCATCGCGCGCGGCTACCTCGGGCAGAGCGCCCAGACCGCCCACCGCTTCGTCGCGTGCCCGTTCGGCGGGCCCGGCGAGCGCATGTACCGCACCGGCGACCTGGTGGTCCGCCGGCCCGACGGGAACCTGACATACCTGGGCCGCACCGACCAGCAGGTCAAGATCCGCGGACACCGGGTCGAACCGGGGGAGGTCGAGGCCGTGTTCGCGGCGCACCCGGCGGTGCGGTTCGCCGCCGCGGTCGCCCAGCCCGACCCGCAGGTCGACGGCGCGTACCGGCTGGCCGCCTATCTCGTGCTGGAGGGAGCGGACCTGGCACGGGTCGCCGCCGAAGTGGGCGCCGGGCTGCCGGACTTCCTGCGCCCGACGCATTTCGCCCAGGTCGACAGCATCCCGCTGACCGTGAACGGGAAGGCCGACACCAGGGCGCTGCCGGAGGCCAGGCCGCTCGGCGCGCTGACCACCGGGGGAGAGCGCGGCCCGGAGACCGAGAACGAGATCACGGTGTGCGAGTTCTTCGCCGAGGCACTGGACCTGGACGACGACGAGGTGAGCGCGGTGAGCGACTTCGTGTCCCTCGGAGGGCACTCCATGCTGGCGGTGCGGCTGACCGGGCTGCTCCGCCGTGAGTACGGTCCTGTGATCACGATCCGTGATCTGTTCACCCTGCGAACCCCGGAAGCGATTGCCCGCCACCTTGATGAAAACTCCTGACACGCAGCGGCCCCGGCCGGGGTCGGACATCCTGCGGACCGCGCTGCGCCGCAACGTCGGCGCCATGGTCCGGGGCACCGTCCTCATGGGCCTGTACCAGGCGGGGGAGACCGCCTTCCCCATCGCGCTCGGCCTGATCGTCGAGCACACCATGCGGGACCGGAGCCCGAGCGCGCTCGGCCTGTCGATCGGCGCGCTGGCCGTGATCATCACGACGGTGTCGCTGTCGTGGCGGTTCGGGATGCGCGTCCTGCAGAAGGCCAACACGACCGAGGCGCACCGCTGGCGGGTGCAGGTGGCCGCCTGCGGGCTCCAGCCGGTGGCCAGGGACGTCGACCTGAAGTCCGGCGAGGTGCTGACCATCGCCACCGAGGACGCCGACCAGACCGCCGACATCGTCGAGGTGGTGCCGCTGCTGATCAGCTCCCTGGTCGCGGTGGTGGTCGCGGCGGTCGCGCTGTCCCTGGCCGACATCCGGCTCGGCCTGCTGGTGGTCGTGGGGACCGTAGCGATCCTGTCGATCCTGGCCGTGATGTCCAGGCGGATCGGCGCCAGTACCCGCGAACAGCAGGCCCGGGTGGCGCGGGCGGGTGCGAAGGTCGCCGACCTGATCATCGGCCTGCGCCCGCTGCACGGATTCGGCGGCAACCACGCGGCGTTCGGGTCCTACCGGAAGGTCAGCACGGACGCGAAGCGCCAGGCGATCACGGTCGCCAGGGTGAACGGCACGTACGCGGGCACCGCGCTGGCCCTCAACGCGGTCCTCGCCGCCGCCGTGTCCTTGACGGCGGGCGGGCTGGCGTTCGACGGCCGGATCACCATCGGGGAACTGGTCATGGCCGTGGGCCTCGCGCAGTTCATCATCGAACCGCTCAAGATGTTCTCGGAGATGCCCAAGTACGTGATGATGGCGCGCGCGTCGGCCGAGCGGATGGCGCTGGTGCTCTCCGCTCCGCCGGTGGCGACGCCGGGCTCGCAGCGTCCGGCCGGGGGCGGAGGCCTCGCGGTCGACTGCGTGCGGCACGGGTCCCTGCGCAGGCTGAATTTCGAGGTGGCCGCCGGTGAGTTCGTGGCGATCGCCGTCTATCAGCCGCGTGCGGCGGCCGACCTCGCGTCGGTCCTCGCGGTGAACGTCGCACCCGACGCGTACGAGGGAGAGGTGCGGCTCGGCGGGCAGCCGATCGCGGAGCTGTCGATCGAGGCGGTCCGCGAATACATGCTGGTGAATCCGTACGACGGGGAGATCTTCGCGGGCACGCTCCGCACGAACATCGACCCGCCGGGCACCAGCCGGCGGATTCCCGAGGCCGTCGAGGCGTCCATGCTGACCGATGTCGTCGCTCTCCACCGCGACGGGCTCGACTACGCGGTCCGCGACCGCGGGGCGAACCTTTCCGGGGGGCAACGGCAGCGGCTGTCCCTGGCCCGTGCCCTGGCCGCCGACAGCGACGTGCTGGTCCTGCACAACCCGACGACAGCCGTTGACGCGGTCACCGAGCAGCTCGTCGCGCGCAACGTCGCGAAGATGCGCCGCGGCCGTACCACGGTCGTGATCACCAGCAGCCCGGCCCTGCTGGACGCCGCCGACCGTGTTCTCGTCCTGGACGACGGCGTCATCACCGCCGAGGACACCCACCGCAACCTCCTGGCCGGCGACGCCGACTACTGCCTGGCCGTGGCCCGGTGAAGCGCCGGCCGGTTCCGGGGACGTGCCCGAACACGTCCCCGGAACCGCTCAGCCGAGAGCCCAGGCGACGTCCCTGAGCAGGGCGTGCCGCCAGCCCGCCCGGTCGTGGTCCGAAGCCGAGCGGGAGACCCGCACCGTCGCACCGGCCCGTTCGGTCAGTTTCTCGGCCAGTTCGCAGTGTGGCAGCATCCGCGTCTCGTGTTCCCCCACGTCGAACGCGCACCGCAGACGGGACAGGTCGGGGTTCTGCCGCAGCCGCGCGGCGACGGCGCCGCCGACCGGGCCGCCCAGGGGGTCCGCCAGGTCCATGGCACCGGGTGCCCACCAGAGGGAGGCCGACTGGAGGGCGACGCGCGAGACCAGGTCCGGGAACTCCAGCGCCGCGTAGAGCGCGCTCAGCCCGCCCAGGCTCTGCCCGGCGACCACCAGCCGGTCCAGGTCGGCCGGTACGCCGGATTCCGCCACCAGCGGCAGCAGTTCGTCCCGCACCGCCTCCCACAGCTCGGGCCTGCACCCGAACTCGGTCGCCCTGTCCTTGGCCGGAAGGAAGACGAGCGTGACGGGGGGCATCCCACCACCGGCGACGGCCGAGTCGAACGCGGCCATGGCCGGGTGCAGGTGCAGCCAGTCGTCCCCGTCGAGCAGCAGGACCACCGGCCCGCCACCGCCCACCGGGTGCACGCGCACGGTGCGCCGTCCGCCGAGCCGGTCGCTGCTCCAGCGGAGCCGGGTGCGGGGGAGGGGCAGGACGTCGTCGGCGCCGACGACGGGCCAGTGCGGCTGGGCCGGGGCGTCCGGGGTCGCGGCGATGGACCGGTCGGCGCCGGCCCCGACCGGGTTGAACGGGTCCGCGTGGGCGGCGTCACCCGCGATGATCCGGTAGGTCACCCGCAGCCGCGCGGGCATCCGAACTTCGGCGTACCAGCAGTCCGTGCCGGCCCATCGGCGCAGCGGAACCGGCTGTGACCAGCTCTCGAAGTCGATGCAGGCCCCGGCCCCGCGCCACAGGAACAGGGTCCGCCAGCCGCCTTCGCCGTCGGGCACCGGGGCGGGCGTCCGCGCAGCCGCCCAGAACGCGTCGGTGCCGGGCGTGCCGGGCAGCCCGAATTCGGCGAAGACGCTCTCCTCGTCGGCCTTGAGGCCGGTGTCGGGATCGGTCATGGCCGGCCGGTGAGGCGGTCGGCCATGGTCCGGAGGAACGTGCTCGGGGGCGCGTTCGTGCCGTCCTCGGTGCGGAGCCGTTCGATCACCAGGCGCATCGGCATCTCCTTGTGAGGGGGAAGGGGGAGAGGTTAGGCTCCTCTCGTATTAGGTGAGCCTAACCTAATGTTTCGGCTCCCCTCATCTCTGATTTCACCCGCACCGACGATCTGACGCGCACTCACGACGCGGCCGTCACCGGCCCGTCGGGCCCAGGAGGCACTGACATATGAGCACCAACCCTTTCGACGACCCCGAAGGCCGCTTCCTGGTCCTGGTGAACGACGAGGGGCAACACTCGCTCTGGCCGTCCTTCGCCGAGGTCCCCGGGGGGTGGACGACCGCTTTCGATGAGAACTCCCGGGAGGCGTGCCTGGAGTTCATCGAGACCAACTGGACCGATATGCGCCCCCGTTCCCTCGCGGCAACCACCGACTGACCCCACGCGGCGAATCGCCCCGCGTCCGCCCGCGGGACGGGCCTGTCGGCGCTCCCGTTCCTCGCGTCGGAGCGACAAGGCGATGAGCCGGTCCCCGATCGTGAACCGAGTAAGGAATGTCTTGATCACGGCCACGCCGCACCGCGCCCCACTGCCGCACGCGCTCCCCGTGCCGACCTCCTCCGTGCGCTCCGCGCATGAGGAGGATGCTGCCGAACTCGCCGCACTGTCCCGGCCGTTCGTGCACTCGGGGGCGCTGCGGGAGCGGCCCGCCTCCCTCTATGCCGCCCACGCCGCCGACTTCCTCGTGAGGCAGACCCCCGGACGGCCCATCGAGGGCTGCGTCGGCCTGCGCGTGCACCCGGCCGTCCCCGGGGAGGGCCTCGGGCCCGTCGGTGTCCTGTACAACTTCTGCGTGGCCGGGCACAGTCAGGGGCGCGGAGTCGGCGCCGGGCTCCTGCGCACGGTACTGGCCATGGCGCATGCCCAGTCGCTGGGTGCCCTGTTCACGGCGACGACCGGCGGTGGCGGCCTCTTCCTCCGGTACGGTTTCGAGTCCACGGCCGCGCGCCTGGCGCCTTCGTCCTGGGCGGAGTCCCTGGATCCCCGGCGCAACGCGCGGATCCTCACCAAGGTCCTGTGACGGCCGGCGCGCGTGTGCGCGCCGCTCTCCGTCGGTGCGGCCCTTCGGCGGTGCGTCGTCGGCCCTTCGTCCGCCGCGGTCATACGGTGCTGCTGTGGCGATCCTGGCTGTCGTCGGGAACCACGGTGGTGCCGGGGCTGGTCTCGCCCAGGATGCCGCGCAGCACCGCGTGCGGCACGCGGCCGTCGAGCACGTGCGCCCTGCCCACGCCGCCGCGGACGGCCCGCAGGCAGCCTTCCATCTTCGGCAGCATCCCGCCGGCCAGTCCGGGCAGCAGTCCTTCCAGCGCGTCGGCCGTCAGGTGCTCGATCACCTCGGTGCTGTGCGGCCAGTTCGCGTACAGCCCTTCCACGTCGGTGAGCATCACCAGCCGCTCGGCATCGAGGGCCACGGCCAGGGCCGACGCCGCGAGGTCGGCGTTGACGTTGTAGACCTGTCCGTCCTCGCCGCGTGCCACGGGGGAGACCACCGGGATGTGCCCCTGTTCCAGGAGGGTGCGCACCATGCCGGGGTTCACGTCCACGATGTCGCCGACAAGACCTATGTCCACCGGTCGGCCGTCCACCCAGGCCGGACGCCGCACCGCGGTCATCGTGTGCGCGTCCTCGCCCGTCATGCCCACCGCGAAGGGTCCGTGTGCGTTGATCTGGCCGACCAGCTCCCGCTGGACCCGCCCGCTCAGCACCATGCGAACCACGTCCATGGCCTCCGGGGTGGTCACCCGCAGGCCCGCCTCGAAGCGGGACTCCAGGCCGAGACGGTCGAGCATCGCGCTGATCTGCGGCCCGCCTCCGTGTACGACGACCGGGCGCAGGCCGGTTCGCCGCAACTCCACGACGTCCCGGGCGAACGCCCGCTGCAGGCCCGCGTCCACCATGGCGTTGCCGCCGAACTTGACGACGACCGCGCCGCCCCGCACCCTGTTCACACGATTAGCTTAGCCTAACCTAAATAGCCGTGATCCTGGTTCGGGCCGGCCCGCCTCCCGGGGCTTGAGCAGCGGTCAACTCCCTGCCTGTGACGGGAGTTGCCGATCGGCGAGCGGGGCGAGCATGCTTCGAGTTCGGCCGGGGAACCGCACGGGTGCGGCTCCGTACCGCCGTTCCGGCCGGCGCGTAGCGCCTCGCGTCAGGCGACCAGCCGGATCCCGGTGACCAGATGCGGGCGGATGCGTACCGCACAGTTCATCACCGGGCCGGGCCAGGGGCGGAGCAGCCGCCGGTAACGCGACAGCGCGTCCGGATCGGCGACCGGACGGCAGTAGCCCGTGGCGACGACACTCCAGCCCAGATGGGTCAGCGGATCGATGTCGTCGGCCTGGTAGGCGACCACGACCCCCCGGTCGCCATGGTCGCGGGCCTGGGCGAACAGATCCGAGTCCTGATGGGTCAGGATCACGATCCGACCGTCGTCCAGCAGATGGTTCACCGGTCGGATGGCCGGCAGCGCGCGCTGGGTGAAGACGATCCGTCCGAGCGACGCCCCGCCGAGCAGGCTCAGTGCCTGGGTACCGGTCAACTCGACCGTGCGGCGCGGACCTGCGGCCGCCGCACCCGAGAACGGTGCCGCCTCCGGTGGCGCGGTCACGGCCGTGCGCACGCACGGCTGGGGCGACTGATGGCATGAGTGGTTCACGGGGCTGCCTCGTCTCCTGGTCTGCTCACCTGAGGCACGAGTACATCGGGTGGTGCCGTCCCCGCACCAGGGCCGAACGGCCCCAGGGCCGAACGGCCCTAGCGGCGCCGGACCTCCGATGGGTTCACTGCGGTGGATCGCACGCCGCGGGTGCACGCAGGAGGGAAACACGGTGATCGCAGTCGTCGGGCACAGAGACCTCAGCAGCAGGTCCCTGGAACTGGTGGAAGCCGAACTGAGAGCGAGGCTGGACCGATTGGCAGAAGGGGCCGCCGCCCTTGTGCGGGTCGGCGCGGGGCTGCCGCTGGCATTCGGGCGGGCCGCCCGGGAGGCCGGGCGGAAGCTGACAGTACTGCTGCCGGCTCAGGGCGCGGTTCCCGCCGTGCTGCCCGAGCGGGACCGGTCGGCCGCGGGCGAACTGCTGGTCCTGGCCGAACACGTACGGCTGCTGGCGTTCGATCCGGCCGACCGCGACGCGTGTGTCGGCGCCGATGAACGACTGGTGGAGACGTGCCGGACCGTGCTCGCCGTGTGGGACGGATCGCCGTCGGACGGCCGGGACGCCACCGCCCATCTGGTTGCCTTCGCGCGTGCGCGAGGAATCCGGGTGGAGGTCGTCTGGCCGGACGGTTCCGTACGGGTGCGGACATGAGGCTGTCGCAACGTGGGACGGGGAGGACGGTGGAAGGGGCCGAGGCCGACGAGCGGGTCCGCGCCGACGCGTCCGGGTCGGGCCACGACCGGGAGTGCGCCGGGGCGAGGCGCGGGTTCGGGTGGCTGCTGGTCATCACGGCCGCGCTCGGGCTGCTCGGCTCGTTCGTCATCACGATCGACAAGTTCGAACTGCTCGCCGACCCCGACTTCGTGCCCGCCTGCTCGCTGAGCCCCGTGGTGTCCTGCACGAGTGGGATGCGCAGCGAGCAGGCGTCGGTGTTCGGCTTTCCCAACCCGCTCATCGGGCTGGTCGCCTTCGGAGCGGTGATGGGGACCGGCGCGGGCCTGCTCGCAGGCGCACGCTATCGGCGCTGGTACTGGTTGGGGCTGAACCTCGGCACGCTGTTCGGAGTCGGCTTCTGCATGTGGCTGATGACCCAGGCCCTGTTCGACATAGGCGCCCTCTGCCTGTGGTGCATGCTCGTGTGGGTGGCCACCATCCTCATGTTCTGGCACACCACGGTGCACAACCTGCGCCATGGCGTCCTGCCCGCCCCACGCGCCGTGGTCGCGGCGGTGCTGGAGTTCCCCCTCGTGGTGCCGGTGACCTGGTGCCTGGCCATCGTCATGCTGATAGCAGTCCGGTTCTGGTCGTACTGGCAGACATTTCTGTGACCGCGACGATGCCGGTGGTCTCGTGATGGATCTGCGCGGCCGGTACTCCGGCGGCGACCAGCCGCGCGGCCACGGCCCGCGCCGGCCCGGTCGTGGCGGCCTCGGGGGCCAGGGCCAGAAAGGCGTGCTGCCGGGCGGCGGCCCCGGGATGCGGGGGCAGTATTCCGTTCAGGGCCCGCAGCCCGGCACCCGCGAAGCGCGTGCTCGCCGCATCGGCCGCGACGACGGTCAGCCAGGGGCGTCCGCGCCGGAACGCCTCCAGGTACGCCGCGTCGTACATCTCCTCGGCCGCAGCCCTCTCCTCCGGCGCGGCGGGACCCAGCAGCAGCCGTACCCGGTGCGCACGGGACCGGTCGGCGTCGATCCGCTGGAGCAACGCCTTCATCGGGGCCCAGCCCGTACCGGAGGCGATCAGCAGAATGTCCGAGGACGGAAGGTGATCCGGCAGGGCCAGCGCGCCGCGCGGGGCGCTGAGACGGACGGCGCCGCCCTCCCGCGTACCGTGCACCAGCGCATCGCTCACCCCGTCGGAGCCCCGGGCCCGTACGTGGAACTCCAGTTCACCGTCCGGATGCGGCGCGCGGGCCAGATAGTAGGGACGCCAGGCCTGTTCCAGCAGCGGCGACTCCAGGGACGCGTAATTCCCGGCCTCGAAGGCGTAGGGCTGATGGGGCCGTACCCGCAGCACCGCGAGATCGGGCGTGCGGAGTTCGTGCGAGGTCACCGTCGCCTCCCAACTGGGCGGTTCGGCGATCGCCTCGTCCGCGCCCCTGACCATCGCCGAGACGGCCAGCCGCAGCATCCGCAGCCACGCGTGCTCCAGCGCACGGGTCCACCGGGCGCCCGCGCGCACGCGCAGCGCCTCGATCAACGCGGCCTCGAAGGCCTCGAAATGCGCGGGGCGCACCCCGAGCTTGCGATGGTCGCGCCCCAACTGCCCGAAGACGCCGATCATTTCGTCCGTACGGTGCAGATTGCCGATCAGATAGCGGAAGATCCCTGCGAGATGGGCCTGTTGGAACGCCATCGACTCGGGGAACAGCGACCGCAGATACGGATGCCGCTCGAACAGGATCCGGTACAGCTCGGCGATCAGCTCCTCCAGCGGGTTCACCAGCGGGAGCGAGTCACCGATCAGCGACTGGTCGGCCGTTCCGTCGTACGCCTGCGGGGCCTCGGCGCTCCACACTTCGGCACGGCTGCCGGACGGGGCCAGGATGCGTCGTCGCAGCCGCATCGCGTCATGCCGTGCGAGCAGTGCGTGGTAGTCCTCGCTCGGGGTGTTCATGGGCCGGTGACTCCTCGGTGCAGCGCAGTGGGGTGGCCGGGAAGGGAGATGTCCGTGGCGTCCGGACGATCTTGGCGGCGTCAGTATGGCACCGCGTCCGGCCCGCTGACCGGCCCCCGGCCACAGGGCCTTTCGGCCCTGTTCAGACGCCGTTCACCATGCTGTCGCACCCCGGCGGGAACGGGCCCCGGGACGGGCACATACTGTCTTGCGGCCCTCTCCCCGAACCGATCGAGCACGATGTGAATGAGTTCGCGAATTCCCCACTGAGCACGACCCCGTCGAGTACGACCCCGCCGTCCGCGGCCCCCGTACGCGTCTTCATCCTCGACGACCACGAGGTCGTACGGCGCGGCGTACGCGATCTGCTGGAGGCCGAGGACGACATCGAGGTCGTCGGCGAGGCGTCCGACGCCCGGGAGGCGCTGGCCCGCGTACCGGCCAGCAGACCGCAGGTCGCCGTGCTGGACGTACGCCTCGGCGACGACCGGGGCGGGGACCACGCCGGTATCGAGGTGTGCCGGGAACTGCGCGCACTGATGCCCGAACTCGCCTGTCTGATGCTGACGTCGTTCGACGACGACGAGGCGTTGTTCGACGCCATCATGGCGGGGGCCGCGGGGTACGTGCTCAAGCAGATCAACGGAGCCGATCTGATCGCCGCCGTACGCACGGTCGCGTCGGGCACCTCGATGCTCGATCCGCGGACGACCGCCCGCGTGATGGCCCGGCTGCGGGGCACCGAGCGACCTCCCGCCGAGGCGTCGGAGGCATCGGAACTGGACGGACTCACGCCCAGGGAACGGCAGATCCTGGACCTCATCGGCGAGGGCCTCACCAACCGTGAGATCGCGGAACGTCTCTTCCTGGCCGAGAAGACCGTCAAGAACCGCATCTCCTCGATCCTCGCCAAACTGGGCGTGGGCCGACGCATCCAGGCCGCGATGCTCGTCGGCCGGATCAAGGACCGCCAGGGGTGGCCCCCGGCCCCACGCGGCTGACGGACACTCGGGCGTCAGTCGTGGAGCGGCACGCGCCAGATGATCCGGGTGCCGCCGTCCGCCGGCCGTTCGATGGCCAGTATGCCGCCGCAGAGCTCTGCCCGCGTACGCATATTGGCCAGCCCTCCGAGGCGTTCGGCCGCCGGTTCACCGGCCTCGACCGCTGCTCCTGTCCCGGACGCGGTCGTGACACCGTCCCGGATTCCGATGCCGTTGTCGGTGACGGTCAGGGTCACCGCGTCGTCGGCCGACAGCATGATGCCGATACGAGTGGCATGGGCATGGCGAGAGGCATTGGACACTGCCTCGGCGGCGACCGCCACCACATGCTCGGCCAGCTCGTCCGGGACTGTGGTGTCCACCGGCCCGTCTATCCGCACGGAGGGCCGGAAGCCAAGGGCGTGCGCCGCCGTGCGGGCGGTCTCCGCCATCCGGTGCCGCAGCCCGCCGCGGCCCGAACCGTCCGCCGTCCGCAGATCGAAGATGGTGGACCGGATGATCCGGATCGTGGTGTCCAGATCATCCACCGCGCGGCTGACCCGCTCGGCCGCGTCCGGCCGGTCCGCGATGGCACGCGTGGTGCTCTGGAGGGTCATCCCGGTCGCGAAGAGACGCTGGATCGCCAGATCGTGCAGATCGCGGGCGATCCGGTCCCGGTCGTGCATGACGGCGAGTTCCTCGGACTCGGCCCGCCTACGGGCCAGTTCCAGGGCGATGGCCGCCTGGTCGGCGAAGCCCGAGACGAGCGCGACCTCGGTGTCGTCGAACGGCGGGCGGTCCACCGGCCGCCCCAGACGCAGTGCGCCCTTGGCCCCGGTGTCGACTCGCAGAGGCACCGTCACCACCGGGCCCAGACCGTCCTCGGCACCGTCGCCGAACGGGTGGGCCCGGGGATCGGAACGGACATCGGCGCAGTGCACCGGTGTCCCCGTACGGGCGGCGAGTCCGGCCAGTGATCCCCGCGCGGGTACGGACAGCCCCGTCACGCGCTCGGCGTCCCTGCCATGGGCGACGGCAACGGTCAGACGCGCCTCGGCCCCGGATGTCTCCGAGGCCCCGGAGAGCGACGCGGGGGGCGTCGGCAGCAGAATCGCGGCCCGGTCGGCGCCCGCCACCTCCATCGCCCGCTCGGCGATCAGATGCAGCACCTCGTCGGCGTCCGTCCCCGAGAGCAGGGTGCGGGTGATCTCGCCCAGTGCCTCCAGACGCCGCTCCCGACGACGGCTCTCGTCGTACATGCGGGCGTTGTCGATGGCGACCCCGGCCGCGATCGACAAGGTGGTCAGCACCGCCTCGTCGTCGGCGTCGAAGCTCACCCCGCCCCGCTTCTCCGTGAGGTAGAGGTTGCCGAACACCTCGTCCCGAACCCGCACCGGCACCCCGAGGAAGGTGCGCATCGGGGGATGATGGGGCGGAAAACCGAAGCTGCGGGGATGGCTGCTCAGATCGGTGAGCCGCAGCGGCTGCGGGTGATGGATCAGCTCACCGAGGATTCCGCGCCCGCACGGCGTCTGGCCGATCACGGCGGCGAGCTGCTCCGATATGCCGACCGGCAGGAACTCCAGCAGCTTCTGCCCGTCCCCGACGATGCCGAGCGCTCCGTACTCCGCGTCGGTCAGGGTCACCGCGGCCTCCACGATCCCGCGGAGCACCTCGGGCAGTTCCAGGCCCCGCCCCAGGCTCATCACGGCATCCAGCAGACTGCGCATCCTGTCCGGCCGGCTGGGCTGGGGCCAGGCCGCCGGACCGGTGCAGCGGGCTCCGGGCGAGTCGAGGGCGGGGGAGGCGGACCCGGGAGAAGGGACTCCGAAGGGGGAGTCGGGCGCGGTAGGTGTTGTCTCTGTCATCGGGGCGCCGCTCTCAGGATCCGTGTGCCGTATGCCGGGAAATCGCTCACCGGATCACCGCAGGGCTGGGACCGGTCCACGGACGGTCAGCCTACGACAGCCACGGGGCCGAGGGCCCGGCGGTGCACTGCCGCCTCCCGGACCGGCCCGGGCGAGGCCGGTCGGCCGCCTGACGGACCGGCAGTAGGGCCGGTCGGCCCCGTGGACGGTACCCGTCGGTCCCTGGAGGGCTTCGAGGGGCACGGCCAGCATGGTGCGGCCGGGAAGGTCCGGTCCGTCCCCTCGTGATCCGCCGGACCTTTCCGACCGCTCCCCTCCGCCCGTGCGGCGGGGAGCGCTCGAAGAGCCGCAAGAGCTGGAGGACACGGTCCGGTGGACGCAATGGAATCGCAGGGCAACCGAGCCGCCCCCGCACAGGGACCCGTGCCCCCTGACCCCGGAGCCGCCGTCGCCGACACGCCCTCCGCCAGGAACGGCCGCGGAGACACCCGGGCGGGTACGAGCGAGCCGGCGACGCCCCCCGGCACCGATCTGCCGGGCCGGTCGTCCCGCGGGCGGATCGTCGTCTCGTGGCTCACGACGACCGATCACAAGCAGATCGGCACGCTCTATCTCGTCACCGCGTTCGTCTTCTTCCTCATCGGCGGCGCGATGGCACTCGTGATGCGCGCCGAACTCGCCCGCCCCGGCACGCAGATCGTTTCCAACGAGCAGTTCAATCAGGCATTCACCATGCACGGGTCGGTGATGCTGCTGCTGTTCGCGATGCCGCTGTTCACGGGATTCGCCAATTGGCTCATGCCGCTTCAGATAGGCGCACCCGATGTGGCGTTTCCGCGGCTGAACATGCTGGCGTACTGGTTGTTCCTCTTCGGATCGCTGATCGCCGCCGCGGGGTTCCTCACGCCGCAGGGCGCCGCCGACTTCGGATGGTTCGCCTATGCCCCGTTGTCCGACGCCACGCATTCACCGGGCATCGGCGCCGACATGTGGATCATGGGCGTCGCGCTTTCCGGCTTCGGTTCCATTCTCGGAGCGGTGAACTTCATCACCACCATCATCTGCATGCGGGCCCCGGGAATGACGATGTTCCGGATGTCGATCTTCACCTGGAACGTACTGCTGACCGCCGTACTCATCCTCCTGGTCTTCCCGGTCCTGGCCGCGGCGCTCTTCGCGCTGGAGATGGACCGGAAGTTCGGCTCACACATCTTCGACCCCGCCAACGGAGGCGCGCTTCTGTGGCAGCACCTCTTCTGGTTCTTCGGCCACCCCGAGGTCTATGTACTGGCGCTGCCGTTCTTCGGGATCGTCTCCGAGATCATTCCGGTCTTCTCCCGGAAGCCGATGTTCGGCTACATCGGTCTCGTCGCCGCGACGATCGCCATTGCCGGACTGTCTGTCACCGTCTGGGCCCACCACATGTATGTGACCGGCGGCGTACTGCTGCCGTTCTTCTCCTTCATGACCTTCCTGATCGCCGTACCGACCGGAGTGAAGTTCTTCAACTGGATCGGCACGATGTGGAAGGGATCGCTGTCCTTCGAGACGCCGATGCTGTGGACCACCGGATTTCTGATCACCTTCGTCTTCGGCGGACTGACCGGCGTCATCCTGGCCTCGCCACCCCTGGACTTCCACGTCTCCGACTCGTACTTCGTCGTCGCCCACTTCCACTACACGCTCTTCGGTACGGTCGTGTACGCGATGTTCGCCGGATTCCATTTCTGGTGGCCGAAGTTCACCGGAAGGATGCTCGACGAGCGCCTGGGCAAAATCACGTTCTGGGTGCTGACGGTCGGCTTCCACCTCACATTCCTCGTACAGCACTGGCTCGGAGCCGAGGGAATGCCGCGCCGGTACGCGGACTATCTCGCCGCTGACGGATTCACCGCTCTCAACACCCTTTCCACCATCGGCTCGTTCCTCCTCGGACTGTCGTTCCTGCCCTTCTTCTACAACGTCTGGAAGACCAGCCAGTACGGCCGGAAGGTCACCGTCGACGACCCCTGGGGCTATGGCCGCTCCCTGGAATGGGCCACGTCCTGTCCTCCGCCCCGGCACAACTTCAGTTCGCTGCCCCGCATCCGCAGCGAGTCCCCGGCCCTCGATCTGCACCACCCGGAGATCGCCGCACTCGAACTCGAACCCGCTGTACCGCACTGACCCTTCCGTCTCCCGTCCCCGAACCCCGCCCTCAGGAGAGTGCTGCCCGATGTCCCACGGTGTTCTGGCGGTCGGCGTCGTCGTGCTGCTCGCGTCCGGCAACGTCTGGCACCTGCCTGCCTATGTCGATCTGCGAGCGGGCCAGGACCGGCCGCGCTCCCGGCGGCCGGCCGCGGCCGCCGTACTGACCGCGTGGGGATCGGCGGCCCTCACGTTGCTTCTGCTGCTCATGCCGGTCGCTCCGGTCGTGGCCGCGCTGCCGGCGGTCGCGGGCACCACCGCCGTGGTGTCCCTGACCGTCCAGGCGCGGCTGCGACGGGGCCAGGAGCAGCGCGAGGAGGAAGCACGCTGGTCCACGCTCTTTCCGGTACGGACCGGCGGCCCGGCCGGGACCACCGAGGACGAGTAGACGAGCAGCAGACAGTTCGGCCAGGGATCAGGACCACGGAGCGCCGGTATGCGAAGCCGGATGTGGCGGATCTCCGTCCGGCGGTGCACGCATGCGGAGGTCCGGCGAGTGTCCCGACCCACTCTCCCGTCGGAAAGTGTGAGATATGGGAGCGCGGGCGGGTGAGCGAGACGACGCGTCGCGGCCTCACGGTGTTCAACGGGGCTCGGTCGTGCTCGGGATCGCCGTTGCCGACCGGCCTGGCGCGGCGGACCTCAGGTCCAGAGCTGTTCGCCGAGAGTCCCGGCGGATGCGGCGCCGGGCAGGACGTAGGCCACGGCCGAGGCCCGGTGTTGGAGGAACGGGGTGAGGGCGTCGCGGGCGGCCAGGCGGTTCTGGACGCGGGTGAACTGGGCGGAGTCGCGCATGAAGGCACAGAAGAGAAGGCCGCGGTCGGTCGGGCCGTCGTCGTAGCTGTAACTGCGGCGGAGCATACGGGCACCGCCGTCGAAGCGGGGGCTGGCGAGACGCACGTGGGCGGTGGCGGGGATGACGTAGGAACCGTCGGGGTTCTTGGCGTAGATGTCCGGCTCGTCATGCTCGGCGGTGCCGCTGAGGGCGACGCCGTCGCGGGCACGGCGGCCGATCGCCCGGTCGCGTCGGCCCTCGGAGAGAGCCGCGAAGCCGGTGACGTCCATGCGGATCCTGCGGTAGACCAGAATGGTGCCGTCCCCGTGGGCTCCGGGTGGGCCCCAGACCCACTGCTCGGCCGCCGCGTGATCGGGGTTGGCGGTGCCGTCCTTGGAGCCGAACAAGTTGCGCGGGGTGGTGCCCGGGGCCGTGTGGGGCAGGAAGCCGGACTGGGTCCAGCGCGGCACGGCGCCGACGGCGTGTGCGGCCCTGCCGACGAGTTCGGCGACGACGGTGAGCGTCCAGCGGTCGGCTGCGCACAGTTGGACCAGAAGATCGCCGTTGCTGCGGCGCGGGTCGAGGCGGTCGTCGGGGAACGGCGGCAACTCCACCAGCGAGGCGGGGACGTCGAGGCCGAGCCGAGCGGCGAGAGCGGGGCCGATGCCGACCAGGGAGGTGAGCCGGGTCGCGCCACCGCCTTGGAGCCGCGGGTCCGGCGGGGCGTCGGCGGCTGCGGTGGCGAGCGTGCTGGTCAGCGCGCCGAGGACGCTGCGAAGGGCCTTCCGGTCGGTGGCGGCCGAGGTCCGGGGGAGGTCGAAGGAGAGCAGGTGCGTCGCCGGTTGCTGGGGCGCCATGACGCCTGCCTGTCGGGCGCCGTGGAAGGGAATCGCGGCCTCGATCGGCGGGGCGCCGGAGGTGGCACGGCCGGCTGTCCGGTCGCCTCTCGCCAGTTCGTCGGCTGCCGCGCCGGCCCCGGCTGCGAGCACCGCTCCGGCTGCGAGCAGTGCCCGACGCCGCCCGAAACCGGTCGCCGCGGGTCGGGGTGGATCCTGCGCATTTCCCTGTTCGGTGGGCATAGACCTATTGGAGACGATAAAACATCTGCCATGCAAACCCTGTCTGCAGAACGCCTGTTGAATCGTTCGGCAGTCCCGGCGGAGGTGTTCCGGACGGCGCTGCGTCTGTCGGTGCTGGTCGTCTCGGTCGCGTTGGCGGCCACCGGGTGCTCCGGTACGGGGTCGACGTCCGGCGATGCGCGGCATCCGGCGGGGAGCGTGCTGCGCGTTCCGCAGGATTTCCCCTCGGTGCAGCAGGCGGTGGACGTCGCTCGTGAGGGCGAGACGGTGCTGATCGGCCCGGGTGTGTACCGGGAGAGCGTGCGCGTCACCAAGCCCCGCTTGGTGCTGCGCGGAACGGACCGCAACAAGGTGGTCTTCGACGGCGGTGTGCGTCTGGCCAACGGCATCACCGTGACCGGCGCCGGCTCGGTGGTCGAGAACCTCACCGTGCACGGCTACCTCGCCAACGGCGTGCTGTTCACCGGCGTCACCGACGAGCGGTTGCAGCAGCGCGGCGCCGGCGGCTCCGCCTACGACCCGCTGGACACCACCCGCTTCCCTGCCGTCCGGGGCTTCCGCGCGACCCGGGTCACGGCATACAACAACGGCCTGTACGGCATCTACGCCTTTGATGCGCGCGACGGCGTGATCGAGGACTCCTACGCCTCCGGGCACGCCGACTCCGGCATCTACGTCGGCCAGTGCAAGCCCTGCGGCACCGTCGTCCGCGGCAACACCGTGGAGCGCAACGCGGTCGGCATCGAACTGACCAATGCCTCGGACGGCCTGTCGGTGCTGGGCAATCGCGTCGTCCGCAACCGGGTCGGCGTCACGGTCAACTCCAACGACCTGGAGGCCCTCGCCCCGCAGCACGGCGCGGTGATCGCGGGCAACGTGGTCGCCGACAACAACGCCGCCGACACGCCCGAGCAGGCGGACGGGGGCTTCGGCATCGGCATCGGCATCGGCGGCGGCACCGCGAACCGCGTCCAGCGCAACCTGGTCCGGGGCAACCGGGCGGCCGGAGTGGTCGTCACCGACCCGCCGGGGCATCCGGCGAGCGGCAATCGCATCGAAGGCAACCGCGCCACCGGCAACGGCATCGACCTCGTGCTGGCCTCGGCCGACCCCGGCAACTGTTTCGCGGGCAACCGGCCCGACACCCAGAGCCCGAACGGCCTGGAGGGTCACGCGGGCTGCGGCACCCGCGGCCGGGGCGCGCTGCCCACCGGCCGGACCGCGCCGGTGCAGGCGCCGCCCGGCGTACCGTTCAGCCAGGTACCGGCCCCACCCGCCCAGCCGTCCATGCCGGACCCGACGGCCCCGGGCAGCCCGGCGACCGGCCTGCCCGGGGCCGTCGACGCGGCCGCGTATCCGCTCCCGAAGGACGTGGACGCCGCGCCGCACGCACGCTGAGCATGGCGCTGCGGTGGACTCGGCCCCCGTTCACCGTGCCGCCCCGAAGGGGGGCGAGGAGGGCCGTCGGCAACCGCGGAAGCCGGGGCGCATCGGCACCGAGATGTCAGCCGGTGCCCCACGGCGCCTCGGGGAGCTTCGCGCGGCCCTCGCGCCCGGAGAACTCCACGGTGGTCGGAGTCCCCAGGCCCGGCATCCGCATCGTCACCCGCCGCAGGCCGCCGTCCCCGTCGACCCAGTACGTCAGCGGCGACCGTCCGCCGTCGGGATCCGCACCGGGCGTGGCGTCCTGGGCGCGCGGACCGGCGAACCGGTCGTAGCTGCGGCCGTCGATGCGATCACGCTCCAGCCGGCGAGCCCCGGACTGTGCGAGCAACAGCGGGTTGTCGGGGCGGTCCGCGCCGAGTTCGATCAGCAACTGGAGCCCGGCGTCCAGGGGGTCGGCCGTGTAGGAGCGCGCGGACCAGCCCGAGCGCGGGATGTGCTCGGCCTGCTGCCATGCCGGTCTGTTGTCGCCCCTGGGCACGGGGGCCAGGCCGAGGCCGCCGGTGTCCCAGACGATCAGCCCTTGGTCGAGCTGCCCGGTGGCGGGCCCGGAAGTGCCGGAGGATCCGGTGATTTGATAGCTCCCCACGGCCCGGTGGGTTCGGTAGTCCACGACCCCCTTGACCCGCACCACCACTCCGCCGCCCTCGGTGGCGGTGAGGGTCACCGCCACGGGACTGGCCTGGTACAGATTCAGCCGCGACAGTGCCAGCCTGGACGCCTCCTCCATCGTCACCGGCCGCTCGGTGGCGGTGTCGTCCGACAAGGTCCGGTAGGCGGCCAGGCCGCCCACCGCGGCGCCGCACGCCGTGACCGCGATCAGTGTCCTGAACCAGAGGGCCCGACGCGGCGTACCGCCGTCGGTCTTCCTCTTCCGAGCCATGCGGTCGCCCTCTCTCATCGGTCGGTCACACAGGAGGGCGGGTCCGCGAACCGCTGGTCCGCGAACCCGCCCGAGCCGGCCCGGACGGTCACCGGTGCCGGTCGCCCCGCTCCGGGACAGGCCCTAGCGGTGCTGTGCCCTTCGCCTGCGCATCAGTACGACCAGTGCCGCACCGAGAACTGTGAGCGCGGCGCAGCCGGCCAGGGCCAGTGAAACCACCTGGCTCATGCCGGTGGCAGCCAGGCCCGAGTTGGGTACATGGCCCGGTGCACCAGGTGCACCCGGTGCGCCGGGAGCCCCCGGCGAACCCGGTTTGCCTGGTGTGTCCGGTACCGGCCTCGTCGGTTTCGGTGTCGGCTCGGTGGCGGGAAGCCGTCGGTTGACCGCTGTCACCGAGACCCCGTCGTCGAGGTTGTCGGAGGTCAGCACCAGCGGCCCGAACACGGTCACATCCGGTGCGGCGTAACCTGCGGGCGGGCTGACCTCCTGCCAGTAGTACGTGCCCGGTGCGCCGGTGCCGCGGCAGATGCCGTCGGTCCCGGTCATGCAGGGCTTGCCGACCTTCGTGTCCGGCTCCGCCCCGGTGGTCTGCAGCTCGTCGGAGCCGTTCGTCTCCTTCCACAGCTGGAATTTCGCCCGCGCCAGCGCTCTGCCGTCCTGGTCGTGCTTGACCAGGCGCAGCACACCTTCCTGTTGCCGGAAGCCGAAGTCGTAGGTGTGGTCGTTCTCTCCGGGCCCGCCGGTGGTCAACGCCCGCTCCGGGAAGCGCGCGTCGCGCGGGACGATGCCCTTGGAGTCGATGAAGTGGTTGTCGCCGACGTCCGCTTCCGTGGGCACCCACTGGTGGAGCGGGCCGCCCTTGGCGTAGTCGGCCGGTTTGTCGAGGCGGATGGTGTACTTGGTCCTCGGCCGGAGGCCACCGGTGACATTGGAGTCGTCGAAGTAGTACTCGCCGCGCGCCGTCGTCTCGGTCGTCCCCACGAGCTTGCCCGACTCGTCGTACAGGTGGACGGTCGCGCCCACGACCGGGCGCTGGCCCGGGTTCTGGATGCCCTTGCGCTCGGGGTCGTACCAGACCCGGTTGCCGATCTGGAGCGGGGCCTGGTCGCAGAGCACCTCCAGGTCGCCCATGGAGGCGCCCTTGCCGAACGGGGCTACGGTGCCCGGCGGGTTGAGGCGCAGGCCGAACTCCGGGTCTTGCGCGCCGTCGCGCTGGAGGAACGACGTGCCGTACCCGAGGGCGGTGTGGTTGGGGTCGAAAGCGGAGGTCGCGATGGTGTTCTCGGCCTTGGAGAGCGCCATGCCGGCGAACGCCGTGTTGCGGTGACCACCCCAGCTGGTGTCGAAGAAACGGGTGCCCCGGGGGGAGAGCCCGCAGCCGTTGTTGGTGTCCATCGCATACATGCCGTTCGCCGGGCAGGCCTTGTTCAGGTCACCGCCCGACATGACGATGGCGGCGGAGTTCGGCGTGGGACCGGCTGGCGCGCGGTCGCTGAAGCGGTCGCGGAAGGCCAGCAGCATCGAGCCGTCGGACTCGAAGCCGATCTCGCCCAACTCCGGTTCGGGGTTGGCGATGGTGGAGTTGCCACACGGACGACCGTTCTGCGAGACCGGGTAGGTGCTCGTCCACGGGAACCAGCCCGCGCCGTCGCATGGGCCACTGCCAACCGTGGACTGACGCGGGTAGTCCAGCGGCTGGTCCAGCACCGCCTTGCGGAACGCTCCGGTGCCGAGGTCGAAGGGCATGACCACCGCGCGCAGGTCCGAGAGCTTCCCGGTGGACTCGCCGGAGCACACCCCGCCGAGGTAGCCGACGCCGTCCTGCAGGCCCAGGCCGAAGGGGCGCCAGTCCCCGGCCGCCGGACAGCCCGGATCCGGGATGGCTGCGACGGCCTCGGGCGCCGCCGCGGTCGCCACCGTGGCGTCGTAGCGGTAGAGCTTGCGGTTGTTGAGGTTGACGACGAACAGGTCCTTGCCGTCATCGGTGATCTCGATGCCGCCCAGGCTCTCCCTGCCGGGCACGGTGAGGAAGGCATCGTCCGTACCCTGGCCGTGTGCCGTGGTCCCCGCGTCCGGGACGACGGTGAACAGGGTGGTCTTCTTCTGCGCGCGGTCGGTCACATAGATCCCCCCGGCGCCGCCCGGACCGTAGTCCGTGGTGCGCTTGGCCAGTGCAGAGGAGAACACCCGCTTGTCGGCCTTGTTCCACGCGATGCCGAACAGTGTGCCGGTCTCGGCGTTGGTGGCGATGTTCGTGACGTTGACGTCGACGCCGTCCTGGCCGCGTGCGTCGTACGGGAAGGAGACCAGCGTGCGCTGGGTCCCTCCCTCGCGCGTGGTGGGCTGACAGGTCGTCACCAGCGGTGCGTTCTTCTGGCAGTAGTCACCCGGACTCCACAGCCCGGTGGTGTACGCCACGTTCTTCTCGCCGGAGAGGTCGACGAACTCCTCATTGCTGCTCAACTGGTTGGGCGCACCGTCCAGTCCCTGGCGCGAGGCGAAGGCCGGGAACAGCACACCCGGCCTCGGATTCACCACCTGCACCCGGTACTTGCCGCTGGTGGCGCTGCCCGCCGCCGGAGTCAGTGTCACGGTGCCGTCGGCCGCCGTGACCCCCTCGATGCCCGTTCCGGCGTCGTCGGTGAGGGTCACCTTGACGCCCGCGAGGCCCGGTTCCAACGCGGGTGTCCACACTCCGGTGTTGTCCACGGCCCGGATCACCCGGACCGTCACCGATCCTTCCTCCGCCTGCGAGTGCGCCGCAGGCGCCACGGCTAACGAGCCACTGCCGATTCCCAAGGCGAGCGCGGCCAGGCAGCCGACGGTGCGGCGACCGGGCATGCCCGGCCGGCGCCGACGCGGCTCGGGCGCGGCTCCCTTCGCTTGTTCATACGTAGATGTCATCTCCTGCTCTCAGCGTTCAGAAGGGTCTGATGCCCTGCTCGTGAGGGAGTACATAGAGATGCGGAGAACCGCCTTGCCAGGGATCTTAGAAGGGCTTTCGGCAAGATCGTGGCGGAATGGCGAACTTGTCCTCCGCCGAACTTTCACGCAACGACCTCCGAGTGCGAGCAGAGCGGTCCGGCTGCCGGCATGGACCGGTAGCGGTAATCGGGCGGGCCGGTTCGGCTACGGCCGGATCTCGTGCAGGCGAAAGGACGGAACTGGTCCACCGCCCGGTGCGCAAGCTGCTCGTGAGCGAGATCTCGGAAGGCTTCCGGGTGGGCCATGCCGAGCCTTGGGGAACCCACCACAAGCGGCGCTGCCCCCGGGTCACCCGGCAGCTGTGACCAAGGATGCTCTGGGGGTGCAGGGACCGGGAGCAGGCGTGCGCCTGGAAGACCCACTGCCGACGGGGTCACAAGTACACGCCGGGCAGCCCCCTGGTCCCGCGGGGTCCCGGCAGTGCCGGGCCCGTCGCCAGGAGAGGGACAGAAACCGCTAGGTTCCCCCGGCTATGTGGGATCTCGTGCGCTATGGGAGCGTGAGCGGGTGAGTGAGACGACGACTGAAACCCTGCAATACCGCTTTGACGGGCCAGAAGACGCACCGATCCTGGTCCTGGGCCCCTCCCTCGGCACCTCATGGCACATGTGGGACCGGCAGATACCGGAGCTCACCCAGCACTGGAGAGTCTTCCGCTACGACCTCCCCGGTCACGGCGGCGCCCCCGCCCACCCCGCCACCGCCATCGGTGACCTCTCCGACCGGCTGCTCGCCACCCTCGACGGTCTCGGGGTCCAGCGCTTCGGGTACGCGGGCTGCTCCATCGGCGGCGCGATCGGCGCCGACCTCGCGCTGCGCCACCCGCACCGGGTCGCCTCGCTGGCCCTGGTCGCCGCCTCGCCCCGGTTCGGCAGCGCCGACGAATTCCGCCAGCGCGGGGTGGTCGTGCGCACCAACGGACTGGAGCCGATGGCTCGCACCGCACCCGAGCGCTGGTTCACCCCCGGGTTCGCCGCCGCGCAGCCGGCCATCGTCGACTGGGCCGTCCAGATGGTCCGCACCACCGACCCCGGCTGCTACATCGCCGCCTGCGAGGCCCTCGCCGCCTTCGACGTCCGCGGTGAACTCGGCCGCATCACCGCCCCGACCCTCGTCCTGGTCGGCGCCGAGGACCGGGTCACCGGACCGGGCGACGCACGCACCCTGGTCGCGGGCATACCGGACGCCCGGCTCGCGCTCGTCCCCGGCGCCGCCCATCTCGCCCCGGTCGAGCAGCCCGGAGCCGTCTCCGATCTGCTCCTCACCCACTTCTCCACGGCCTGGCAGGACACCCTCGCAGCCATCCCCGTCCCGCCGTCCATCCCGCAGCTCTCCGCGCCCGTGCTGCCCGTCGCGGAGATCACCGCGGCCACGCCGCAGCCCCCGACCGGGACCACCGGACGCGCCGACCCGTACGAGCCCGGCCTGAAGATCCGCCGCGAGGTGCTGGGCAACGCCCATGTGGACCGGGTCCTGGCCGACGCCGACGACTTCACCGAGGACTTCCAGGAGCTGGTCACCCGCTACGCATGGGGCGAGGTCTGGACCCGGGAGGGCCTGGACCGCCGTACCCGCAGCTGTGTCACGCTCACCGCGCTGGTCGCCTCCGGCCATCTGGAGGGCCTGGCCGCACACGTCAGGGCCGCCCTGCGCAATGGTCTCACCCCGGCCGAGATCAAGGAGGTGCTGATGCAGACCGCCGTGTACTGCGGCGTCCCCGCCGCCGGAGCCGCGTTCTCCGTCGCCCAGAGCGTGATTCAGGAAGAAACGAGGCCCCGCCCGTAGCAGGATGGGAGCCATGGACGCCGTGAACCCCGTGCACCTGACACTGACCAAGAAGACGCACTCCTGCATTCGTCTGGAGAAGGGCGGGCGGACGCTCGTCATCGACCCGGGCGGCTTCTCCGAGCAGGACGCCGCCGTCGGCGCCGACGCGATGCTGGTGACGCACGAGCACCCCGACCACTTCGACGAGGGGCGGCTGCGCGCGGGCATGGAGGCCGACCCGGCCGCCGAGATCTGGACCCTGCGCAGCGTCGCCGACCGGCTCGCTGCGGCCTTCCCCGGGCGCGTCCACACCGTCGGCCACGGCGACACCTTCACCGCGGCGGGCTTCGACGTACAGGTGCACGGCGAGCTGCACGCGGTGATCCACCCGGACATCCCGAGGATCACCAACATCGGCTTCCTGGTCGACGGCTCGCTCTTCCACCCGGGCGACGCGCTCACCGTCCCCGACCGGCCCGTCGACACCCTGCTGCTCCCGGTGATGGCCCCCTGGAACAAGATCTCCGAGGTCATCGACTACGTACGCGAGGTCAAGCCGCGCCGCGCCATCGACATCCACGACGCGCTGCTCACCGATCTCGCCCGCCCGATCTACGACAACCAGATCGGCAGCCTCGGCGGCGCCGACCACGGCCGACTGGCCCCGGGGGAATCGACCGGCCTGTGACCGGTGCCGGACCGGCGGCTGTCAGTGCCAGCCGCTAGGTTTACGTACATGCGCATCGCCACCTGGAACGTCAATTCGATCACCGCCCGGCTCCCGAGGCTGCTGGCCTGGCTGGAGAGCACCGGCACGGATGTGCTGTGCATCCAGGAGACCAAGTGCACCGCCGAACAGTTCCCGGCGGACGCGCTCCGCGAGCTCGGCTACGAGTCCGCGGTCAACGCCACCGGCCGGTGGAACGGCGTGGCGCTGGTCTCCCGGGCCGGCCTGTCCGACGTGGTCGAGGGACTGCCGGACGGCCCGGACTACGACGGGGTGCAGGAGCCGCGGGCCATCTCCGCGACCTGCGGCCCGGTCCGGGTCTGGTCGGTCTACGTGCCCAACGGCCGCGAGGTCGAGCACGCGCACTACGCGTACAAGCTGCGCTGGTTCGAGGCCCTGCAGAAGGCCGTCGCCTCGGACGCCGCCGGCTCGAAGCCGTTCGCCGTCCTGGGCGACTTCAACGTGGCCCCGACCGACGAGGACGTCTGGGACCCGGCGCTGTTCGAGGGCGCCACGCATGTCACCCCCGCCGAGCGTGCCGCCCTCGCCGCACTGCGCGAGGAAGGGCTGTCGGACGTCATGCCGCGCCCGCTCAAGTACGACCGCCCGTACACCTTCTGGGACTACCGGGAGCTGCGCTTCCCGAAGAACAAGGGCATGCGGATCGACCTGGTCTACGGCAACGCGCCCTTCGTCGCGGCGGTCGCGGACAGCTATGTGGACCGGGAGGAGCGCAAGGGCAAGGGCGCGTCCGACCACGCCCCGGTGGTCGTGGACCTCGACATCTGAGGACCCGTTGTCAGTGGTGGCCGATAGCGTGGTTCCTGTCCTTGTCCCGCTTGCTGGCTGCTTGCTGTGACCAGGACAGCCCCGCCCGTTCAGCGCCGGGCGGGGCCCCATCCGCCGCTGTCCGTCAGACCGCGGGGATGCCGTCCCGACCGCGATCGGCGGTACGCCGCATCCCCAGTGCCGCCCCGGCGGCGCCCAGCGCCAGGACCATCAGCAGGGCGCTCACCCACAGCGGCGACCGGAAGCCGAATCCCGCACCGATCGCCAGGCCGCCCAGCCAGGGGCCGAGCGCGCCGCCCACATTGAACGCGGCTGTGGCGAACGAGCCGGACAGGGTCGGCGCGTCGGCCGCCAGCCGGAACACCCAGGAGATCAGCGCCGTACCGGTGCCGAAGGCGAGCATCCCCTGGACGAGGACGAGCGCCACCGTGGCGAACGGGCTGCCCGCGGTCAGCGCGAACCCGGTCCAGCCGATCACCAGAGCCACCAGACCGGCCGCGGTGAAGGTGACCGGCCGTGTGTCGACGAGCCGGCCGGCGGCCGTGACACCGATGAACGAGCCCAGTCCGAACAGCGCCAGCAGACCGGGGACCCAGACCGGGGCGAGCCCTGTCACATGGGTGGCGAGCGGTTCGACGTAGGAGAACGCGCAGAACGTAGCCCCCTGTACGAGGGCGCTCGTCAGCAGGGTCAGCAGCAGCCGCGGGCCGGCCAGGGTCCGCAGTTCGACGCTCGCGGGAGCGGGAGTGGACTCCGGCCGCCCCGCCGGAACGGTCCTGGCGATCACGGCGACGGCCGGTACGGAGACCAGGGCCACGGCCCAGAAGGCCGACCTCCACCCCCAGTGCCCGCCCAGCGCCGCACCGGCGGGCACCCCGGCCACACAGGCGATGGTGACGCCCCCGACCACCACCGATGTGGCGCGTGCCCGTGCTTCGGGCCCGACCATGGAGACCGCGGTCACCAGGGCCACCGCCCAGAAGCCCGCATTGGCCAGGGCCCCGACGACCCGCGTCGCGAGGAGCAGTCCGTAGCCGGGGGTGAGCGCGCCGATGACATGGACGGCGCTGAAGACACAGAGGAAGAAGACGAGGGCGCGGCGGCGCGGCCAGTTCCGGCTGAAGAGCGCCATCAACGGCGCCCCGACGATCATTCCGATCGCGAAGGCCGAGGTCAGCAGCCCTGCGGCGGGGATGGACACATGCAGGTCGTCGGCGATGTCCGAGACCAGACCGGACAGCATGAATTCGGATGTGCCCTGGGCGAAGACGGCGAGCCCGAGCGCGTAGACAGCGAATGGCATGAAGGAACCCCATGGACGGCTGAAGGATGGACCAGGCAGGGGGTGTGGGCCCACGCCCGCCCGTCATGACGGGCGGCAACGCGGAAGAACGTCCGGGGAGTTCATGGACGTGACTCGGCAACGCGGCAGGCGCCGGAGCCGGAGAGTCCACGCACGGTCGCATCGGGAGCGGTTCACGAGCGCGGACGGGAAGAGCTCAGCCCACACGGCAGTGGTCCTGCGGTGGCAGCCGGGGGAATCGGCTCCGGGCCGGCACGCGGCGCGACGGGAGCGATTCGACGGCGGATCAGCCACCGGCGGACCGGTGGCTAGCCTCTGTCGGACTCGGGGCTGGACATGATCGTGAAGCTACCAGCCCGGATCGCTTCGCCTCCACCCCTTTTCGGCCGGAGCTGCGAAACCACGGAACCGCGAGACCCCGGAACAACGGCCCGGAGCACGCCTGTTGCCGCATTCGGAACTCCGCCGACGGCCCGCCCGGCGCCGTCCACGGTGCTCGGCCTCGTGTTCGGCATGCTCTGGTACCGCGTCCTGGCCACCCGCGAACCCTTCGGGGAGGACCTCGTCGACGAACTGCTGGCCCTTCTCGCGCCGGAACCGGCGGCTTCCGGCGCGAGGCAGGAGTGACCGTCCGCCCGGGACGGGCCGTGCGCGCGGCGCGCACTGCGGAGCGCGCGCGGGCGTCCGCGTCGGGTTCAGCACTCGAACGACAGGCCGCGCACCTTGTGGTGCGCAACGCGGGAGGGATGCGACCCTGAGTGGTATGAACATCCCTTTCACGTTCCAAGTACGTTCCAGGGATGGCGTCTGACCTGCAGATATCCGGGCTATGTCACCGGGAGTGGGAGACGACTGGGAGTTAGCCCCACGTTGCGTCTCCCATGCGGCCGGGCACTGACTCCCACCGCTCCTGCAGCGTTTTCATGATGGCACGCTCCATCGGAACCGTCACGCTTGAGTACACGCCTTCAACACCCGGGACTTCGTGCCCCATCCGGGACTCGACCGCGAACCGGCTGTGCCCGTCCTCGTCGAGCCAGGATTTCGCCCCGTGCCGGATCAGGTGCAGACGCTTCCCCGTGAACGCAGGAACCTCTGGCAGAGCCAGGCGCTCACCCGGTCGGCGCGGCCCCTCGTCGACCTTCGCCCCGTCGGCGATCGGGCGCCAGTACTTGTGGTCGAAGTTCGTCGACCGCAAGTTGCCCCCACTGATCGACGGGAATACCCACCGGGAGTTGTGCTCCTTCAGGAGCCGCTCCAGCATTTCGGCGAGGAACGGGGGCACCACCAGGGTCCTGAACGACTCGTACTTCGGCGGGAAGAACTCCAACCGCCCCCTTCGTACTGGACTTGACGCTCCACCCGTACTGCAGGCATCAGCCCTTCGCCCTTGCCGTACCGTCCCACGT
Source organism: Streptomyces sp. NBC_01363 (assembly GCF_026340595.1). Lineage (GTDB taxonomy): Bacteria > Actinomycetota > Actinomycetes > Streptomycetales > Streptomycetaceae > Streptomyces. The sequence goes on from NZ_JAPEPF010000002.1 coordinate 1,296,778, forward strand.
CCTCGGCGTAGCGGTCGGTCTCGTCAGGGTCGGCCCTCAGGTCCGACCCGGGCCACGTCGGGTAGCAGTACTCCCGGGTGAGGCCCTACCGCCGATGTGGTAGCCATGACGCCGGGCGGTCACGTCCTGCTGATCGAGCGTGGTCGGCCGCCGCACGAGGGTGCGTGGGCACTGCCCGGCGGTTATGCAAAGTGTTCGTGGATGTCTCACCTCGCTCCTGCCGAGACTTCCTCTGAGCTGGGCGTTAGTTATGTTCATGGTGATCCCGATGTCTCAAAGGACCCATGGACTACTTCTTCACGTCACGCAGCAAGGTACGTCGTTTCTACGAGCCGATACCCGAGATAGGTCTGGACGGAGCTCAGTACACGAGCCGAGACAAGGCCCTGAAGGACGGCACCCCGTTCTTCCTCGGGCCGGACATGCGGCCCAGGGAGCCTCACTGTTCGTTCTTCTTCGAACTGGCCAAGACGCTTGAGGCGAAGTCCCTGCAGGACTACGCCTACGACTTCCTCGACCTGGACGACTTCCTGGCCAGGTTGGACCCGCCGGCCGACGTTTTGTCGGCTGATGAGGACGATCTGATCGCCTACCGCGACTACTGCACCGAGTACCGCGATGAACCGATGGGTCCGGCAACGTGGAAGCGCCGGCGGGCCACGATCAACCGCTTCTACGACTGGGCCGTCGACGAGGCGAAGGTACTCGATCGGCGCCCGTACTACCGCAAGAAGAACGGCAGGGACATTCTGTCCTGGGGTTCGACCACCCAGCTGGACGTGCGCCATCTGACCTTCGAGCAATGGTGGTTCCTGGACCGGGTGGGCCTTCGCGGACTGCTGCCCGACGGGTCGGCCGACCCCTCGTTCCGCTCCGGGCACGCGCTGCGGAACAGCTGCGGGGGCAACCTGGCCATCACGACCGGTCTTCGCCTGCGCGAGTTCAGCACCTTGTTCGACATCGAGGTCGGTCCTGCGCGTCGGGACGGATCCGCCTGCGAGGTCGAGCTGGAGGCGATCGCGAAATTCGGCCTGCCCAGGACCGTCGAGGTCCAGGACGCGATGCTGCGAGACCTGGACTGGTACCGGCGGACCGAGCGCGCCAGCTGCATCCGCAAGGCCGCACGGAACCTGCACCGCCAACGCGACGAGCTCTTCGTCGTCGACGACGTCAACCTGCGCACGATGAAAGTCAGCGGAATCCATGAGGGCCGCCGGCGGACCTACACCGTCAAGGCGATGAAGGCCCCGCTGCGACGGATCACGGTCATCGAGGGCGACCACGGGCTGGAGCCGATGGCACTGTTCGTCGGACGCAACGGGCGGATGATCAGCAGCCAGCGCTGGGAACAGGTCTTCGCCGCCGCCCACGTACGGACGCTACGGATCGCCGCCGAGTACGGCCTGCCTCTGGAGATGCCGAGCAGGGTCCGGATCCACGACCTGCGCCACACATTCGCGATCTTCATGCTCGAGCAGCTGACCGAACTGCTGATTGCCCAGGACGCCGAGCAGTTCCGCCTCACCGGCCGTACACCGGCCTACGCGGCCGACCATGTGTCCCGCAATCCGTTCCTGACCATTATGCGGCTCCTCGGACACCGCCGACCGGAGTCAACCATGCGCTACCTGACGTACAAGAGGAAGACGAATCTGCTGGTCGCGAGGGCTATCAGGGACTGGAACGAGCAGGACCGCACCTACGCGGACCTGGCCGCTCGCCACGCCTCCGGCTGGGTCGCCTGATGCCGCGCCGCGGAGAGCGCCGCCCCCAATCAGCTGCCGTTCCGCCGCGCCCCGCGACTGCACGCGCTGTTGACCGCATCGGAGTGCGGGAGCTGACACGGGTGAATCGGGGCCGGCTGACCGCCAGCCGGATCGATCCGGGCGACTACGACTGTCCGGTGCTGGCTGCACAGCTGGCCGACACCTGGCTCGACTACCACCACAAGGCGGCGTTGAAGAACAGCGACGGCTACTCGGGGGCGGTTCGCGCGTTCGCGAAGTTCGCAGGCCCGTATCTGATCGCGTCGGGCCTGGAACCGGCCGATGCCCGCCTGGACGATGACCGCATCGACCTCACCGAGGTCATCTACGCCTGGGAGAACGATCTCCTGGCGAAGTTTCCGCAGGACGCGGGACGGCCATGGCAGTTTGCCAGGGCCCTGCTGGTGCTGATCCACCACCGTGCTGAGCGGGATGCGAAGGTGCCTGACAAGCTCCGCAAACGCGCGGCAGCTCCCGCCAGCGCCCGCAAGGCCACCAGCCAACCGTTCGACGAGTTCTCCAACGCTGAACGCCTGGCCCTGAAGGGCGCGGCCCAGGAGGATCTCCGGGCTCTGGAGAAGCGGCTGACCCGGGGCAGAGAGCTCCTGGCGGCCGGCCGGGATCCGCGCGAGCACGGCTGGAGGGAACTGCCGAACCTGGTCTGGGCCGCTCGCCACCGCGTGCTGACCAGCGCCGATCTCCAAGCCGGCCTACCGGCTCACGCCAAGGACTGGCCCGAGGAACTGCTGGACGTACGCCCGTCCAGCAAGGGCGCCCTCGCCGGTCGCTACGGCCTCATGCGGGCCGCGAACGGGTTGCTGTTCCCGCAGGAGTTGGACCTGCACCCGTTCCGGGTGCTGCTGCTGCTCGCAATGCTCGACTGCACCACCGATGAACTGGCCGCGCTCCAAGTCCCAGACCTCGAGTTCAGCGCCCAGGGGGTGCGCGTTGTCCAGGTCAAGAATCGGGCTGAGCGGATCCGCGCCGACTACCACGTGATCGACCGGCCATTGGAGGAGGGCGAGAGCCCGGGAGAACTCGCCTACGAGGGCCGCGGCAAGTGGGACGTCGCCGGGCTGCTGCGGCGTCTGGTGAAGGCCACCGCGCTGACACGCGAGGTATTCGGCGGCGAGCCCTGGCTGTTCACCGCGGTGGAATCCGCCGAGAATCGCAGCACCATGGACGCCCGCTTTGCCCGGTTCGTTGATCCGGGGCGGCGTTTCACGCACTGGATCGCGTCACACATCGATGCGTCCGGTGCGTCCGTCCTGGACATCTCCGAGCCGCATGAAGCACGTCGTCTGCGCAAGACCGCGAAGACCACGCGGGTTGTCGCCCTGGGCGGCACCTTGTCCGACATGGCAGGAGACGACCACAGCATTCAGGTGTTCCAGGGGCACTACGCCCACGGCACCACCGCCCATGTCCTGGCCGGGGCGGCGATGAACCGCGCCCAGCAGCTCGTCTTCGACCGGCTTGCGGCCAAGCCGGTCCTGGTCACCCCCCAAGCGCAGCCCCGCTTGGGCGAGCCCGAGGTCGCCCAAGCGCTGGGCGTGGGCCCGGAGCTGGGAGCGGCGCTGAGCGCCGGTGAGCTGGACATGGGCGTGAGCAACTGCAAGAACCCCCTGGACTCCCCGCACAGCAGTCCAGGCAAGCTCTGCCATGTCGCGCCGGCGATGTGCATGATCTGCGGCAACGCCGTCGTGTTCGTCACCCAACTGCCGCAGCAACTGCTGTTGTCCGACCACATCGAGCAGATGCGCCTGACCCAGCCGCCCATGGTCTGGGAAGCCGTCTGGGGGCGCCAGGCCAAGGCCTTGGCCGAGGTGTTCGAGGAGTGTGCCGAACACCTGCCCGCGGCCCGTCAGGCGATCAAGGAACAGGACATCCGCCTCAACCTGCCTTTGGGCATGCGAACGGAGTACGACCGATGACCGCCCCCACTTCCGCTGCCGCTCCTGGCCGGCTGGCATCGTGCACCTTCGCCGACGACGAGCCGGTCTACACGGCCATGTCCGGGCAGCTCCCTGGAGTCGCGGGGCCGGTGTTCGGGCGTGTCGACGAGTGGCCCTGCGACTGCCTCAGGCGCCCGGCGAACCGAAAGCCGCATGAGTGGAAGTGCTCCTTTCCGCTCGACCCCGTCTGGAACCTGCGAGCGCGAGAGGTCGCGTTCTGCATGCTCAACCCTCACCACCGAGCACTGAGGGACGCGGGAATCTTCCCTGGCCGGAAGATCTGGAGTCCGGCCACAGCCCGCAAGGAGTGCATCTGCCTGGCTACCCTGGGCGCCTGGGCGGTCAAGGAAGGCATGCCGGATGACCTGCAGATGTGGGCGACCGAAGACTGGCAGGGATATATCGACCACCGTGCCTCGAGCACCGGGCCTGAGTCGGTACGCAGTGCGGTCGGCGCAGTACGGCGCTTGGTGCGGTACTCCGGAGTTCTGACTGGCACCGGAGTGCTGGAGGACCCCTGGCCGGGAAAGACGGACAGCGAGGTGGCCAAGCTCGCGGCCAGCGACAACCTGTCCACGCCGTCGATTCCGCCGGAGGTCTGGTGGCCGCTGCTGCGGGCGGCCTGGGCCTACATCGACCGATTCTCCGCAGACATCCTGGATCGGCGAGACCGTGAGAGGGACCGGTTGACGATGCAGGATCCGTCGCCGCGTGGTCTGGGAGCGGGCAGCACCGACTCGCAGTTGCAGCAGTGGCTCGCTGATCCCGCGAACCTGGTCCCCCTCAACTCGTACGGCTCCCGGAGTCAATCGAAGGGGGCCCCGATATGGGCTCTGCTCAGCCGGAGCATCACGGGAGGCGCCAGCAAGAAGATCTTCGAGATCGGCCGCGCCAAACAGGGTGTGATGCGCCGGTCGGAGGTCCTGCGGATGATCGAGGAAACCGGCAGGGTCGAAACTCTGGATCCCCCGGAGGTCAGGCGGAGGGTTTCGCAGTTCCCTGCGCAGGTGTCGCTCAAGCGCTCGCGGCAGTCCCTGGACGACACGCTCCACAGGTGGCTGGCCGATCCGACCAACGTCATCCCCGTACATGCGAACGGATCGGTTGTGGACCGTGCGGGTGAGCCGGTGTGGTCCAGGTTGGAAGAGCTCGTGCTGGAAACGCCCGGGCAGATGAGCCTCTTCAACACCACAAGCCAGGCCAGCCAGCTTCGGCGCGAGGCCGTACTGCACGTCCTGGCGATGGGTACTCACCAGGTGGTGAGCTACGAACGGAAGCTGATCCTGGAGCTTCACATGCTCAGGGCAGCCTGCTACATCTTCGTCGCCGCGTTGAGCGCCATGCGCGACTCGGAGATTCAGGAGATCCAGCGCGGCGCACTCACTCAGCACTACGGTGCCCCGGCGATCGGCTCCCGCAAGGTGAAGGGAGACTCCTCGACGCCGAAAGAGAACTGGTGGATCATCGAGCCGGTCGCGCAGACCCTGGCGGTGGCCGAACGCCTGTCCTGGCACGACACCCACCTCTTCACAGCATTGGGCGCGGGACGCGTCGGTATCAAGGCGGTAGCCGACATCGACCTCTTCATCGCGCAGGTGAACGCCAACCGGCACCTCACCGGCCTGGAGGAGATACCGAGCGGGCGTGTCCGCCCGCACATGTTCCGCAGAACCATGTCAATCATCGCCAGTCAGCAGCCGGACGGTGAGATCGCCGTGGGCATTCAGCTCAAACACGCGGCGCGACGCGCTCTCGCGAACCGCTTGTCCGGGGCATACGGCCAGATCGATGCCAAGTGGGCGAAGGAGTTCGACACCGACCTGCGGACCGCGGCCGCCCGCAAACTCGTAGGGCTCCTCAAGGCCCGCCGCAGCGGGGGGACCATCGCGGTGGGTCCCGGTGCCGCGCGCTTCCATGCCGGACTGGACAAGGTCAACGCGGCCATCGCCCAGACTCCGACACTGCGAGCGCAGATCGCTGACGAGCGGCTGGAGATCACCCTGCTGCGGGATGAGTTCGCGGACCTCCACCTGGGCACGGTCAACCACTGCATGTGGAACGCACCCACCGCAGAGTGCCAAAACCAGCTCCCGCCGGCCCAGCGCGGCCAAGCACCGCTGCTGGGAGCGTGCCAGCCCTCGCGGTGCCGCAACTCCGTCCTGACGCTGTCGCACGAACGGATCTGGCGGATGGAGGAGGCCGACCTGGTGGAGTTCCTGAAGAAGAAGCTCTCCAAGCCCCTGCGCGATCAGGCGTTGGCCAGGCTCGCGGAGGTCCGCTCCGCCACCCAACAGATCGATCGACTCAAGGAGAACGCCTGATGCCGGTGTCCGCCGCGACCGCCGACAAGCTGCGGGAGGCCATGGTCCGACTTCTGGCCGGAGAACCCCTGCACAGCGACGGCGCGTTGACGAAGGAGAATCTGGCCCGCGAGGCCCGGGTCAGCCACGCCACCGTCCACCGGGCCCAGGACATCCTGGCGGAATGGGACATCCAAGTTGCCCACCCCGTCCTGCGCACGCCGGGAGAGACCCGCCGCGATGAAACGATCGCCGAGCTGAAGAGCAAGCTCCGCAAGGCCAACGAGAGGGCTGGTGAGCTGCAGGGCAAACTCGACGCCCTCGCTACGGTGACCGCGAACCTCTATCGCGAAACCATCGAGCTGAAGAAGAAGGCAGCGCGCAAACCGGAGCAGAACCGACTCGGTCTCCTGCGCGGCGGCAACTCTGTGGAGACATGACCCGCGAACGAGTCAGCTCAAGAAGCGGGCGACGTGAACGTCAAGCAGGGTGCCGAATGCGTCTGCGGATGCGACCTGCGGGGCGTCGCACACGACGTTGTCGCCTGTCAGGGTGTCGAGGTCGGCCCAGCCTCCCCGATACAGGGTGATGTGCGCTTCGATTCCTACGGTGTTCGTGATGCGTACTCCAATCGAGTCCGGCTCGATGACCAGCGACCTGTCGGTTTGGAGGGGTTGGGGCCAGGAGGCAGTCTCGTCGCGCCAAGTCACGGATCCCACGGTCAGGCCGACTGTTTCCCAGCCGTGTCGGCGTTCAGTGATCTTCGCGGCTGCCTGGTCGAGGTCGATGATTCGCTCCATGGCGGAATAGTCGCTCACCGGCTCCGGTGGCATCCAGGAATTCCGAACGGCCGGCGACATCAACGGAACCCCTCCCGCTGATCAATGTCGACGGGGACCCCGCGAGTGCGCAGTCGGGCCATCAGGAATTCCATCTCCGGCAACGTCCCTTCCAGGCCGTCGCCGCTCAGTTCGCCGACCAGTTCCTGGGCCCGCGACAAGGAAACCGCCGAGACTTCCCTGAAGACCTTCAGGGCCGGAACGAGGCTTGGTAGCGGACCGGCGAGTCGCAGCCTGGCGGGTCCGTTCGCGGCGAGCAGGGCCTCTCGCACATCGTCGGGCGCCGTCCCCGGGCCTGAGTCCTCGCATATATAGGTGCTACAGGCTGCGCAGGAGAACTCGGAATCCGACCACAGGGCATCGTCGAGGATGAACTGGTTCACCTGCCGGACTGCCATGGCGCCGCAATCGCCGCAGCGTGTTGCGATCTTCGCTGTCTGACCGCGCACTCGGGCTCCCTGTTGTTCTGCTTCTGCTCGCAGGATCCTCTCGCGGTTGATGGTGTGAGCGCGACCGGATTCGGGCCGCTACAGCGCTGAGCATGGGACTGGGGCACACCCGCGCCACCGACGGCACGATGTGTCGGCGCCCGAATCACACCAGGACGACCTCGACGTCATGCTCTCCGATGATGTGCAGGATCAGCTCGAACAAGGTGGCCGGGTCACCCTGCACAGCCCGGTGTTCCACCAGCCGTGACCTGGCAACTTCGGCATACTGCCATTCCAGGGTGAACGGAGGCGCGGCACCCCAGCCGCCTCTGAGACAGTCATTCAAAGCGTCGAGGTTCCACCCGAAGTACCCGCCGGGCCCGTTGACCGCCTCGCCGATCGCACAGTAGAAGCTGTCCACGTCGTGGACCTGCTGGCCGTCCAGCACGAAAACGCGGCCCGGCGCGATGTCCGAGCTCTTGCCGCGGCGCCGGTATTCGCTGGACCACAGGGCCACGGACAACCACGCACGCCGACCTTGCTGGTCCAGGGAGTGCCACAGGCCCTTCCGGTTCAGCTGCCCGGTTCGGATCAGCTCCCACATCCAATCGGAGCCGGGAAGCGTCTGGTCGCACCAGAGCTGCACGGTGACATCGACAAGGCCGGCACCAAGGGTCGAGGGCTTGGCGGCGATCGCGGTGACGTCGTTGACGAAGTAGGACCCCATCTCGACGCCTTCGGCATCCAGTAGGGCCAGGTCGGCGTTCCCCGCCCGGGCGCGGTGGCCGCCGACATGGTCAAGGGCGGCCAGCAGCCCGCCGCGAGGTGCGCACCCCAGCAGATCGACCTGCCGAAAGCCGTCCTCTGACACACAGAACAAGCCCCTGGCCTCGCGGGCGAAGCCCCAGAAGTCGCTACCACCGTCGTCACTGGCCAGGGAGTACTTGAACCCTGCCCCGGCACTTGCTGATCCCACCGCACCCCCCATGAGCTGCTGATCCTACCGAGCCCAGGACCGGGCGGAGCCGATGGATCGCCAGGTCACAGCAGGGAAAAATCTTTCGCTCAACGTGAGACACCATCGACCGCCTATCGGCGGATTCCCTGCAGATCCCCGAGGCGGATCCACTGAGACGACAGCGGCTCTGAGACAGGTGAACTGTTCCTAACGGCGGCCACGTGGACCCCGGCGAGACGAGTCGTGCGGCAGCCGTCCGGGAGCTGGCCGAGGAAACAGGTGTCCACGTGGCACCCGGCCACCTGCGCCAGATCGGCGTTTGGGACCAGCCCGACCGCGACCCGCGCGGCCGGTACATCACGGCCGCGTACCTCACCGTCGTCCCTGTCGGCACCCCGATTGTTGCCGGAGACGACGCCCGCACCGCCCGCTGGTGGCCCGTAGACGACCTGCCGCCGCTGGCGTTCGACCACGCTGACATCCTCAGCAGCGTGGCCGTGGGATCAACCGCCTGAGACGCCACAGCTAGAGCCCGACACGGCCCCGGACCATGAGGTCCGGGGCCCTGGCGCATCCCGCACCGTTGCCTGCTGACCGGGTGGCTGGGACTGTGGTGAGCATGGTCGACACTCACTCGCGCGGGTACGAGGCAGCCGCCCGCTGGATGTTCTGGTCCGGCATCGCCCTGTTCCTGCTCGGGTTGGCCACACTTGGGGTTGCGAGGACAGATGGTTCTCAAACGTGGGAATGCGCCCCGGGCTGCCGACTTGTGGAGAGCACGGCATGGGAGACGGCCAGAACGGTGGGTGCGGGGGGCGCGGCGCTGGGAGCGCTGCTCTGGGCTGCGGCCATCCTGATGGTTCTCCGCCGACGGCGGATTCCACCCGCGACAGGACCCACCGACAGTTCAGCGTCATAGACCTTCACTGCACGACAGGGCCCCAGACCTCATCAGCCGGGGCTTTCGCTGTGGCCCTCGCGAGCCACCGTTCCGTTCCGGCGGATCGAGTAGGCGGCAGGAGTGGCCGCAGGTTGAAAGCCGCGCACATGCGGGCCAGTTCGGCGGCGCACTCCTCTTGGGAATCCGCCTGCACCATTAAGACCGTGGCCATGACGCCAGTCTCCTTGATAGCCGCCCTCTATCGCAGGCGAATCGGCAATAGCTTGACGTGATGACGTGGGCGAACGTATCGTCTGCCTCACTGGACACGCATGTCGCTGAGGGCCGCCCGACGAGGCGGCCCTCAGTCATTCCCGGCGGAGGTGAACATGGCCGCCGACCGCGGACTCGTCAGCGAGAAGGACGCCACCTACTACGCAGGCTGGCCCGGAGCCACCATCCGGCGCTGGGCTCACGAAGGGCGGATCCAGCGATACGGGTCCGGGCGCGGCCAGGTTCGCTACAACGTCTTCGAGCTGAACAAAGCCGAACGCGACGAATGGACGCGCGAGCTCATCAGCCCCGGAGAGACGCCGCCGCTGTCCGAAGTTGCCAACGCGGCCTGACGGCCCTGCCCGACTACTGAAGCCTTGTCGTCACGCAGCTCTGACGGTCAGCACAGGCGCAGCCCCACCTTCAGCATCGGCTGCGCCGTAGACCCAGGAACCAGCACGCCAGCACCCGGACGCGGGTACCCCTCCGAGATCGCCATCTCGTTCAACGCGTACTCAGTACCGCCGACGCTGAACGTGACCGCACGATCGCCGTGGCACGCCAGCATCCATCGCGAACGGCCAGTCGGCACTCTCCGCCCGGGATACCCACATCTTGCCGTGGCCTTTCGAGTCAGGCTCGCCGCCGCCGCCGCCGTTGCCCAGCGCCCCCGGCCACGCAGCCAACGAGCAGGACCAGTACCGCGCCCCCGCGATCCACTGCCACCTCATCGCCACCTCCTCGCATCGTGAGGGGCCACAGTAGGGGTACTGGTAAGGATCGTGCCACCAGCCGCAACCGGCGATATTCTCCTAGCTCTGAGTTCGCTCAAGTCCCGCATATTCGACAGAGTGTTGTCGCAAGAATCGGTCCATGGAAATCACCGAATGGCTTCCCGCGCTGACTGCCATGGGCGCGATTGGTGCCGCTGTGATCACCAGCCGGACAGCGATCAGGTCCACCGAGAAGACCGCCCGGATCTCCCTGCACGCTGCTTACACGACGCCGCGAATCACGGCGGTAGGGGCGTTCTTGGAGGCCGTGGAAAAGGGGCGCCACGCTCCGACCAGCGACATCCTGACCGCCGTCGAGGCCGTATACTTGACGGTCCGGGTCCTGGCGTTCCAGGGGACCGAGGCCGCCGAGGACGTCAAGGCCCGCGCCAGCGCCCTGGTGGAGAATTTGCGGGAGATGCAGGAGACCTGCGGCGCCGTCCCCCGTGCCCCCGCCGAGCAGATGCTCGACGAACTGGTCCACGCAGTCGGGCGTGCGGAGGCTATGGAGCAGCAGCACCGGGAGGCTGGTGTCGAGGCGTACACCGAGTGGGAGCTTCGGGCGAGTGAGGATTACGGAATGCTCCGTGGCGCGCTGGACTGCCTGACCAAATCCCACGCCGAACAGTGCGCCGCGTATACCGACGGGGGTCGGAGTCCGAAGACTGCCGAAGCGAGGAATGAGCTGAAGCAATATGGTGTCCTGCTCGACATGCCCGGGCTGGAGAACGCCGTCGAAACCGGCAAGATCCTGGTCTGGCGCCGAAGCGCCCGGGAGCGCTATCAGCTGGCGGGTGAGCGGCTGTGGGTAGACCGGAAGGCCTTCGCCGATGCCGTGGCCCGCTGGCTGGACGAAGGCCCCACCACCTGACCCTCCCCGGATTGCGGCGGGTGGCATGGTTCTTGGAGTAATTGTCAAGACCTGTGGATCCATGGCTATGTGCGGGGTCTGCCTTTGGTGTCGTTGTGACCGCGTAGGAGTTTCAGGCGAGGCCCTCGAGGAAACCCAAGAGCGCGGTGTGCAGGATTTCGGGCTGTTCCAGGTGCAGGTCGTGGCCGACGCTGGGGATGCTCATGGCCATGGTGGCGGGTCGTTGCCGAAGCATCTCGTCTGCTTGCTGCGCAGGGATGAAACTGGATTGGGCCAGGACGACCAGGGTGGGGCACGCGACCTGCCCCCACTCGTGCCGGAAGGAACGCTGGGCGTTCTCCGCCACCGAGCGGACCATCACGCCCCGGTCGAAGCGAGGCCACCATCCGCCGTCGCGTTCCTCCAGCCCGGCCGCCCAGCCTGCGCCGACCGGTCCGCCGCCGAGGAGCGCGGCTGCCGCTTCGCGTGAGGAGAACGGTGTCGGCCACGAGTCGAGCCATCCGCCGATGTCCACGGGGCCGTCCGGGTTCGGACCGCCGGGGCCGGCCTCGATGAGCACGAGCGCGCGGACGAGTCCTGGATGTGCAGCGGCGGTGAGCATGGCCGTGTGCCCGCCCAGCGACTGGCCGACCAGGACGGGCCGCTGCAGTGCCAGCTGATCGGCAACGGCGATGACGTCTGCGACGTAGGCGGCGCGGGAGACGTCCTGCGGGTGGCACTCGCTGGCGCCGTGCCCGCGCTGGTCGACCGCGACGACCCGATAGCTGGAGCTCAACCTCCGTGCCAGCACGTCCCATTCGCCCGCGTGACCAGCCAGGCCGTGCAGAAACACGATGGGCTGCCCAGGCCCGCCCCAGTCCCGGCAGGCAAGCCGGACGCCGTCTCTCACAACCACGTGTTCAGACCATTCCACGTCGGCCCCCAGGTAATCGGCTGGCCTCGATCATGCCGCAACCGCCTTGGGGGCGTTCGACGAGCTGGCCGCGTTTGAAGCGGGCTCCTGCCCGGAGGAGGGCGACGAGGTGGGGCGCGTTCACGGCCCGCCACCGCTGCTGGGCGGACTCGACAAGCTTGAAGACCATCGCCAGGGCGGCGGTGCGGGAGCCGGCGCCGCGGGTGACTTTGGTCCGCAGCCGGACGGTGGCGAACGTGGATTCGATCGGATTCGTGGTCCGCAGGCGGATCCAGTGTCGAGGGCGACCAGTTCCTTGGAGCCGTCGGCACGCACCCCGACCAGGACCAGAACGCAGGCTTTGGCCTCCTCCAGACGGACGTTGAGGTGGATGCCGTCGGCCCACACGTACACGTAGTCGACCTCCGCGAGGTCGCGGTCCATGAACGCGGCGTGGTCGGCCTGCCATTGCTGGGTCAGCCGGGTGACCGTCGCGGGTGAGAGTCCGGCCGAGCTGCCCAGGAACTGCTCCAGCGCGGGCACGAAGTCGCCTGAGGACAGGCCGTGCAGGTAGAGCAGTGGCAGTACCTCGCTGATCTTCGGTGACTTGCGGCACCATGGCGGCAGAATCGCGGAGGAGAACCGCTTGCGCTCGCCCGTGGCCTCGTCGACGCGCTTGTCGTTCACCCGCGGCGCCTTCACCTCGACCACGTCGGCTGCGGTGGTGACCTTCCTGGGCTGGTCGTAGCCGTTGCGGACCACCAGACAGCGCCCCTTGGTGTCGCGTTCATCAGCCAACTCGGCTACGCAGGCGTCGACTTCGGCCTCCAGTACGGCGGCCAGCATCCGCCTCGCGCCCTCCCGGAGGATCTCATCCGGCAGCGAGCTGCCGCTTGGCGTGCTGCCGTCCTCGTTGACTACCGTAAGCACGGGCGTACCTTCCCGACCGACGCTGCAACATCGGCCTTGCGCGATGACCTATCGATCGATCCATCGGGAAGGTGCGCCCCCTTCCGTCAGGAGTGATCCACAGGTATTGAGCATTGCTCTGGTTCCTTCCCCCTTACCGGCATCCCCAGTACGGACAGGAGGCGGGTAGTGCCCAGACCGACACGGTGGCGGGTCTGCTCCCACCCAGGCTGCCCCGAGTACACCAAGCAGGGCCGGTTCAGCGTGCCGACGGCTGGGGCGCCGGCTGGTCGCTGCTCTCCCTCCACCTGGGCGCCGACGACGCACCCACCAAACTGACCTCGGCCGAGATCCTGCACAACGGATACACCGTCCAGGTCAGCAACTCCGGCTCCCTGCGGATCTACCGCGACGACGCCACGGCCGGCACTTCCACCCAGCTGGCCAACACCGCGGCGCGCACCGCCCTCACGGCAAACACCGTCTACACCCTGCGCCGCGTCATCACCGCTACTCAGATCACGGTGTCCGTGCCTGAGGCGGGCGTCTCCACGACGGTGACGGACAAGGTGTACCGGGTGCCGTGGTCGATATTCGTCGGCCGGAACCACAACGCCTGCGCCTCCCGACTGATCAACATCGCGAGCATCAGCACCCCCTGACCCTGTCCCAGGCCTATGGCACCCAACATCGACTGTTTTAGGCTCACTTGGCATAGCCGTCCCATTCGGGCCCCTGCGTGAGGAGATCAAATATGTCAATTCCGGAAGGCCCCTACGCCGTTCAGTTCACGATCACGGCCTACGCCGACGCCGAAGGCGTTGAGATTGGCACCACCTTCGAGATCCCACTCAGCTCGTCCCTGTCCCAGCTGCCACACGAGGACGCCGCGGCGCAGGCCGCCGCCGAGGCCTACATAGCCAGCCTTGCTTCCACCTACTCGTCCGTGCGGGCCTACGCGAACCGCGTCTACCTGTGTCGCCAGCTTGGCGACGCCTGGCCGACAAGTGCCACCGAAGGCGTAGCTTCCGCCTGACCACATCCAAAGCGACGCCCCCGTGCACGATCACGGAGGCGTCCCCCGCTGTGCCACGGGTTGATCGCGAAGGACGGTCGGGTGCACATGGTCGGTTGGGGCCGCACCAACCATGCCGGGGGCGGTGACCCCAAGGTGCTGGCGCAGGTCGTAGCCGAGTCCTGCGGCACCCGGCCGACTCCGCCGACCCGCGGCAACAGCAACGGGGGCGACGGCAACGCGCACTTCTACGGCTGGGAGTGCGAGAACCGTCGGCGACGGCAAGGACCCGTGGCCGGCCGCCCAGTACGACGCCATCGTCCGCGTGCAGGCCGCCCTGTGCCGGGCGCACGGCTGGGCGGCGCAGTCCGTGATCGGCCACCGCGAGTGGTCGAGCGACAAGGTCGACCCCACTCCCAGTCGAGCACAGGCATGCGGGTAGGTCTCGTCGGTGCCGATAGGCATGGCCTCGGGGCGGATGAGGGCCACGGCGGCGAACCGTGGCAGCACTACGACCTTGGCCACGGCTTCTGCACCTACTCCTTCTTCGAACAGTGTCCCCACCGCATGGCGTGCGCGCGATGCGACTTCTACACACCGAAGGACTCCAGCAAGGGACAGTTCCTGGAGACGAAGGACAACCTCCAAAAGATGCTGGCAACGATCCCGCTCACAGAGGAAGAAATGGCGGCGGTCGACGACGGCCAGGCTGCGCTCGACCAGCTCTTGAATAGGCTGGCAGACGTCCCCACTCCATCGGGCGACACTCCACGCCAGCTGCTCCCGATCGTCGAAGTTCGCCAGGGGAATACGCCACAAGCCCGATCGTGACGCCGAAACTGCTATGGCCGCTGGACTGCCCAGCCCCGAGCGGTAGCGGCACCGGCTGGGGTGGTCGAGGCCGCCTGATCGCCCTCGACCACCCCAGCGGGCGATGCCGTCAGACCCGGTTCGCCAGCCAGCCGAAGACAAAAGCCTCGTTCTGTTCCCGAGATTCGGCGATCTCGACGTATCGCGCACCCTGCAAGCTGGCAAGTGCCTTAAGGATCACCGTTTCGCCCTGCGGCTTTCGCTTGTTCATGAAACTCACGAGTGCCGTGACGGTCTTCGGGCCGATAGCACCGTCCACGGTCATGTCTGGGTAGTCGGCCTGCTGCCGGTTCAGCGCGTTGAGGGCGCGCTGCAGGAACTTTGCCGCTGTTCCGTTGCCCATATTGACGCCGGTATCGAACAGTTTCATTGCGACCGGCACTGATACCTCGGCGATGGCATCCGGGCGAAGCGGACGCCAATAGCGGCTCTGGTAGATTTCCTTGGCCTTCTCCAGCGGGAGGTCCGAGATCCCACCCGTGTACCCCTCCGCCCTGACCGCCGCCTCGGCCGTCGGCTGGCTCCGCACGTCATCGCCCGTCAGGCTCATCGCCTAGCAGGCGGGCGTGCAGGTGCATGTCGTGTCGGCCGTCCTCATGCACGGCGGCGCTGCGTTTGGTGCCTTCCAGGAGGTAGCCAGTTTTTATGGCGACTCTGCAGGATGCCGCGTTGCGTGTCGAGTGGTCCAGCTCCAGGCGGTGGAAGCCGATCTCGTGCAGGGCCCAGGTGGTGAGCGTGGCGAGGGCACTGGAGGCCACTCCGGCGCATCGGGCCGCCGGGAGCACCCAGTACGCGACGTTGGCGATGCCGTCGTCGAAGTCCAAGCCGCGCAGGGCGATCCGGCCGAGCACCTCACCGCTGTCCCGGGTGACCGCCCAGTGGCCGCCCGTTTCTCGTTGCCAGTCCCGCCGGTAGGCGTCGAACCACTCCTGGACCTGCGTCTCGGTCAAGGGCCGTCGCGTGTGCCAGCGACGGATCTCGTCGTCACGATAAGCGGAGAGGAACCCTGGCGCGTCGCCTCCTTCCCAGGGGCGCAGCAGCAGACCACCGAAGGCCGTGAGCACAGGCTGAGGGGAACTGGCGAGGGAGCCGGAGGAAATGACGGGCTTCGTCGAGAGAGCGCGAGTCATGGAGCCATGATCGGCCGAAGCTGGCCCCACACGTCAAGGTCACAGACTCAGCTCTTCCAGCGATCGGCCGGACAAGTCCTAGCACCGACTTGACCCACCAGCGACATGAGATGTCTTGGACTGTTCGGCGATGCTGTGGTCGCGGGTGGGGACCAGGGTTCCGTCCACGATGAGCACGGTGTCCGTCGCGAACCGGCGCCTGGGCTGGAGCGCGAGGAGCGGGCCGAGGTGGTCGATGATGCGGTCGGCCGCCGACTTCGATATGCCGAAGAACGGGGCGAGTTGGCGCAGGGTCAGGTTGGTGCGCCAGTACGTGGTGACCAGCAGGACCCGGTCCTCCAGGGGCAGTCCCCACGGCCGGCCCCGCCGCACTCGATCCGCACCCGCACGGCGGAGCGCGGTCACCAAGCTCCCGAAACCGCGCGGGCTCAGCCCGGTGAACGGGACTATCCAGGACGACTCCGACGCCGTGATCACACCAGCCACTTCAAGATCATTACATCGGTCGCCAGCGGCTACGGAACAGTCCGTGAGGTGCGGGCCTATCTAGCCATCGCGGTTCGAACTCCCAGGGAGACCAGCACAGTTCCGGCCAGTCGACTCAACCCGCGCCGGAACCAAGGCGTGTCGATTGCCGTGTGCGCAGCGGCGACCACGGACGTCCAGAAGAGCAGCCAGACAAGGACGATGGCCACATGCGCGACCGCGAGCGTCGCGATCTGCGGCGCGATGGGGCGGCTGGGCGTGAGGAACTGCGGGATGAGAGTGAGATAGACCGACGCCGCCTTCGGGTTGAGGACGTTGGACCACAGCCCCTGTCCGAAGCCCCCAAGCCGAACCCACGGCACGCGCCACCGTGCCCGTTCCTTAGTTTCGATGCCTTGACGCGCTGAGCGCCAGGTGGTCACGCCCAACCAGACGAGATAGATGCCACCCAGGAGCTTCACCACTGTCAACGCCTGGGCCGACGACATGACCAGGGCCGACAGGCCAACCGCGGCAAGCGTTGCGTGCACCAGGAGCCCGCACGCCGAGCCGAAGGTGACGAGCACGCCGTCAGATCGCGAACCAGCCATCACGCGCTGTGTGACAAGGGTGAAGCTCGTCCCGGGAATCAACGTCAGGGGTGTGACTGCGGCCATGAAGCCGAGTACCTGATGCCACTGCACACACCGAGCATAGGCAACGAGAGCACTCCCCAACCACCAGTTCCCGGGGCTTCTTCCGTCTCCAGGCCGAGACTCTCCCGCGTCTACTTGGACTCGAAGATCACTGCGGGACAAGCCTTAGTGATCACCAGATTCTGATGCCGTATGTGCCATCCAGCTCCCACTCGAAGGAGTGATCTACGCTGTCAGCCCTCTCGCAAACGACCCTTCCCAGCCAGCGCGGTGAGCTCGGCGGCGTCGCGGCCGAGGCGCGCTGTCTTTGGCGAAGACGCTTGACAAGTCTGATTCCACAGAATCCTGAGGAAGCGCAGCAT
The DNA here is from genome assembly GCF_026340595.1 of Streptomyces sp. NBC_01363. Lineage (GTDB taxonomy): Bacteria > Actinomycetota > Actinomycetes > Streptomycetales > Streptomycetaceae > Streptomyces. Next base: position 1,314,123 of record NZ_JAPEPF010000002.1, read on the forward strand.
GACCAGGCGCGACGGATTATCGGACATAAGTTCGATTCTAAGTCTTTCCTGGGCCTCTGCGAACTTTCGGCCGCCCGTGACCTGTGTCGGTGCTACTCGCTGAGCATGCTGGCATTTCTACGAGACTTCGATGCTCTGCGGGACAGGTGCGCGAGCAGTTGACCCGCGCCGACGGCCACGTAGAGCACGACCAGAACCCCGAGTCCGAGGTCGAGCCAGTCATGGGCCGCGCCCCTGAAGAACGAGGCCCAAGCCCTGGCCCCCGCGACGGATCCGGCAACCACCAGCAGCACCGACGCCACGGCGTACAGCGCCTTCGCGGCCCTGGGCCGCCGCTCTTTGAGTAGTTCACCACCCGCACCGAGCACGACCAGCGGGGCGAAGGCATCGTGCGGCTCCAGACGCCCCGTCCCGATCGTGTCCACGATGTTGATCAGAGCGCCGATCGACCCGACGACCAGGACGCCTTGGGATATACGGCGGCTCATCAACCCTCGCCTTGCAGCCAAACTTCGTTGGCAATCAATCAATCTTCGCTGTCGCAGGATAGCCCGCCCCTGCCACACTGGCCGTGGCCCGCCGTGGCCCGCCGTGGCCCGCCGTGGCCCGCCGTCACGGCGGGCCGTCCGGTTGTCATACCGGCCCAGTACCGTGAACTCATCACATTCGCGCCTATGGCTGGGCGCAGCTACGAGACCGCCCCGCCCGGAACAGCGCCCGGACGGGGCGGACGCGCGTTAGCCCTCGTCGGCTGGGGGCTCCGGATGCAGCACGGCCTTCTTCACGGCCATCTCCGGCTCGGACCTGGAAACCCCGGCCGCTTCGGCGTGCGCGGTCACCGTGGCCTGGAACATTGCCGCCGCCTCACGCCACGGTGCCCACGCCTCCTCCGTGTACGGCTCGGCGAGGGCCTTGCGCTGCTCTTCAGCGGCGGAACGTTCCAGCACGATCAGATCTTCAGGGATATCGATTGCCGCGGCCGGATCGTAAACGGCAGCACTGACAATCGAACGGAGCCGCGCAGGTCAGGCTGCCTCGACGACATCCGCCCGGACCGCGACCTCCCACTCCACCAGCAGCCGCTGATACTCCGCCTCACCCTCCGGTGACAGCGGGCCAGCTGCCCACAGTGCGCGAATGTCCGCGTTCACCACGGCAGGCGAGCGCACAGGCGTGGCAGGCGAAGACTTGATCGACATGAGAACAGGCTACGGGGCGGGACTGACAATGGCCCCGACCGCGTCCAGGGCCAGGTGCCACGGGAAGCCCTCGGGGTGCCGCTCGCCCGGCTGGTTCGGCACGAAGCCGCCTGGCCCGTACAGCACCGTCACCCCGGCGCCGCGGAGCGTCTCCACCGATCGGTCGAACGCCGGATGCTGGACGTAGGCGGTGTTCACACAGGGCATCGTCACGGTCGGGATCCGCTTCCCGATCCCCTCGGCAACCACGCCGACGACGAATGACGACGTCAGACCAAGGGCCCAGGTGTTGACCGTGTTGAACGTGGCCGGCGCGAAGAGAATCGCATCTGCCGGCGGCCACACATCCGGTTCCCCAGGCAGCTTGTACTCGGAGCGCACCGGATGCCCGGTCAGCCGCTCCAGCTCTGGGAGTTGCTCGCCCAGCCACCGGGCCGCCGTCGGCGTCAGCCCGAGACACACATCCCACCCGCGAGCCTGGGCGTCTTCAATGACCTCGGCAACCTCGAAGACGGGCGGGGCGGCAGATCCGAACAGGTACAGAGTCGTCATGCCGCCATCCGACCACACATGCAACCGCCCCCGAACGGGGTGGAGTCGGGGGCGATGCGAAATCCAGCGCGCGGACGCGCGGGTACCGTTCCGGATGACGAGTCAGGAACGGAGACCAGTATGCCCAGACTGGACGACGACCACACAGGCGCAGGGATCAAAGAGCAACGGAAACTCGCCAGGCTGACACAGCGACAGCTGGCCGACCGGCTCCCGTACTCGTACAGCCTTCTCAACCAAGTCGAATGCGGGGCCAAGTCCGCCACCCTCGACTTCGTCGCGGCTGTGGCCCAGGCCCTTCGGATCGACGTCACCGTGCTGACGGGACAGCCCTACGTGACCGAACTGCAGCAGGACCGCCTTGCCGAACACGTGCGCCCCATCCGGGAAGCGCTGGACCTGTACGACCTGGGGGCCGACGACGCCATCGCTGACAGGCCGGCCGAGCAACTGATCGCTAACGCCGACGATCTGTGCGCCCAGGTGCGGGCAACGCGCCTGCGGAACGCCGCCCGCCTCCTGCCGACCACCATCGCCGATCTCACCACCGCAGCCTGGCGCGCGCAGTCGACGGAGCTGTGGCAGGCCCTCGCCTCGACGTACCGCACCGCCCACGACATCTCGGTGAAGCTCGGCTACTACGACCTCTCCAGTGTCGCCCTCGACCGCATGGACTGGGCAGCCCACCGTGCCTCCGACCCCTGCCTGGCAGCCATCCGCCAGTACATGCGGGCCCTGGTCTACTTCCGGGAGGGTGAGTACACAATCGGGCAGCGCCTCGTCGCCGCTGGCCACAGCATCGTCGGTGCAGCCGAGCAGACCCGGGAGGCAGTGGCCGTCACCGGGCAACTCCACCTCGGAGCGTCCGTCATCGCCGCCCGCGCCGACCGGCAGACCATGGTCGACACCCACATCGCCGAAGCCCGCGACTGTGCAGAGCGGACCGGGGATGCCTCCGAAGTCCACTGGCTCAGCTTCGGCCCGACGAACGTCGCGCTCCACAAGATGTCGGCTGCGGTCGAGATGCGCCAGTACGACGAGGCCCTCACCCAGGCCCGGCAGATCACCCTGCCGACGGCGCTGGCCACATCGCGGCGCGCCCACTTCCTCATCGACAAGGCCCGTTCAGAGATGGAGACCGGCCGCACCGAGGCCGCCCTGAGCAGCATCATCGACGCCCGGCACGCCGCCCCGGAGCAGACGCGCTATCACCCTGGAGCCCGCGAGACCATCAAGTGCCTGGCGCACATCTCGCGCCGCACCCCGGACACCCTCGGACACATGGCCGCCTGGATCGGTCTGTAGCCGTGCTCACGCCCTGACCTGCCAACGCTCACAGATTCGTGAGCGTTCAGCCCCTTCCCGCACGTCACGCTGGTCTTGTACCTGATCAACGATGAGCCGGGGACGCCATGACCGTGAGGGACTTACCGTCAGCCAGTGACCTGACGGAGCAGCAGCAGCGCGGATGGTCCTGCGTCTGGTGCAGGACTGCTCTCACCGTCGGTGAAGATCGGGACCTCGGCGAGAAGCGGGCCCGACCCGAGGTGGGCGCCGCGTACTCCTGGTTCCCGCGGGCCTGCTCGGACACCGCCGCCTGCGCCGTCCGGGAAGCAGAGCAGGCGTCGTGACGGCCTTAGTCGAGGGACCGACGCCCCGGCCACTCCCGGACCCCCGCACCCTTACGTGGGATCAGTCCGCCGGCCGCGCCTGCGTCTGGTGCAAGAAGGCTCTCACCACCGGCGCGGTCAGTGCCGGCATCATCCGCGACCGGCTCGGAGCCCACGTCCTCGATGCCGAGGCATGGGCTGGGCCCTGTTGTTTGTCTACCAGTCGAGGCGCATGACCACGGTGGTGTCGAGAGCTGCAGTGATGCGTGTGGCCTCATGGCATATGCCGCTGAGCTAGCTGCACTGTCGTAAATTCGAACACATGTTCGCCTGGATGAGTGGTCGGCGGGAGGTGATCTCTCTCGTTGGTCATATTGCCGGTCTCGGATCGCAGTCCACACCCCCCAAGGTGCAGCGACCCGGGGCCGGTTTTGTGTCATGGTGGGCTGATGTTCGCACTTCGCAGATTCGGCGCAATGGGAGCCCGGTGGGAGTCGAGTGGGAGATGATCATGGGGAACGTGAGCGAACTGACGCTAACTGGAGCTAACTACTGGGCAGTGTCCGAATGCGGTGCCACCCGGGTGGGGGCTGTATTCAGTGGTATCGCGCGGCAGGAAATCCGATCATGAACATCCCTTTCTTGGGCAACTGGCGTAAGCGTCACGACGGTGCGCGGGGGGCGGGGCTCGCCGCCGCCGTCGCCGCCGATCCCGATGGCGTGGCCGAGCTCCTCGCCGAGTGCGAGCTGCTGCGTGTCCGGGCGGGGCAGCGCGGGCTCGAACTCGACGACAGCCCGGCCTCGTTGGCGGCTCTCGATCAGTTGCCGCCGCGCTGGCGCGACGACCCCGAGGAGCTGCCCTGGCTGGGCAACGACGCCGGGTTGTACCTCGGGACGGTCCTGGTGCGGAACGTCCCCGGCGCGGCCTGGAACATCTGGCCCAGTGGGCGGCCCGTGGTGCGGCTCGCCTCCGGAAGGGAGATCGATGTGGTCGAGGCCGGGCTGGACTGGGCGATGGCCGGCAGTCCCGAACTCTCGCAGGTGTACTCGGAGTCGGCCGAAGGGTAGGGATTTAACTACAACCGAACAAGAAGCCTTATGCCCCATTTGTGCGTGTCGGTGACGAAGTCCCTTTTCGGGCTGGATAGTTTGCGCTGACCTCGACACAGCGAAAAGTGGGTAGGGCAGCGTATGGCCGTCGATCCGTTGATCGAGCTGCGGGACGTCAACAAGTACTACGGACAGTTGCACGTACTGCGGGACATCAATCTCACCGTCGGCCGCGGGGAGGTGGTGGTGGTCATCGGCCCCTCCGGCTCCGGCAAATCGACGCTCTGCCGGACCATCAACCGGCTGGAGACGATCGAGTCCGGCCGCATCGCGATCGACGGCAGACCCCTCCCGGAGGAGGGGAAGGGCCTCGCCCAGCTCCGGGCCGAAGTGGGCATGGTCTTCCAGTCGTTCAACCTGTTCGCGCACCGGACCGTGCTGGCCAACGTCTCGCTCGCCCAGCTCAAGGTCCGCAAGCGGAAGAAGGACGAGGCGGACCGGCGCTCCCGTGAACTGCTGGAGCGGGTCGGACTGGCCTCGCAGGCCGACAAGTTCCCCGCCCAGCTCTCCGGCGGTCAGCAGCAGCGGGTGGCCATCGCCCGCGCCCTCGCCATGGACCCCAAGGCGCTGCTCTTCGACGAGCCCACCTCGGCGCTGGACCCGGAGATGATCAACGAGGTGCTGGAGGTCATGCAGCAGCTCGCCCGGGACGGCATGACCATGGTCGTCGTCACGCACGAGATGGGCTTCGCCCGCTCCGCCGCCAACCGCGTGGTCTTCATGGCCGACGGACGCATCGTCGAGGACCGCACTCCCGAGGCGTTCTTCACCGCTCCGGAGAGCGACCGCGCCAAGGACTTCCTGTCCAAGATCCTCAAGCACTGACGGGGGGCTCCGTGTTGCGTACGAGAAAAGCTCTGGCCGCCTGCGCCGGTCTCCTGCTGGCCGTGCTCGCCGCCGGTTGCGGCAAGGAGGGCAGCCCGCCGGTGAAGGGCCCGAAGCCCGAGCAACTGCCGGTCTACAAGGTCGACTCCGGCTTCCGGCTGCCCGCCTCGCCGACCTGGACGAAGGCGAAGAAGCGCGGCTACCTCCGGGTCGGGGCGAAGGAGGACCAGCCCTATCTGGGCGAGAGGGACCCGGCCACCGGTGTCTACTCCGGCTTCGACATCGAGATCGCCAAGATGATGTCGGCCTCGCTCGGGTTCGACCCGAAGACGATCCGTTTCAAGACCATCGCCTCCGCCAACCGCGAGACGGCGCTGCAGAACGGGCAGATCGACTACTACGTCGGCACCTACACCATCAACGCCATGCGCAAGAAGCTCGTCGGCTTCGCCGGTCCCTACTTCATGGCCGGACAGGGCCTCCTCGTCCGCACCGACGAGCACGACATCAACGGTCCGCAGGACCTGGCCGGCAAGACGGTCTGCTCGGCCGCGGGGTCGACCCCGTACCAGCGCATCGCCGCCGACTACCCGAAGGCGATCCTGGTCGCCTACGACACGTATTCGATCTGCGTCGACAATCTGCTGACCTACCAGGTCGACGCCGTCACCACCGACGACGCCATCCTGCTGGGCTTCGCGGCCAAGGCGCCCAAGGAGATGAAGGTCGTGGGCAAGCCGTTCTCCCAGGAGCCGTACGGCATCGGCGTCCCGCGCAGCGACAACGCGCTGCGGTTCGCCCTGAACGACGCCCTGGAGACGAACGAGAGGAACGGCAACTGGAAGAAGGCGTTCGAGGCCACACTCGGTCTGTCCGGGGTGCCCGCGCCGAAGCCGCCGCCCATCGACCGCTACCCGGCTACCTGAGAGGGCGGGCATCGACCATGGACGTACTCACACAGAATTTCTCGCTCTACGGCAAGGGCTTCCTCGGCACGGTCGAGCTGACCGTCTACTCCTCGATCCTGGCCCTGCTCCTCGGCTTCTTCATGGCCTCCTGCCGGGTGTCCCCCGTCGGTTCGCTGCGCGTGCTCGGCACGGTCTGGGTGACGGTGCTGCGCAACACCCCGCTGACGCTGCTCTTCTTCGCGGTCCTGCTCGGACTGCCACGCTTCGGCCTGGTCCTTCCCTTCAAGGTCTTCGCGGTCCTCGCGCTCGGCTGCTACACCTCGGCGTTCATCTGCGAGGTGCTGCGCTCGGGCATCAACACCGTGCCGACGGGACAGGGAGAGGCGGCCCGCAGCCTCGGCATGACGTTCGGCCAGACGCTGAACACCGTGGTGCTGCCACAGGCGTTCCGGTCGGTGATCCCGCCGATCGGCTCCACCCTCATCGCCCTGGCCAAGAACTCGGCCATCGCCGGGGCGTTCAGCGTCACCGAACTGCTCGGCACCTACAAGACCCTCAACGAGCTGGGCTACAGCATCATCTGGACCTTCGTCTGGATCGCCGTCGGCTACCTGATCATCACCCTGTCCATCAGTGCGCTCTTCAACGTGATGGAGAAGCGCTGGGGAGTCGCCCGATGACCACCCGCACCGCGCCGTCCGCCACCGCGCTCTACGACATCCCGGGCCCGGCGACCCGCAAGCGCCATCTGATGTACGGGATCGTCTCGACGGCCCTGATCCTCGCCCTGTTCGGCTGGGTCGTCTATCTGCTGTTCGACACCGAACAGTTCACCAGCGCCAAGTGGACACCCTTCGAGTACCAGGGCATCCAGGAACTGCTGCTGCGCGGACTGGGCAACACCCTCAAGGCGTTCGCGTACGCCGCGGTGCTCTCCCTCCTGCTGGGCGCCGTCCTCGCCGTCGGCCGGCTCTCCGAACACCGGGCCGTGCGCTGGATCGCGACGGTGCTCGTGGAGTTCTTCCGGGCCATGCCCGTCCTGGTGATGATCTTCTTCATCTTCGTGGCGCTGAAGGTGCAGCCGCTGCCCGCCCTGGTCACCGGTCTGACCCTGTACAACGGCTCGGTGCTCGCCGAGGTGTTCCGCACCGGGATCCTCTCGGTGGAGCGCGGCCAGTCCGAGGCCGCGTACGCCCTGGGGTTGCGCAAGACGCAGGTCACCACCTTCGTACTGGCCCCGCAGGCGGTGCGCGCCATGCTGCCCACGATCATCAGCCAGCTGGTCGTGGCGCTGAAGGACACCTCGCTCGGCTATCTGATCACCTACGAGGAATTTCTCCACGCGGGCAAGCTCATCGCGTCCAACCTCGACTACGATCTTCCCTTCATCCCCGTGGTGATGGTGATCTCGCCGATCTACATCGGGATGTGCATGCTGCTCTCCTGGTTCGCGACCTGGGTGGCCAAGCGGGAACGGCGCAATCCGAAGATGAAGGCCGTGAAGATCGCACCGGCCGAACCAGGAACGCTGCTGCCGGGAGTGCAGTAGCGGGGTCCGCCGCGAGGCGGTCCCGGCAGAGCGGTGCCTGCCCGGCAGCAGCCGGTGATCACTTCTCGCGCAACGGCACGGACACGTACGACGGGTCCGCCGGGGTCGAGGAGAAGGTCAGCTGCGATCCGGTCGGGTTGTGCTCGATGTAGAGCGGATCGACGGTGTCGATCACCAGGGTGAGACGGTGACCGGCCGGAACGTCGTAGGCGGTGGAGAACAGCTCCAGGTCTACGGGGAACGGCCGGCCCGGCGTCTGCCCGTGGAAGGTATAGGGGGCGTTGCTGATCAGCTTGCCCAGGCCGAGCGGCCCTTCGTCGTAGAGATACGCGACGAAGGTGCCGCTCTCCTTGCTTCCGGTCACCGTGGTGTGGAGCTTCGCCGTGCCCCGGATGTGCTGCGGTGCCGCGTACTTCCCGGACTGCCAGACGGCCGCGAAGGTACGGGGCAGCAGTGGGACGGAGGCGAGCGGCGGGAGCTTCACGAACTGGTCGAGGGCGTTGGACAGCATGACGATGCCGCCGTTGGCGCCCGAGTCGATGTTCGCGTGGATCCTCTTCGTGCCGTCGAGTGCGATCCGTTCCTCGGCGGCGCCCACCGACTTCCAGTCCGGGTAGCCCTCGTAGCCGGCGTCCGTACGGGACTTGAGCTGGACCGGCGGCTCCTCGTCGATGCCGTTGCGCTCGCCCTTGAGGTAGCGGTCGAACCAGCGGTGCGCGTCGGTCCAGGTGTCGTTGGGCAGGCCGAGCAGTCCGGTGGCCTCCGCCGTGGCGTGGTCTCCCGGGCGGAACTCCAGGCGCTTGGGGCCGCCGAGCTTCTCGTAGAAAGAGGCGTACTGGTTCGGCGGAAAGATCGTGTCGCCCCAGGCGTTGCCCATCATGACGGCCGCGCCGTTGGCGTTGATCTCGTCGAGGTAGGTGGCGGGGGAGCGCTTCCTGCCCCACTCGATCATGTCCTGTTCCCTGGCGAGGTCGGAGCCGAGGAATTCGGTGAGCGTACGGGTCAGCTCGTCGCTCGGGCGGCCGGTGAGCAGACCGGCGCCGCCGAGGAGGGCGGCGGCCTGGAGGTGCTGGGTGCGGCCGCTGTAGATCGAGTCGATGAGATCGGCCCAGCCGCTGAGCGCGACCACGGCCTTGATCCGCTTGTCGTGCCCGGCCGCGAGGAGGCTGATGCCCGCCCCGTAGGAGACTCCGCCCATGCCGATGCGGTCCGGGTCGGCGGGGGTGTTGGCGAGGGCCCAGTCGATGACCGAGGAGACGTCCGCGAGGTCCGGCGGGCCCGCGACCTAGATCCTGCCGCCGGAGAGCCAGAAGCCCCGCGAGGTGTAGCTGACCACCACATAACCGGAGTCGGCGAGCTGCTGCGCCTGGGCGAAGTACTCGACCTGCGGCATGCCCCAGCTGGTGGGCAGCACGATCAGCGGGTGCTTCGCGCCCGGCTCGGCTCCGGTGGGCGTGAACACATTGCCCTTGAGCGTGATCCCGCCGGAGCCGGGGATGTCGTGGAACTCCAGGCCCGGCGCGGAAGCCGCGACCGCCGCGGCGGGAGACAGGGCGGCGGCCGGAGCCGCGGCGAGGACGGCTCCGGCGAACAGGACGGCGGCTGTTCCTAGGGAAGCGGTGGTGCGCAGAGCCGGATAGGGACGTCCCACGGGTCACTCCTCACGCGTGCACGACAAAGTGACCCGACGGTAACCCCGGCCTCTTACTCGTAGTAACTCGTCGGTAAGTTACGTGAGGGTAACAATCGCCGGGCCTGCTGCCGGAGGCCCGGGTCCCCGGCCCGCTACAGCGCGCTCTTCGCCTGCCAGTCGGACCACGACACGTTCCACGCGCCGTACCCGTTGCCCTCCGCGACCGTGCCCTTGGCGTCCGCGCCGGTGATCTCGAACGGGTCGCCGACCCGCACCTGCTGGTACAGCGCGGCGGCGTTGGCGTCGCTCATTCCGACGCAGCCCGAACTGTGGTTGGCCACCCCGAAGTAGGCCGCGTTCCACGGCGCCGCGTGGGCGTACATCCCCGACCAGGTCAGCCGCATCGAGGAGTCGACCATCTTGTCGTAGGCATCGCCGAGGCCGACCGTCTCGGAGCGCATGTTGATCGTGCCCTCCTTGGCCATCAGCACGGCGGTGCCGCGCCAGGACGCCTTCTCGCCGCCGGGGGTGCCGGCCGACATGGGCACGTCCATGACGGTCTTCCCGTCCCGCTTCAGCGCCAGCCGGTGACGGTCGAGATCGACCTTGACCACCTGGTCGGCGCCGATCGCGAAGGTGGTCCGGTAGTCGCGGACGAACCAGCCGCCGGACGGGCCCGAGTCGATGCCGTTGAGGTCGGCGTCGAGCGTGACCTTCGTGCCGGACTTCCAGTACTCCTTGGGCCGCCAGTCGACGCGGTCCTTGCCCGAGTAGTCCTGCAGCCAGCCCCAGGAGCCCTCGGTGTTGTTCGAGGTGGAGACCTTCAGGGCCTTCTCCACCGCCGCCCTGTCCTTGACCGGGTTGTCGAAGACGACCGAGAGCGGCTGTGCCACGCCGACCGTGGTGTTCTTGCCGGGGGCCAGCGACAGCTTGTTGACCTTGTCGGCGGCGGCGGTGGTGAAACCGGCCTTCGCGCTGCCGCCCTCGGTGTTCTTCGCCTCGACGCCGTACGTGGTGCCGGGCGCGGCCGGCCGGTCCGACGTCCAGGTCCTGCCGTCGGCGGATATCCGGCCGGTGAGCGCCTCACCGCCGTCCGCGCTCACGGTGACCGCCTTCAGCTTTCCGGTGCCCAGCGTCACTTTCACCGGCGTGCCCGGGGCCGCCTGGGCGCCCCGGAGGTTCACCGAGATCTTGGCGTCGGAGGCCGACGCGGCCGCGTGGCCCTTGTCCGACTCCGAGTCCGACGCGGCGGCACCGGAACAGGCGGTGAGCATGGTACCGAGCACCGCGGTACCGGCGATCAGGGTGAGCCGGACCGGGCGGCCGAGCGGAGCGGTACGGCGTACGGGCCGACGTGCAGCGATCAACGGAAAAACCTCCAAGGCATTGCTTCTCGTCGATGGAGAGGTATTTGTCCGACGATAGGTTCCGCAAATCGGCCAAAAGCCGGGAAATGCCCTGTGTGACATGTACCGCAGCGCAACGGTCATCGTCCGGTCACATATGCCGCTCGGCTCCGTCACGGACCGCTGTGAGCATCCTGTGCGGCCCCGCAGAGCCGACAGCGGGGCGGACCAGGGAGGGCCACGAACATGTCAGCGCTGCTCGCGACCGGAGACTGCGGCCATGACCGGGAGCTGCGGATACGCGGCCTGACCGCCGCCGAGCACCGGGCATTCCTGTCCACCCGCCCGGGGGCGAGTTTTCTGCAATACCCGTCCTGGGCCGGGGTGAAGGACCGCTGGACCTCGGAAATGGTCGGCTGGTACGGCGACTCCGGCGAACTGACGGGAACCGCTCTGGTGCTCTACCGCCAATTCCCGGGAACCCGCAAATACTTCGCCTATCTGCCCGAAGGTCCGGTGGCCGACTGGTCCGACCCGGACATCGACGGCTGGCTCGGCCCGCTCGTGGCACATCTGCGCAGGGCCGGCGCCTTCGCCGTACGGATCGGTCCCTCACCGGCGTACCGCCGCTGGGACACCGGCCGTCTCAAGGCGGCCACCGGGCCCGGCCGGAAGGTCTCCGACGTGCTGGCGACCGAGGTGGACCCGCTCGGCGCGGCCGTCGCCGATCGGCTCCGGGCCCGCGGCTGGCGCCGCTGCGGCGGCGACGGCGAGGACGCCGACGCACAGCCGCGCCATGTCTTCCACGTGCCGCTCGCCGGACGGACCCCCGACCAGCTCTGGTCCGGGCTCAACCAGGAATGGCGCCGCAACGTGCGCAAGGCCCGGCAGGCCGGGGTGCGGATCGTCATCGGCGGAGAGTCCGAACTCCCGGAGTTCCACCGGCTGCTGCGGATCACCGAGGAACGCGACGGCTTCCGGCTCGGCCGCTCCCTCGCCTATTTCCAGCGGCAGTACGCCGCACTCAACGCCGAACAGCCCGGCCGGATGAGGCTCTACCTCGCCGTCCACCAGGGCGAGATCCTGGCCGCCCACACCATGGTCAGCACCGGCCGACGGGCCTGGTACCAGACCGGAGCGTCCGCCGACCACCGCCGCGAGGTCCGTCCCAGCAACGCGTTGCAGTGGCGGATGATGCTCGATGCCCATGGGCTCGGTGCCGATGTGCACGACATGCGCGGGGTACCCTCCACCCTTGACCCCGACGACCGCCCCTTCGGGCTGCTCCGCTGGAAGCTCGGCACCGGCGGTCAGGTCGTCGAGACGCTCGGAGAGTGGGAGACATCGGTGGGCGGAGCCACGAACAACGCGCTGTACCGGGCGTTCCAGGCCTACCTGGCCCGCCGATGACGGCCACCGAAGTGACCGGCACGACGGTCGCGGACCCCAAGCCCCGTTCGGTGCTGCGCAACGGCGCCGTCATGGCGGCCGGCTCCATCGTCTCCCGGGCGACCGGGTTCATACGCTCGGCGGTCGTCGTCGCCGCGCTCGGCACCGGGCTCCGGGCCGACGGGTACAACGTCGCCAACACCGTGCCCAACATCCTCTACACGCTGCTCATCGGCGGGGCACTCAACGCCGTCTTCGTCCCCGAGCTGGTGCGAGCGGCGAAGAACCACGCCGACGGCGGGGCCGCGTACACCGACCGGCTGCTCACCGTCTGCACCGTCGGCCTCCTCGCCCTCACCGGCCTCACGGTTTTCGCCGCACCGTGGATCGTCGCGGTCTACGCCCCCGGCTACCAGGGCGCACAGGCGGACGTGACCGTCGCACTGGCCCGCTACTGCCTGCCGCAGATCCTCTTCTACGGACTGTTCACCCTCCTCGGGCAAGTACTGAATGCCCGGGGGCGGTTCGGCGCGATGATGTGGACCCCGGTCCTCAACAACGTGGTGATCATCGCCGTGTTCGGGCTCTACCTGGGCATCGCGGTGGGCTCCGACGGCACGCTCGCCCCGGCCCAGGCCCGGTGGCTCGGCTGGGGCACGACGGCCGGGATCGTCGTCCAGACGCTCGCCCTGGTGCCCGCGCTGCGCGCCGCGAAATTCCGCTGGCGCCCCCGGTTCGACTGGCGGGGCAGCGGCCTCACCCGGCCGCTGCGCGCGGCCGGCTGGCTGGTCATGCTCGTGCTGACCAACCAGATCGCCTACTGGGTGGTGACCCGGCTCTCCACCACCATCGGCCAGCGCGCCGAGAACATGGAACTGGCGGGAGGCGCCGGCTACACCGCGTACAGCTATGCCTATCAGCTGTGGGTGGTGCCGCACGGCATCGTGACCGTCTCGCTCGTCACCGCGATGATGCCCCGGATGAGCCGGGCGGCGGCCGACAACGACCTGCCGGGCCTGCGGCGCGACGTCTCGTACGCCCTGCGCACCTCGGCCGCGGTCGTGGTGCCCGCGGTGGCCCTGCTGTTCGCACTGGCACCGTGGGTGATGGGAGCGGTGTACGGGTACGGGGCCACGGACGACGCGGACATCGCCGTGATGGCGGGCATGACGATGGCGTTCGCGCCCGGACTCATCGCCTACTCGGGACAGTACGTGCTCTCCCGGGCGTTCTACGCGATGAGCGACACCCGCACGCCGTTCCTCCTCAATCTGGTGATCGCGGCGCTCAACGCCGGGCTCTCGGTCGCCGCGTATCTGCTGCTGCCGGTCCGCTGGGCCGTGACGGGAATGGCCGGCGCCTACTCGGTGGCGCTGTTCGCGGGCTTCGCGGCCACCGCGTACGTGCTGCACCGCAGGCTCGGCCGCGGTGACGCCGCCGGAACCCCGCCGGTGCGGTCGCCCGCGCTGTGGGCGCAGCTCCGGCTGGTGGTGGCGTCCGTGCCCGCCGGGCTGCTGGGGTACCTGGCCGCCCGGAGCTGCGCCGGGTTCGGGGACTTCGCGGCGGTGGGCGCGGGCTCCTTCGTGCTCCTGCTCACGGTGGCGCTGCTGGCCCGGCCGCTCCGGCTGCGGGAGGTCAGCGCCGTGATCGCGGCGGGCCGGGGACGGCTGCGGCGGGCATGACCCCGCCGGGCAGATCCGCCCGCTCACCCATTCGAATCCATTTCTTGATCGCTGGGATACTGCTGTCATGCCTCGCGTGTTGCTGATCGAAGACGACCCCTCCGTACGCGAAGGGGTCGAGCTGGGGCTGCGGCGGCGCGGCCACGAACTGCGCGCTGTGGAGAGCGGCGAGGCGGGGCTGGCCGCCCTGGGGGAGTTCCGGCCCGATCTGGTGCTCCTCGACCTGATGCTCCCCGCGATGAACGGGGTCCAGGTCTGCCGCCGGATACGCGAGACCAGCCAGCTGCCGATCATCATGCTCACGGCCCGGGGCGACGACTTCGACGTGGTCGTCGGGCTGGAGGCCGGCGCCGACGACTACATCGTCAAGCCGGCCCGTACCGAAGTGATCGAGGCCAGGATCCGTGCCGTACTGCGCAGGCTCGTCGAGCCGGCCGGGCGCGGCGGCACCGAGATCCACGGCGAACTGACCGTCGACCGGGCCGGACTCTCGGTCGCCAAGGCCGGGCAGCGCCTCCTGCTCGCACCCTCCGAACTGAAACTGCTGCTCCATCTGTCGGCTTCGCCCGAGCAGGTCTTCAGCAGACAGCAGCTCCTCGAATACGTCTGGGAGCACAGCTACCACGGGGACGCGCGCCTGGTCGACGCGTGTGTGCGGCGGCTGCGGCAGAAGATCGAGGACGTGGCGGGCAGCCCGCGCTACATCCAGACCGTCCGCGGCTTCGGATACCGCTTCGGTCCGCTCGGATGAGACTCTTCGCCGCCCGGTTCGGACTGCGTACCCGTCTCGTCGGAGCCTTCCTCCTGGTCGCGGCGATCAGCGCCGCCACCACCGCCACCCTCACTTACCGCGAGGCCCGTTCAGCCATCCTGCAACAGGCCCAGGACACGGCCGTCGACCAGTTCCGCGACCGGATCGGCGCACAGGCCGTGACCCTGCCGGTGGACGAGGAACAGCTGCGGCGGGCCTGCCGGAGCCTCGCCAATGAAGGCAAGCCGCATCCCTGGGTCGTCTTCGCCGAGTACGGGACGATCCGGGTCTCCTCCTCGAACCGTCCCACCTCCGAGGTGATCACGCCCGAACTGCAGGCCGCCGCCCGAGGCAGTGTGCACGGCTCCTTCCAACGGGTCGTCAAGGACGGCGTGCCCTGGCTGACCGTCGGAATGCCCGCCCTCATCGACCGCGGCGACGGGGGCCAGCCCACCGGACTCGTCCTCTACGCCGTGATGCGGCTCTCCACCGAGGCGGCCAATGTCGAAGCCATGGTGACCGCGGCCCGCGACGGCGCCCTGCCCGCCCTCCTGATCGCGCTGGTGCCCGCACTGCTCGCGGCCCGCAGCGTGCTGCGCCCGGTGCGCGACCTGCGGCGGGCCGCCGCAGGCATCGGCCGGGGCGAACTCGACACCCGGATCGAGGTCCGGGGCTCCGACGAACTCGCCGGACTCGCCCGGACGTTCAACGACTCGTCGACGAAGCTCCAGGAGTCGGTGGCGGAGCTCCGACAGGCGGAGGCGCGGGCCCGGCGCTTCGCCTCCGACGTCTCGCACGAGCTGCGCACCCCGCTCGCCGGAATGCTCGCCGTCACCGAGGTGCTCGACGAGGACGCGGCCCAGCTGAACCCCGACACCGCGGCGGCCGTCCGGCTGATCAGCGCCGAGACGGGCAAGCTCGCCACCCTCGTCGAGGACCTGATGGAGATCTCCCGCTTCGACGCGAGGGCGGCGGACCTCCACCTCGACGAGGTCGATGTCGCCGAAGCGATCCGCAAGACCCTGGAGAACAGGCACTGGGAGAATCAGGTCCGCACCGAACTCCCCGACGGAATACGGGCCATGCTCGATCCGCGCCGCTTCGACGTCATCGTCGCCAACCTCGTCGGCAACGCCCTGCGGCACGGTGCGGAGCCCGTCACGGTACGGCTGCGGACCGAGCGGAAGGGCGCGGTGGACCGGCTGGTGGCCGAGGTCGCGGACAGCGGTCCGGGCATCGACCCCGCCGTGCTGCCCCATATCTTCGACCGCTTCTACAAGGCCGACGCGGCCCGTACCCGGTCGGCCGGCAGCGGACTCGGACTGGCGATCACCCAGGAGAACGTACGGCTGCACGGCGGCACCGTGCGCGCCGCCGACGGGACCGGGGGCGGCGCGGTCCTCACCGTGGAACTGCCGCTGGAGGGGCCGTGAGGGGCGTACGCGCCCTCGGCGCACTGCTGCCCCTCGTCCTGCTGGTGACCGGGTGCGGGATACGGGCCACGGACGTCGTCGAGGTCGGCGACCCGGCGATCGTCGACGTGGCGCCGGGACGCGAGCAGAGCACACTGCTCTACTTCGTGTCCTCGTCGTCCGCGAACCGGCTGATGCCCGTCGTACGGCCCATCGCGATACCGGCGGAAGGCACCTTCCCTGGCGGTACGGAAGCGACGTGGGGAGGGGCCAATCGGGCGGTCGCCCTGCTCTTCGAAGGGCCGAACAAGAGCGAGGTCGAGACCGGCCTGCGCACCGAACTTCCCTACGCCCGCATCGCTCTGAGCATCGAGCTGGGCCCGGACGGTGTCCTGGTCCGGTTGAACACGGCCGTCACCACACTCTCCGAGGTGGCCCGCCAGCAGCTGATCTGCACCGCCGCGCAGGCCCGCACCGCGGACCGGGGCGAGGCGGTGAAGGTGGTCGGCACCGACGGCGTCATCGGGCCGGCCCGATGCGCCGTGTGATCCCGGCCGGTGGAAGGGGGGCCTGGCTCGACCCGGGTGGAGCCAGGCCCCCGCCTTGCTCGACTTGGGCGGGACGGGTGATCGCCATGCTGCACCTGACGCATCACGTGGCGTGTGTCGCGGCCCTCGAACCGGCCGCTCCCCGGTTCTCGACCGAAACCGGGGAGCGGCCTCGTGACGCTTTTCATCCGTACTCGTGCGGTATGCCGACTCCGGGGCCGGATGACGGGGAGCACCGCGGCCGTGCTCGGCCACAGTTCGATCCGGCCACGGCTGACTCGCGCCGTTCTCGTACGGCCGTCGCTTGCTCACCCTGCGTACAGGGAGCACAGGGGAGGGCGTCGATCTCATGGCCGGGTGTGGACGGGGTGTGGCCACTCGTAGGCGGCGAGCGGCGCGTGCGAGGAGAGTGGCGGCTCAGACCCGCATCTTGCGCCGCGCCCGGGGAGGCTTGCGACCGGTCTCGGCATCGACCGCGAGCACGGTACCGGCCTGCGTGCCCACGTAGACGACCCCGTCGGCGTAGACGGGGCCGGTGCCGCGGCCATCGAGTGCGTGCCGCCACAGGACCGCACCGGCGCTCAGGCTGATCTTGAACAGACCGCGCCCGTACTTGGTGCCGACGATCCAGCCGGACGGGCCGCAGATCGCCGGGGAGGAGGCGCCGTAACGGTTCGGCAGGTGCCAGAGGAGCCCGCCGTCGCTGCCGTCCACCGCGTACGCGCCACCGTGGCTGTCGCCCACGAAGACCAGACCCTCGGCCAGCGCCGGGGTGCTGTCGACCACGCCGGCCGCCTGTGCTCCCCACAGCTGCTCCCCGGTGACGGCGTCGTACGCGTAGAACCGGCCGGCGCCGGTGCCCGCGCAGACCATGCCTCCCGCGACGCTCGGGGTGCAGCAGCTCAACTGGCTCGCGGTGGACCCCTGGTGCCACAGCTCCTCGCCGGTCACCGCGTCGAAGGCGGTCAACTGGGCCCGCGCGCCCTGCACATAGACCCGGCCGTCGGAGACCGCCGCCGCGGCGGCCGACCCGTCGGGCAACCGTCGCTCCCAGCGCTCCTCGCCGGTCGCCGCGTCCAGCGCGCGGATCCGGGAGGTGTCGCGCAGCAGGTTGGCCGGGTGGTGGACGACGTAGAGCAGGCCGTCGGCGACCACCGGCGCACCCGAGTGGCCCACCCGCTGCCGCCAGTGCTCCTGTCCGTCCACGGCACCGACCGCGTGCAGCACACCGGACTCGCCGACGACGTACACCGTCCCGTCGGCGACCGCCGGCGTCTCCTTCAGGGCACCGATCGCGTCGAAGGACCAACGCGCCGCGCCCGTCACCGCATCCAGTGCGTAGCAGCGGCCGTCGGAACAGTTGACGTACACAGTGCCCGCGCAGACGACCGGTGCGGCGACGACCGCGTCCGGCAGCCGCACGCTCCACGCCTCGAAGCCGGACGGCAGCGTGCCCTTCGGATAGACGCCGGTGTGGGCCGGCCCACCGCGGGCCATGGCGGACGGTCCGCTGCCGGGACCGGGCACCGGCTGTGCTCCGACGGAGGGAACGGCGTCCGACACGGCCCCGCGCTCGGCGTTCGCCATCCCGTGGTCGGCATCGCCTGGGTTCTTCTCCGCCTCCGCACGGCCGTCGCCGACGCCAGGGACCGCGTCCGCCGCCTCGCCCCACAACCCCGGGTCAATGATCTCCACCAGGTCGACCAGTGAGCGCAGTCCGGTCAGGATCGCGTGGGTGTCGTCCTTCCCCCTGCGCGGCCCCGGAGGCTCCGCGTAGAAGAGGTAGCCGCCCTCCACCTGCCACTGCAACCAGCGGCGGTCGTCGGCGAATTCGCGCACGGCCGGGGTGAGCAGCCGCGCCGCCGCCTCCAGGTCCACGCTCTCCACCACATGGTTGGCGTCGTAGGCCGGGTCACCGATCTCGTACAGATGGCGGTCCGGGCGCTCGGTGACGAGCCGCTTCAGCAGCGGAACCATCGTGTCCACAGCCAGTGAGTGCCGGCTCACCGCTACCAGCGGCAGCACGGCCGGCAGTTGGACGAGGTACACGGTGCGGGCGGCCGAGGGGTCGTCGGTGACACAGTCGAAGACGCTGAACCAATGGCCGTCCAGGGTGCCGCTCACGGCGTCCAGGGCCATCGCCTTCTCGGCATCGACGCCGAGCGGCCCCGCGCACAACTGCATGCGTTCGGGATGCCAGTCCGTGTACGTCCACCGGCGTTCCTTCGCCAGACGACGCCGCGCCGCGCTGCGGTCCCGCTGATCCTTTTTCCCCGACATGCCTGCCCCCTCCATTCGCCCAAGGAGCCTACCGGCCCCAACTCCCGTCACGGCAAGGACGTCGGGCCCCGCCCGGGGACAGAATTGTCGGGATCGCCAACCGGTGGCGCTTCTGTCCGACCGGATGGGCTGTTGGCTGGGTTCGAGGGGGAGCCGGGCGCGGTTCGGCGTGGTCTGGAGAGCGCGGCCCAGCGGCGACTGCACTGGCGTAATCCTCCTCGACCGCGGGACCTGCCCTGGGCGTCGGTGATGGTCCGTGGCACCCCAGGGCGTGGATCGTCGGCGAGTCCGTCCAGCCGGTCGCGCAGGAACCTCGTGCACCCATTTGGCGACGGGTGCCCGCGGTTCACCTCCGGCCGGGCCGCGACCGCAAGGTTCGGCCCGCCCTCCGCACACGCCGGCACAATCCTCGTCGCAGGGCCGGCCCCTGCGCGGTCGTACGACCGAATGCCACCGATCGGGCGAGCGCGTCCAACGCACCGTACCCTTCGGGGCTCGTACAGTTTGCCGGACATGGAAGTAGTGCAGTGGCCCAGCATCCGGTCGGCAATGGTAGGCAGCGATGGGAACTTCCTATGATGTCGACGCCATCGGCTACGACCGAAAATGCTGCGGAATCTCTCGTTTCGCCGGTGAATTCACACAATGAGTGGGATTTGCTGGAGAAGGACTGCTTCCGGCGCGGCGCGCACCGGACGTCAGCGCCAAAGCCGCAGCTCACCGACGCGTTCTTCGAGAAGGATTTCCGCATCCCTGAGCCCGACGAGCTCTCGTGATCGACAACAAGCGAGTGATCGCAGAGCGGCACCACGTCAACATGCTGCGTGCGCTTGAGGAATGGGGATTCGAGCCGATCCCGTGCGACCTGCTGCACTGCGCGCCGTTCGGCGGCTCATTCCACTGTGCAACGCTCGATATCCGACGTCGCGGCACGCTCGAATCGTATTTCCATTGATCGGCACGCAGTTCGCGGCGCCGCTCGTCAGGCCGTCGGCCCCGGACGGAGCCGCCGTACGTCTCGCACGAGCGTGAACAGAGCGCTGAGGAAGATCACGGCTCCAGCTCCGATCCAGAGGGCCGGTGCCCCGGAGCGGTACTCACGAGCGGCAAGGACGAGCAGCAACATGCTGGCAAGGACGCCGAAGGCCGAGATCAGAGCGCTGATGCGGTTGGTCACACGGACATCATCAACGACAATCCCGGCCGGCGGGAGTGATCCAGACGAAAGACCCTAGGGCTGTCGTGTACGGACCCGGGCCAGGGGACGGGTCGGTGTCGGGGTGGGGCGGTGGTGTTGTTCGGCGAGGTGGTCCAGGCGAATCCCGTCGAGGCGGGTTCTGGTGATGCGTTCGGTGCCGTTGAGGACGGCGGTGATTGCGGCTTGGCGGATCAGCCGGGTCAGTCTGAGGGCGGCGGCCATGTCCGCCCGGTCCGCTTCGCCGATATCGGTGGTGTCGGCGAGAAGGACCGGACCGGTGCCGGGGCCGTCGCGGAACCAGGCGGGCCACAGCACGGTGCAATTCAGGGAGGGCCCGGGCAGCAGGTTCTCATCGGCCTCGTCCATGGCCCTGAGATATGTCTCGACGAGTGGGTCTTTCGGGTGACGACCGGCAGGGTCGGCCCCTATGGAGGAGAGCATGACCTGAGGGCTGTCCCGTGAGTTGCGCTGCGTCCGCGAGGGTGAGGGCCGTCGCGATCGATCGGGCCGGCCTGGCCTGAGGCGCCCAGATCCGTACCGGTTGTGCAGGGCACCGCGTCCGCGTCGGCGAGCCGTTCCGCGAACTGCTCAACCGTGGCCGTCGCCAGGTCCAGGAGGATCGGGTGCGCCCCGGCGGCTTGGACATCGTCGGCCTGCTCCGGGCTGCGGGTGAGCCCGAAGACCTGTCCGCCCCGGGCTGTGAGCAGGCGGGATGCTGCGAGGGCGAGGCGGCCGTGACTGCCGGCGACGACAACATGCACAGCACTGAAAGTAGTCACGTGTTACGTTGTGTGTTCAAGCTGTGTCGGGTGACGGTGCGAAGCCGTACAGCCCAGGGTGCCAGGAGCCGGAAGGCGCCAAGGCCGGAAGCCACTGGTACCACTCCGCCCGCTCCTCCGCCGATGGGCACCACCCCACGCTCCGCGTAACCCGTCACGTGGCCGGCGGACACGGACGGGAACCCAACATCGCCGACGCGGTGTCACTGGCCGCCGCACGGCAGGAGGACCATGACCGCCAACGAGGACACTCTTCCCCTGCACCGGCTGACGTTCGCCGCCCCCGGCCCGCCCCAGCACACAACACTGCCCGACGGCAGCCCCGCCTGGCACTTCACCCGCTACGACGACGTCCGCCAGGTGCTGGCCGACGACCGGTTCACCCGAGCCCTGCTGCCCACGAAAGCCGCCTCGCCCCTCACCGACACCCCCGACGCCATGGCCAAGCAGGACGGCACCGGACATCTGCGACTGCGCCACACCGCCAAAGGCGCCTTCACCCCTCGCGCGATCGGCCGCGTGATGCCCATGGTCGCCGAGACGGTCGACCGGTTCATCGCCGACCTCGCCGATCACGGCCCACCAGCAGACCTCGTCGACCAGTACACCCGCCCCCTGCCCATCGCCGTCATGAACAAGTTGTTGGGCATCCACGACCTGGACGACGCCCGGCTGGTGCGCTGGACCGAACTCGCCTTCCCCGAACCTTCGGTTCCCGAAGGCGAAACCGCCGAGGCCGCACGCGAGTTCACCGAATTCGCCACCCGCCTCATGGCCGAACGCCGACGCACCCCCGGCCCGGACCTGATCACCACCCTCGTACAGACCGCCGACCGCGAAGGCGGCATCCCCGAACCCCAACTCGTCAACTTCGTCACCACCCTCGCGGTCGCCGGCTACGACACCACCGTGACCATGCTGGGCAACGCGCTCCTCTACCTCCTGGACGAACGCTCGCGGGACTGGACCCGCCTGGCCTCCGACGAAGACGAAGCAGCCGCCGGGGCACTGGCCGACCGCCTGGCACACCTGATCCCGCTCAACGACCCCGCGAAACGATTCAACCCGCTGCGCGCCACCGAGGACCTGGAGATCGGTGGGGCAGCCATCCGGGCCGGAGACCTCGTCACCCTCGACCGCGGCGCGGCCAACCGCGATCCTGCGGCCTTCCCCGGCGACCCCTTCGCCGACCTGTTCGCCCCACTGGAACACCCCACCCTCGCCTTCGGCGGAGGACAGCACTACTGCCTGGGTGTCGCCCTGGCCCGCACGGAACTCCGTCTCGCCCTGCACCGACTGGCCACTCGGCTTCCCGACCTCCGCCTGACCGTGCCGGTCGACTCCGTCGAGTGGCACACGAGTGCTCTCACCCGAAGCCCCCGGCACCTGCCCGCGACCTGGTAGCTCCCAGCTGCTCGACGCCTGCGATACCTGACCCCACCAGGCGACACCAACCGGGAACCCCGCCCGGTGAACCGCCGGAGCACCGGACGATCGCGTCCGCGTCCGACTCGCCACGGAGGGAAGAGCAGGACGCCCCGCCGCGGCTCTGAGCGGTACGGCGGCGAGGGGGAAGCACCGTGTTGTTCGGACGTATGCGTACGGCCGTGACCGCTGCCGTGGCGCTGACGGTTGCCGGTACGTGCATGGGGCGGCTCAGGCCGATCCGGCCTGGCTCGAGTTGAAGGTCGCACAGGGCCGGCGGCCACTGCTGCCGGTGCCACGTGCGAGGCCAACTCGGAGGTTCACAACCGGAGCTGGGCCTGCCTGACCATGCAGGCAACGGTTCGGGTACCTTGTCGACCAGCTGAACCCGGCGCTCCGTCGACCTGGGATGTACGGGGGCGAGACGGCCCTTCGGATCCTGTTTGATCAGCTGTTGTTCGTAGAGCGTCGGCCCGAGGCGTTCGCTCAGCAGCAGCGGGCCTGGGAAGGCCGCGGGGCCTGGTCCGGCCGCAGATGTGACGGGGCCTTCCGAGACCTCGTCCCTGGGGGCGAGTACGGCGCGCCGGCCGCCACGGCTGCCCTTCGGACACTACGAGACGAGAACCGAAATGACTGAGCAGACAGAGCTCGAGACCCAGATCCGCAGCGGCGTACCGCACTCGGCCCGCGTGTGGAACTACTGGATCGGAGGCAAGGACCACTACCCGGTCGACCAGGAACTGGGAGACCAGGTCATCGCGAGCTACCCCCAGACCCGGGACCTCGCCCGTGCGTCACGGGCCTTCCAGGCGCGAGCGGTGCGGTACCTGGCCGACGAAGCGGGAATCACCCAGTTTCTCGACATCGGAACCGGGCTCCCCGTCCAGAACAGCACCCACGAGGTCGCCCAGAGCATCCAGCCGAAGGCACGCATTGTCTACGTCGACAACGACCCGCTGGTCCTGACGCACGCCCGCGCCCTGCTGACAAGCGCGTCGGACGGGGTGACGGACTACGTACATGCGGACATGCTGGAAGCCGAGCGAGTACTCCAGGAAGCGTCCCGAACCCTGGATATGACACAGCCCGTGGCCGTCCTGGTGCTGTCCACGCTGGGACACGTCGAACCCCGGGCCGGTATCGACCTCATGCGCCGATACATGGCGGGCACGGTGACAGGCAGCTACCTGGTCCTCTGCGACACGGTCGCCACCCCCCAGACACTGGCAGCCCAGGAAGCCTATGCGGCCGGAGACACTCCGCCCTACCTGGTGCGCCGGCCCGAGGAGATCCTCGCGAGTGCCGACGGGATGGAACTGGTCGAACCGGGATTCGGGTCCATCTCCCTGTGGCGTGCGAGCTTGAGCGAAGATGGTGCTGAGCCCGTCGATCAGTGGGGGTTCGTCGCCCGCAAGTGATGTGCGGCCCTTGCACACCCGCGGGCCACGGCCGAGGCCCTGGACCGGCCGTGGCCCGACGAACCGACCTCCGCAGTTCGGCGAGAGGATGCGGCGTCTTCGGCCGGCACAACGACCTCTGCCGTGTCCGCAACCAGTGGCTCGTCTCGCATCGTTGGTCAGCTGCTTCCGCCCGGACAACGAGCGCCGCGAACTGTTCGCCGAAGTCACCTGGAGCGCATTGCGCGGCATGGCTGTCCTCTCCGACAGCAGCCGCATCCCCCGGGACGGCCAGGAGGAAGGGCTCGATTTCCTCGTCACTCAGATCGCCGGCACCCCAGCGGGCTGACCACGCGACAAAGGGCGATCGAAGGGCCAAGGACCTGAGCCGAGCCACTCGCTGCTCGTTTCGGAATGAGGTTCGAAAACGTGGCAAGCCGGTGATGCTGCAGGCGAGTTGGAGCAGGGCGAGGCGGAGGTCGGCGGCGCGTGTCTCGTAGCGGATGTGGAGTCGTTCGAACTGGTGGAGCCAGGCGAAGAACGGTGCGCGTCGGCAACTGATGCTCCAGCCAGTACTCCGGAATGTCCACCGCGATCGTCAGCAACGGCACACCGGCCAGGTCCTCAAGCGTCACCGTGTCCCTTCCGGCCAGGGGATGCCCGGTGGCCACTGCCAGCACCCTGTCCTCGGCGAGGAGCGTCGGTCCGCCGGTCAAGTCGTCCTCGTGCACCGGGAAATCCGTCAGCTGGAGGTCGAAGTCACCTCTCCGCAGCATTCCGTACGGATCGGCGAGCGGCACTTCGCATACCTCGACGGCGAGTTAGGGATGGATGGTGCGCAGCTTCTGCCGGACTCCCTCGATGCCGCGTGCCGACATCGAGTACGCGACCATGGTCCCTGTCGACCGTCGGTGCCGCCCGTGCGCTCGGGTGCTGCTCCGCCGGAGCAGCACCCCGCGCCCCTGGCCGTCCTGGACCTCGGGTGTCACGCCTCCCGCACGCTGACGGCGGCCCGGTGATGGCGGGGCGCCTCGATCTCGTCGATCAGTGCGATCGCCAGGTCCGCGTACGTAATCCGGCTGGCCGGGTCGCCATGCTCGGCGATCCGGTAACGGCCGGTGCGCGTGCCCTCATGGTCGAAGTCGCCCGCCGGGGCCACGTACGCCCAGTCCAGGTCACACCTCCGCAGCTCGTCGAGGCCCGCCGCGTGGCCGAGGGAGAAGGAGCGGTACTCGTCGGGGTAGCCCGGCTCGTCCATCAGCGGTGCGCCGGACGCACCGGGCATGACCGATGAGAGCCCGACCACCACGAGGCGGTGCACGCCCGCTTCGGCCAGGCCGGTGGTCAGGGCGCGGGACGACGCGGTGAAGAACTCGTGTGGTGGCACGGACAGGTCCGCGGCGGCGCTGATGGCGGCGTCATGCGCGGCGGCCACATGCTCGATGCTCGCCGTGTCCGTGACGTCGCCCGCCACCACCCGCACGTCGGTCAGATCGCTGTGGCCCGCAGGGTCGCGCACCACCGCGGTGACCTGGTGTCCGCGTCGGCGCGCCTCCGCGACAGCCTGCCGCCCGGCCCGGCCGCCGGCGCCGAAGACCACGATGTTCATGACGAACCGCCTCTCACGAGGGCCGGAGCCCGTGCACCCCGGCCAGTTGTCGGAGGCTATCGAGGGCCTCGGTTACCACTGGGATACCGGCTAGGGTGAGGCCATGAGGGAACCGCTGCCCGCCGACATGTTCGACGAACTGTGCCCGTCCTCGCTCAATCCGATCCGATTCGGCGACAAGTGGGCAGCGCTCATCATCTGCTGTCTTGAGCACGGGCCGCGCCGGTTCTCCGAGCTGCGCGTGCCGCTGAGCCGCGTCACCCCCAAGGTCCTGACCCAGTCGCTGCGGTCCCTCGAACGAGATGGTCTGGTCAAGCGCACCGTCTACGCCGAGGCCACCCCGCATGTCGAGTACGAACTGACGCCGCTGGGCCGCAGCATGCTCGAACCGCTGGCGGTTGCTTGCGCCTGGGCGGAGAAGCACTGGGACGAACTACTCGACGCCCGGGAGTCGTACGACAACGCCACCCGCCTCGACCGCGCCGGATGACGAGGTGGCCAGGAGCTTCGTAGCGATGTGGATCGGCGGGCCGCCGTTGACCGTCGCTCTCGAAGCCCTCCCGGGGGAACAAGGGCGCCGCGGATGACCTTCTGCTTCCTGCCGGTTTTGCCACCGTCGTGGCCTGGGCGGAGCGCCGCTACGGCACCGGACGACCGCTTGTCATAGCGGCATCCGGTCACGTAGGCATTTGTAATGCCGGTCGGTCAATTTCTGGTGGGCTGTGAGCTTCGCCCCGCACGATTACTCCAAACGGGTGGCACGGCGACCCGGGGGTTGTGGCATATGCCGGGATGTTGGGTTACTGAAGGTATCCAACCAATGGGCAGCAGTACCGCTCGGGGCGCGTGGTGCCGGGGTGGGTCGTCGCCCTTCACACGTGGGGAGGGTGCAGGTCCGCCGGGATCACGATGGGCACCCCGGGGGGTTGGATCGCCAGTCGGTGCCGCTTGCGCGGTGCCGGCTGGCTTGTTTTGTGTGTCAGACGGAGGCCGATAGCGTACGCCGGTGGTACGCAGGTGCTCGCAGTGGCGCGCTTTGCCATCCAGGTCCTGTGATTGACGCCTTGTCAGGCGGTGGCTCTCTGTGGAGTACTTGAGGCAGCGAACCGGTGGGCCGCCCATCCCATGACCGGGGAACACGATAAAGGGCGGTGTCTGCCGGTTCTTCCTTTGTGCACCTACGAGGGAACTCCGTCGACCCGACGGCACGGTTCAGCCGCCCGCTTTCCCGCAAGGGTCTTCGCGAAGGTTGGCCCGGCGGCCCCCGGTTCCGCAGTCCTCTGTCCCGTCCTGTCAGCAAGGAGTCTCTCCATGCCCATCTCTCCGAACCAGGGATCCACCGGCGGTGGCACGCTGGTGACCATCACCGGTACGAATCTGTCCGGCACCACCGCCGTCACCTTCGGCGCCAAGCCGGCCACCAACGTCACCAACGTCTCACCGACCCAGGTCACGGCCATATCGCCCTCGGGCACCGGCCCCGTCGGGGTGACCGTGACCACCGCGGGCGGCACGAGCAATCCGGTTCAGTTCTTCTACGTCGGAGCCCCGTTCAAGTCCTCGCTCGGGCCGACCTCCGGTCCCCTGGCGGGCGGCAACACAGTCACGATCAACGGTGTCGGGCTGGCGACAGCCACCAGTGTGTCTTTCGGTGCCAACGCCGCCACGCCGACGGTCGTCTCCGACACCCAGCTCACCGTCGCCGTGCCGGCGGGCGCAGCGGCGGGCCCCGTCGGAGTGAGCGTGACCACCGCGGGCGGGACGAACAACGGTCTGTCCTACACCTACGTGGACGCCCCCACTGTGACCACCGTCACGCCGGCCTCCGGGGCGACGTCCGGCGGTACGGGTGTGACCATCACCGGCACCAACCTCGGCACCACCGAGTCGGTCACCTTCGGCGGCAACCCGGCACCGTTCTCCGTGGTGAGCTCCACCACGGTCTCGGCGGTGACCCCGCCCGGCGCTGCCGGTGCGGTCGACGTGGTGGTGACCAACCTGGCCGGATCCGACACGGCCGCCGGCGCGTTCACCTACGTCGCGGCTCCCGGCGTCTGACCCCCACCCACGCTGCCGCCCGGCCTTCACCGGGCGGCAGCGTGCCTTGACCGCCACTTCCGTCGACGCCCCAGATACGGCGGTTCTCCCCAGCCCGAAGCGGTATCCGCGTCACCCGGGCTTCGCCCAGGCTGCCATAGGAGCATCCTCATGCCGCCCACGATCAGTACCATCAATCCCTCGCAAGGGCCCACCACCGGGGGTACCACCGTCACCCTCACCGGTACCGGGATGACAGGGTCCACCGCCGTACGGTTCGGCAGTACCAACGCCACCTCTTTCACCGTCAACTCGGCCACCCAGATCACGGCTGTGAGCCCGCCCCACGCCGCGGGTGCGGCGGCGGTGACCGTCGTCCATCCGACCGGCAACAGCAATTCGGTGACGTTCACCTATGTCGTGGCGCAGGTGCCGGTGGTTACCGGGGTGGCGCCCAGCAGCGGTCCGGCGTCGGGCGGCACCAGTGTCACTCTGACGGGAACCGGGTTCACCGGGGCCACGGCGGTCACCTTCGGCGGGATCCCGGCGACGTCGTTCATAGTGAACTCGGCCACCCAGATCACCGCCGTGACGCCCGCCGGAAGTGCCGGGGCCGCCGTGGTGACCGTCACGACGCCAGGGGGCGTCAGTGCCCTGGACACATTCTTCTTCTACGCCGCGCCTCCCGTCCTCAACAGTGCCGTCCCCGCCCAGGGGCCGACGGCCGGTGGCGTGGTGGTCACACTGACCGGGAGCAATCTGCTCAACGCCGGTGCCGTCCGCTTCGGCGCCACCGACGCCACCTCCTTCGCCGTGGTGTCGGCGACACAGATCACGGCCACCTCCCCGCCTGGAACGGGTAATTCACCGATCACGGTGATCACCCCGGGTGGCACGAGCAACCCTGTTGCCTTCACCTATGTCGCCGTGCCCACCCTGACGGCGCTGCTGCCCAGCAGCGGTCCGACCTCCGCAGGCACCGTGGTCACCCTCACCGGCACGAACCTGGCCACCGCCTCGACCGTCACCTTCGGGGGTACGGCCGTCTCATTCACCGTCGCATCGGGCACACAGATCACAGCGGTCGCACCCGCGGGCCCCGCAGGCCCGGTCACTGTGACCGTCACCACGGCGGGCGGCACCAGCCCCGGGCTGACCTACACCCGGGTTGTCGCGCCCGGCATCTGACACTCGGGTGTCGGGGAAAAGCGCCGTGAACAACTCATACAGCCCCTTGTTTGATCCCCACTCAGCTGCCCGACAGTTGGTCCAGGCTGCTGATCCAACCAGGTTACTTGTAGGCTCCGCTTCCCTGGAAGGCAATAGAGATCGCCATAGCGTGATGCCGCACGGCGCCCGCGCCCTGCGGGCCCGGCGACAGAACAGGGAGCCGAACCGGTGAGCATCACACAACACAGAGGGAAGCTGGTCGTCGCCACGGCCCTGGCCGCAGTACTGGGGCTGGCCTCGCCCGCCTGGGCCGTATCGTCGAGCACCACGGTGACGGCCACTCCGCAGACCGCCGAGGTGGGCACCGCGGTGCAACTGCAGGCCACGGTCGACTGTCCTGCCGACCCCACCGGCGGGCTCGGCATGACCTTCTTCGACGGCAGCGACGAGCTCGACACCGTGCCCGTGAACGCCAACGGCCAGGCCAGCTACACCACCACATTCACCACCGTCGGCGCGCACACCATCACCGCCGCCTACAACGGCAACGCGGACTGCGACGCCTCCCACAACACCACGACCGCCCAGGCCACGCCCGCCTCGAATCCGCCCGGTCCGCCTCCCGGCTTCTGTCTTCTCGCCTGCGGTGGACTGATCAACTTCTCCGCCGGCGACATCACCAACAACGTCAACATTTCCGGGCACGGGCATGGGTCCCGGAATCAGCAGCACCTGCGCTAGTGTCCTGCACCTGAAATTGCTGCTGTAAGTCTGTAGGCTGTTTTCATGTCGCATCGGGGTCCGCGTGCTGTCGAGGTCGTGCTGTCTGGGGAGGAGCGCGCCGAGTTGTCGCGTTGGGCGGGTGGTGGGGCGGGATCTCGTCCGGCCGAGCGCGCGCGGATCGTCCTGTCGTGTGCGGATGGTGCGTCAAGTGCCCAGGTGGCGGCCGACTTGGGCGTGAACGTCGCGACGGTGCGCAAGTGGCGCTCCCGGTTCGCGGCTCACCGGCTGGCGGGCCTGGCCGACGAGCCACGGCCGGGCCGGCGCAAGCCGGACCTGGTCCTCACCGAGGCCGAGCATGCACAGTTGACGCGCTGGGCGCGGCGGGCGAAGACCGCGCAGTTCCTGGCGCTGCGCGCGAAGATCGTGCTGCGCTGCGCGGAGGGCGGGACGAACAAGCAGGTCGCCACCGAACTCGGCATCGCGCAGGCGACGGTCAACCGCTGGCGGTCGCGGTTCATCGCGGGTCGTCTGGACGGGCTCGCGGACGAGCCGCGCCCGGGCCGGCCGCCCTCGATCCTGCTTGACCGGGTCGAGGACGTGGTCGTCGCGACGCTGGAGTCCACTCCGGGGGAGGACACCCACTGGTCGCGCGCCTCGATGGCGAAGCGCACCGGATTGTCGAAGTCCACCATCGGGCGGATCTGGAAGAAGTTCGACCTCAAGCCGCACCTGCAGGATGCGTTCAAGCTGTCCACCGACCCGCAGTTCGTCGATAAGGTCGTCGACGTCGTCGGCCTCTACCACAACCCGCCCGAGAAGGCGGTGGTGTTGTGTGTCGATGAGAAGAGCCAAATCCAGGCGCTGGACCGGTCCCAGCCAGTGCTGCCGATGATGCCGGGCATGCCCGAGCGCCGCACCCACGACTACCTGCGCCACGGCATCACCAGCCTGTTCGCCGCGTTCAACATCGCCGACGGCACCGTCATCGGCGAACTCCACCGCCGCCACCGGGCAATCGAGTTCAAGAAGTTCCTGGTCACGATAGACAAGGCCGTACCGCGTGAACTCGACGTGCACCTGGTGTGTGACAACTACGCCACCCACAACACCCCCGAGATCAAGGCATGGCTGGGTCGGCATCCCCGCTTCCACGTCCACTTCACCCCGACCGGATCCTCCTGGATCAACCAGGTCGAGCGATGGTTCGGCCTGCTGACCGACAAGCTCATCCGCCGCGGCGTCCACACCTCTGTCAAAGCCCTCGAGAGCGACATCAAGGCGTGGATCGCCACCTGGAACGAGAATCCCAGGCCGTTCACCTGGACCAAGACCGCCGACGAGATCCTCAACTCCCTCGCCGACTACCTCACCAGGATCACCCCACCAGACACTGAAAACCATCAGTAAACTTAAGGCCGAGATTTCAGGTGCAGGACACTAGTAGGGCTTGGTCAGGTGTACGCGCTGGTGGCGTGTCTTGGTGGCCGTGGGCGCGTTGATGGTGTGTGACACCTGGGGAGATGGATCAGGTCCGGAAGGACCTGGAGGCGTTCACGGTGGAGATGTTCGAGGCGTTCACGCGCGCGGATCAGCA